>CAMWXG010000157.1 GCA_947178155.1 uncultured Lachnoclostridium sp.
ACCATGATACAAGAAAAAAAGTATATTATAGGTTATAATGAAAGATATATAAGAATTGCAGCCTGCGCAGAGGGATTTTCAGAAAAGCAAAAAATATGCAATACAATTGCTTCTGTGCATATTACCAGAAATCTTACTGATGAAATAGTTCTTGGTGAATTTGCGCATCTTAGTGCTCAAAGTGCCAACATATTATAAATGCGTTTGTTTACTGGTAACGAAGTGAACAGTAACGCATAATATTGTTTGATAAAAAAAGAGTTGTTTTTTCGGTTTAGATATATTACTATAATAGTAAAGATTTGTACGTGAAAGAATGGAGGCCGATACCTTTATGCAGGAGATTAATAATACACAGTATTTTAAGGTTCAAAAGGAGCAGGAGATAGAGGTAAAGGACGTTATTGCCCGTATCTATGAAGCTCTTACAGAGAAAGGATATAATCCTGTAAACCAGATAGTAGGTTATGTTATGTCAGGAGATCCGACATATATTACAAGTCACAAAGGAGCTAGGAGTCTTATAAGGCGGGTTGAACGTGATGAGATTATTGAATTGCTTTTAGAGGACTATATTAAAAATAATTTTGAAGGCTGACAGGTGAGATATGAGGATAATGGGACTTGATTATGGTGCAAAGACAGTAGGTGTTGCTATAAGTGATGAATTACTTATTACGGCGCAGCCCATTGAAACTGTCAGGCGTGAGCGTGAAAATAAATTAAGGAGGACATATGCCCGTATTGAGGAACTTATAATTAAGTATGAAGTTTCTCTTATTGTCATAGGTTTTCCGAAAAATCTTAATAACACCGAAGGAAGCCGCTGTGAAAGGACAAAGGAGTTTGGTGACACTTTGGAGAGACGTACAGGTCTTGAAGTGGTATATTGGGATGAGAGACTTACTACAGTGGCAGCAGATGCTGTGCTTGAAGAGGGCGGCGTTAAACGTGAAAGGCGCAAAGAATATATTGACAAGCTTGCAGCGTCTTTAATTTTGCAGGGATATTTGGATAGAAGATAATTTGGAAGGAAATATTTATTTGTTATGAAAGAAAAGCAGACAAGAATAGAATTTACTGCTGATGATGGAAGCATTACAGCATTTTTCGTGATTGAGCAGGTTAGAATAGCAGGAGTTGATTATTTACTGGTAGCAGACAAGGAAGAGGGGGAAGATTCAGAGGGATATATTTTAAAAGAAGTGCGTGAAGAAGACGAGCAAAGTGTATATGAAATAATTCAAGATGAAAATGAATTAGAGGCAATATCAAAGGTATTTGAAGAAACTATTGGTGATGTTGATATAGAAATTTAAAGACTATAAAAATAAATAATAAGTGATTGTGATACTAATATTTTGCGCCTTTAAGGAATAATCGTAGATGATTTGTTTGAAAATCATAGAGCATGTATGGAAAATGTCGAAATTAATTTTATAGTTACTATTCACGGCTAACATTTTATAACATGTTCTATAATTAAGTGCGCATATTTTGTGTTACATATGTACGTTATATATAATATTAGAAAGGCAGGAAATGTAATTGAAGAATGAAAATGATATTGAATTTACATTTGGGGAGACTATATTTACAGGCGGAGAGTCAGGTAAAAAGTCATCAAATGCAAGAAGGAAATCTGCGGATAGAAAGATGCCGCCATTTAAGAGACCAGCGGCGCGAAGAATTACAAAAGCTGTAAAACCAGATATGCAGGAAGAAAGTGATTTGACAAGTATTGTGCCATATACAATAAGACAGCAGGAAAAGAAATCTGCTTCTAAAGCATCAAAAAGAAGAAGTAAGAGCGGGCTTGGACATGGACTTAAGATTATACCACTTGGTGGCTTAGAGCAGATTGGAATGAATATCACAGCATTTGAGTATGAGGACAGTATTATTGTCATTGATTGTGGTCTTTCGTTTCCAGAAGATGATATGCTTGGTATCGACCTTGTGATACCAGATATAGCATATCTTAAAGAGAATATTGACAAGGTGAAGGCATTTGTAATAACACATGGACATGAAGACCATATTGGTGCACTACCTTATGTTTTAAAAGAGATAAATGCACCTGTATATGCAACGAAACTTACAATGGGGCTTATAGAAAATAAACTAAAAGAGCATGTGCTTCCTAAACCTGTAAAACGTAAGGTTGTAAGGTATGGGCAGTCTATAAACTTAGGCTGTTTTCGTGTTGAGTTTATAAGGACTAACCACAGTATATCAGATGCAGCTGCACTGGCAATATTTACTCCTATTGGAACTATTGTTCACACAGGTGACTTTAAGATTGATTTTACACCTGTAAATGGTGAGACTATTGATTTACAGCGTTTTGGAGAGCTTGGTAAAAAAGGGGTTCTTGCCCTTATGTGTGACAGTACAAATGTAATGAAGCAGGGATATACTATGTCTGAAAAAACTGTTGGAAAGACATTTGACAATATATTTGCAGATAATGAGAAAAACCGCATTATTGTAGCAACATTCGCATCAAATGTTGACCGTGTCCAACAGATTATAAATTCTGCCAGTAAATATGACAGAAAGGTTGTTGTTGAAGGGCGCAGCATGGTTAATGTTATTAGCACTGCTACAGAACTTGGATATCTTGATGTTCCAGATAATATTATAATTGATATGGAACAGATGAAAAACTATCCTTCAGAGAAGCTTGTGCTTATTACAACAGGCAGTCAGGGAGAAGCTATGGCAGCACTCTCAAGAATGGCAGCAAATATTCACCGAAAGGTGTCTATAGAACCAGGCGATACAGTAATCTTTAGCTCAAGGCCTATTCCAGGCAATGAGAAATCTGTATCAAAAGTTATTAATGAATTATCTGCTAAGGGGGCTAATGTGATAGTTCAGGATACACATGTATCAGGACATGCTTCACAGGAAGAGATTAAACTTATATATGCTCTTACAAAGCCTAGATTTGCAATACCTGTACATGGTGAGTATCAGCACCTTAAACGTCATGCAGAGCTTGCACAGGAGCTTGGTATACCAAAAGAAAATACAATTATTCTTTCATCAGGTGATGTACTTGAACTTACAGAGGATAGTGCTGCACTTGTTGGAAAGGTTCAGGCACAGGGAATTATGGTAGATGGTCTTGGTGTTGGTGATGTTGGGAATATTGTACTTAGGGACAGACAGCATTTATCAGAAAATGGCCTTATTATAATTGTTCTTACACTTGAGAAGTATTCCAACAGACTGCTTGCAGGACCTGACATTGTGTCAAGAGGATTTGTATATGTAAGAGAGTCAGAGTATCTTATGGATGAGGCAAAGAATATTGTATATGCTGCACTTGAACGTTGTCTTGACAATAATATTTCAGATTGGACTAAGATTAAGACGGAAGTAAAGGACAGCCTTGGCGATTACCTTTGGAAGAAAATGAAAAGGAATCCAATGATTCTTCCTATTATAATGGAAGTTGATTAGAGTTACTGTATATTTTGGATATGAAAGGAATATGGTTTAAGCATTGGAAGTAGAGGAATTAACAAATAAACTGATTGAGGCTATAAAAAATACAAGGGAGTATATTCAGTATAATACTCTTTTGGAACATGTGAAGAATCAACCGGAGCTTTATAAAAGAATTGGCGAGTATCATAGAAGAAGTCTGGCTATGCAGATGACAGAAAGCGAAAATTTTATTCATGAAAATAATAAACTTCAAAAGGAATTTTATGATTTGCAAAATAATGCACTGTCAAATGAATTTTTTGCAGCGGAGCACCAATATTGTGTAATGATACGTAAGCTTCAAAATAATTTCCTCGAGAATATTGGAGTTGAAACTGATTTTTTGGAGGGATAGAATGTCAGGCAAAATTACGAAGAATGGTTATGTATTGTATATTTTTCGGAGTGGATTGTATTTTGTTTTAAATATAATGCTTGTTACAGTGATATTCTATGGTGTATTTTGTCTTTGCAGATATGGATATAATTTTTGTTATGGTATATTTGGTCCTGTAGTCGCAGAGGAACCGCCAGGGCAGGATAAATATTTTGAAGTAGACAGTGGCGAAGATGTATTTAATATTGCAGAAAGGCTTAAAGATGAAGGGATAATTACTAATAAATATGCATTTTATATTAGGACGAAGATTTTAGATGCAGATAAGCTTATAATAAAGCCTGGTGAGTATATTTTAAATACAAGTATGGATTATGAAACCATTATAAAGATGCTGACGTTTAGTGAGTGAGGGACAGATTAATGATTACAGATGAGAGGTTATCAACATATATTGAGTCATTATCATGGGATATACCTGAGTATTTAAGAGAAGTTGAAAAGAGTGCTATTGTTGAAGGAGTTCCTATAATAAGACGTCAGATGCAGTCATTGCTTGGTTTTATTTTAAGAATATCAAAACCACATGCAATACTTGAGATTGGTACTGCTGTTGGCTTTTCAAGTATGCTTATGAGTGAGTTCGTGCCAAAAGAAACGGTCATAGATACAATAGAAAAAGTTCCTATAAGAATTGAAGCTGCTAAAAAAAATTTTAAAAGATTTGGATTAGAAGGAAGGATAAATCTTTTTGAGGGTGATGCTGCAGATGTGCTTAAAAGTTTTGCCAATACAGGAAGGATATATGATTTTGTATTTATGGATGCAGCAAAAGGGCAGTATATGAATTTCCTTGAGAGTGTGCTTAAAATGCTTGATAATGGAGGTGTGATTATCACTGATAATGTATTACAGGATGGTGATATTATACAGTCAAGATATGCAGTGACAAGACGTAACAGGACAATTCATGGAAGAATGAGAAAATATTTGCATTATCTCACACATTCGGATAGTTTAGATACAATTATTCTTCCTGTTGGAGATGGTGTTGCTGTTTCGATATATAAACAAGCATGTAAGAAACTCTAATATTGACGATGCGTTATGTTCGCATCGTCAAAGAGTTACTAACATACTCAGAAAAATGCCGCTGTAGGCATTATTCGTAAACAAACTATTCACTGACTATAATAATGGAGGCAAGTATATATGTTGGTAAATGGAAAACCTGAACTTTTAGTGCCTGCAAGCAGTCTTGAAGTGTTAAAGGTTGCAATTGTATATGGTGCTGATGCCGTTTATATAGGCGGTGAGATGTATGGGCTCCGGGCTCGTGCTAAGAATTTTTCAAATGAGGACATGAAAAAGGGGATAGAGTTTGCTCACAGTTATGGCAGGCGTGTATTTGTTACTGCTAATATAACTGCACATAATCATGATTTGGAAGGGGTGCGAGATTATTTTAATGAACTTAAAAGTATAAAGCCAGATGCACTTATAATTTCAGATCCGGGTGTATTTATGATTGCAAAAGAAGTATGTCCCAAGATTGAGATTCATATAAGTACACAAGCTAATAATGTTAATTATGCAGATTATATTTTTTGGCAGAAGCTGGGAGCCAAAAGAGTTGTATCTGCAAGAGAGCTTTCTATTGAGGAGATTGGTGAGATACGTAAGAATATACCTGATGATTTGGAAATAGAGACATTTGTACATGGTGCAATGTGTATTTCGTATTCAGGCAGGTGTCTTTTAAGCAATTATTTTACTGGAAGGGATGCTAATCTTGGGGAATGTACGCACCCATGCCGTTGGAAGTATTATGTAGTAGAGGAGAGCAGACCTGGTGAGTATCTTCCGATAGAGGAAAACGACCGAGGCACATATATATTTAATTCAAAGGATTTATGTATGATTGAGCATATACCCGATCTTGTCAATGCAGGAATTGATAGTTTTAAGATTGAGGGCAGGATGAAAACGGCACTTTATGTGGCTGATGTTGCAAGGACATATAGGCAGGCGATAGATGATTATTTTGAATCAGAAGAGCTTTATAATTCACGTATGGAATATTATCTTCAGGAGATTTCAAAGTGTACGTACCGCAAGTTTACAACAGGCTTTTTTTATGGGGCAGCTTCGCACGAGGCACAAATATATGATAATAATACTTATGAACAGGACTATATTTATCTTGGTATAGTCAGAAGTATTACAGATGATGGTTATGCAGTATTAGAACAGAAAAATAAATTCTGTGTAGGTGATACAATTGAAATAATGAAACCAAAGGGGAATGATGTAATAGCATATGTTAAAGATATGAG
>CAMWXG010000158.1 GCA_947178155.1 uncultured Lachnoclostridium sp.
TGGATTTCTTTTAGAATTTTCAGGGTTGTTTTACTGTTCAATTATCAATGTTCATTATATTTTGGCTTCTTTTAATGTAAGCCTTTATTTTTACTGTATGCATTTATTCGTTTGCATCAGCAACGTGTTATACTATACCATGTCTGTCATATCTTGTCAATAACTTTTTTTAAATTTTTTAAATTTTTTTATTTCTCGTATTACTATTCATAAATAATAAAACAGCACACATTTTGCCAAAATAAGATTTTCTTTGAAAATCATGCAAAATGGTGCTGAAAAACTCATACTTTTTACAAAAATCATGCTAAAAATCCTCGAATTTGGCATGGGTGTGAAAAATAACGTCTATTTTCTTTACTAAAAACGCAGTACCAAACAGTCATATCCTTTCATCTCTATCTTTCCTGATACTTTCTTCTCTGACAGACAATCCCATACTTCTTTCCGAATAACAACCGTCCTTGATATCTTTTCATAATTTAACAAAAAAACATATTTTGTCTCTTGAAACACTCGCAGTGTAAACTCTATCTCCTCTGGAATCTCAAAAATCTCATCAAGATTATATGGCATTTCTATGCCTAACCTGTCAATCAAAAGTTTTGCCGTATCCTCTGCAAATACTGTTCCTACATAATATCCCCAGCCCATGCCTATTCGTTTTCGTACTACAGCCGGTTTACTATCATAATAATTATTTTTAAAGACAGCCATTACCTCACCCGATGTCACCTTAAGCACATCATTAAACATAGGTGCACTGGCTTCGTTTCCCACCTTTTCATCATCCTGCCAAACAATAACCTCCTTATCATCAAACTGTGATAGAGGTGTATAATCCTCTACTATACAACCACAAAGCTCTGCCACATATCCTGGCATTTCCATTTGATAACATTTTCCTGTAATATCCTTATAACCTGTGCGACATCCAAAAATCACCACACCGCCTTCTGCAATATATTCCTTTAATATATTTGCTCTCTTATTGGTGAGTATTGTTGCATGAGGATAAATCAGATACCGATATTTATTAAGCTTCTCCACACTTGTCATATCATTTATATAAGTAAAATCAAATGGAATATGTTTCTTTTGCAATGCACAAAACCAACTGTCTTTACTCATAATGTCAGCATCACCATGCCAGATATCATTTTCACCATCCCAGTCATTGTCATAATCCATTAGTATTGATACATCTGCATAAAAATCCGCTCTTGTAATATCTTTAATCTTTTCCAAATCCTTTGTTGTCTGCTTTACTTCCCTCACTCTTCTATTTTCTACATTAGAGTAATCATTCAACCCATGCCAATAAATCTCTGTACCAAAGGTGCATGTGCGCCAGCGGAAATAACTGATAAAATCCGCACCATGGGCCACTGCCTGCATAGTCCATAATCTGATTTGTCCGGGCTTTGGCATTGGCTGCAACATACGACAGTTCCAGCCGCCAGCTCCAGTTTGTTGTTCCATAATACCGAAATGTCTGGAAATACTTCTCGTTCTGGTAAGATTAAAAGAAGAATTTCTATCATTTAATCCATTTGTTTCCTCTGGTATAATAAAAGGCTCAAACGCAAAAGCAGGATAATTGTCAAATGTTATAAAATCCAAAACATCACCCACCAGCCTGTGATAATCAATATGACGAAACAAACCGTTCGTGGTGATAAACTGTCCTTCTCTTAAATATTTTCTGATAACATCTGCCTGAAGCCTAAAAAACTCAACTGCGGACTCTGAGATAAATCTTTTCTCCTCTAGCTGCATATGAGGATTTGTCTGTCCATAGGTATTTGTACGCCTAGTCAAATGCACCTGCTGCCAATTCGTATATGTTTGATTCCAAAAAACTGTTCCCATTTTATCATTCAAATTTTCCAAATTATCATATTTCTTTTGAAGATACTCACGAAAAGCCTGATGATCACTCTCTGAATAATAAACATCCATTTCACAATTTATTTCATTGTCAAGTTGCCATCCAATTATAGCAGAGTGCCCACAATAATGCCCTGCCAGCTTATCTATAATCTTTTGGCAAAACTCTCTGTACACCTTGGAGTTCAAATTATAATGTCTTCTGGTCCCATGGTAATAAAGATGCCCATCAATATCAGCATTTAGAATCTCAGGATATTTTTCACTTAACCACACTGGTGGTGTAGCAGTAGGAGTGCAAAAAATCACCTTCATATGGGCTCTGTCCACATACTCCATAAATCTGTCAAAAAAATCAAATGTATATACGCCTTCCTCTGGCTCAAATTTATTCCACGCAAATTCTGCTATACGAATTACCTCAATACCACATTCCCTCATGCGCCTTAAGTCATCTGCCCACATCTCCTCAGCCCAATGTTCCGGGTAATAGCAAACTCCACAAGTAAGCCTATCCATATTTAACATCTTATTCCTCCATTTTCACATACCGCTAATAGCTTGGGTTGCTGGCATTTCGATACACACAACTCCTATATCAGAACCTCAAAAATCCATAACCTGACTAAACATCTCACTTAAATTTCCATAGGCTCTATAATTAGCTCTATCATCTCCCACCGATTCATGACAATTTAAAAGAATCATTCTATTTCCATGATAATAGTTAACCATATAACGGCAAAGTGGAGAATTTACAGGAGCACCTAATATAAGAAGTATACCAGCTCTTTCAACTGCACAACCTGCTTGTGTAATCTTACCATTATCAATCATCTCCCCAATCAAAGAAAATCCTGGTCTTAATATTACATTGCAGATATCGCACTTAGGAGTATCTTTAGCATATCTTATATAATCCGAGCCAAAAATTTTCCCACATACAGGACATCTGTTGCCTTCTACTGAACCATGAAGCTCTATAACCTTATCACACCCTGCTTTTTGATGCAAACAATATACCATACGTGTTATAACTGCATCAAGTTTGCCATATCTTTGCAGCTTAGCCACCCCTTCATGAACTAAAGATGGTCTTACATCTTCTTTATTAAGAATGATTTCTTTATAATACTTATAAAAAACATCTACACGTCTGGAAAAGAATAACGAAGATACTATCTCATCATTTGAATATCCATACTTCTGTTCTATATCATACGCTATATGTTCAGCGTTTACTCCATTTAATCCTGTTTCTCTCATAACCTCAATACCGCTTAAGACAACAATATTTCCTCCTCCGCGTATGATATTTTTAATTGTTTCAAGATTCTGATCCATATAAATTACCTCCCTTCTCTGCCGTAAATTAGTTACCATATAAAAAGTAACACAAATTATTCTAGTAAAACCAATATAAACTAATCGCTATTTACCAAGATATTCACATATACATCTTACTGCATTATCAATACCAACCAAATCACTTCTTACTACCAAATCATAATTATTTAAATTATTCCATTTCTCACCTACATGATAATTATAATAATTAGCCCTTCTCTTATCATTTTTTACAATTATATCAGGAGCAGATTTTTCATCATCATTATACTTATGTACTGCCCTGTCAATTCTAAAGCTTATAGATGCCTGAATAAAAATATTACATACGTTATCAAATTCTTTCAAAACATAGTCAGCACATCTTCCAACTATTACACATGGTCCTTCCTCTGCTATCTTGCGAATTACATCAGATTGGGCAAGAAAAATCCTATCATCAAGTGATAATCCATTAAATCCAAAATCCTGATTCCCAAAAACATTTATCCCCATTGCAAGCGAATACAAAAGACTATTAGTAGCCTTATCCTCTGCTCTCTCAAAAATCTCTTCTGCAAATCCACTCTCTTTAGCTGCCCTTGTAATCAATTCATTATCATAAAATGGTATTTTATAATGCTCTGCTATCATTTGTCCTATTTCACGTCCACCACTTCCATATTGCCTTCCTATAGTAATTACTTTATCCATATCACGACCTCCTAATTATGCAATATCTGCATTAGCATTATCGCATTTATCTTATTATCTCCATTATACTCTTTAATAATCTTTTTCTCAAGCATATTAACATAAATTGAACAAATAATATTACTTTTCACACCCACGTCAAATTCGAGGATTTTTGGCATGATTTTTGCCAAAAGTACGAGTTTTGCAGTGCCATTTTGCATGATTTTGAAACAAAATCTTATTTTGGCAAAATGTGTGCATTCAGTTCTGAAAGCACTGCTTGTTACTGATTTCCTAATTTACAAAAAACAGGGTGACATACAATATGCCACCCTAAAAAAATATAATTATGGAAATAGCTATATAAAAATTTGTGCTATTGCACTATACTTGGTATCTGTTTCTGAGTATCTACATCAGAATCATAATCCACACCAGATATTTCAAATCCAAATATCTCATAAAACTCATGCCAATATCCATCAATATCCGCCATCTCATTAATATTATCTGCCGAAACATTATTCCATACATCAAACACAGCCTCTTGAACTTCTGGTTTCATTTCATAATCATCCATGCGGATAAGATGATTTTCATCTGT
The DNA here is from genome assembly GCA_947178155.1 of uncultured Lachnoclostridium sp. Taxonomy (GTDB): domain Bacteria; phylum Bacillota; class Clostridia; order Lachnospirales; family Lachnospiraceae; genus Butyribacter. The sequence goes on from CAMWXG010000158.1 coordinate 4,517, forward strand.
AACAACATCTCCATCTGTATATATACGATCATGAAACATTCTGTAAATCTGTTCTATACATCCCTCATGAAGACCATTTTTTTTCATAATTTTAAAAAGTATTGAAATATAAAGCGGTACAATAGGTATAGCTGCACTTGATTGTGTAACTACTGCCTTATTTACTGATACATATGCTTTTATATCAGGATATTCAGAATTCATATCATCAGCCGTCTTATATAAATCTTTCTTTGCCATTCCGATTGAACCATTATAATAAATAGGATAAGTAAGTTTTGGTCCGATATAAGAATATGCCACTGTAACAGCATTATCCTCAAGGACATCAGCTGATTTAAGCGCCTCAATCCATAACTTCCAATCTTCACCACCCATTACCTTAATGGTATCATAAATTTCTTCTTCTGTTGCAGGAGGTATAGTTACCTCCGAAATCTCATTTGTCATAAGGTCAATTGTCTTATTGGTATATTCCTCACCTGTAGTCTTAAGTACTGAACGATAAGTCACACCATCTGGTGTCTTTCTTCTTGGAGCTGCTATACTGTAAATAACCATATCAGCCTTGCCCCAATCCTTTTTTATAAGCTCTATTACCTCATCTTTTATCTCCTGCGAATATGCATCACCATTAACCGTTTTTGCATAATATCCATCTTTAACTGCAAATTCTTCAAAAGCAACAGTATTATACCAGCCTGCCGAACCTGTACGCGTTTCTTTTCCCGGCTTGTCAAAAATTATTCCAATAGTATCCGCGCCACATGTATATGTAGCAGCAATCCTACTTGCAAGTCCATATCCCATTGATGAACCAATAACTAAAACCTTTTTGCAGCCTTCTGTCTTTGGTTGTGCTTTTACATAATCTATTTGTGCCCTTACTGCTGCCCTGCATCCTTCAGGATGAGCTGTTGTGCACATAAACCCCTTTACTTTCGGTTTAACAATCATAGCTTACCTCATTTCCTTATACTTAAATAATAACCTTCACTTTTTGTATCACCAATGCTGTTAAATACAACATACCAAACTCTAAAAAACCATAACCGTATCATTCGCTTATTATAATATCATAAAGAAACATAAGTGTCAAAAACATTATTTTTAAAATGTTGCACTCTATTTATAAATACCTTATAATATAAGTAATAACTATTACCATACCCAAAATATTATTGTTTTACAGAAAGGCAGATTATAATAATGAATGAGAAAGTACTTGTTACAATTAAAGGAATACAATATGACTATGATAAAACCGATACAGGAATGCAGACTATTCAGCAAGGTATATATAAATACATTTCAAACAGGCACATAATAACATATGAAGAATTCGTAGAGGAAGAAGGCAATAATCCTACATCTGTAAAAAATCTTCTAAAAATTAATAACAATGACAAAGAAATATCACTTACAAAACGCGGCACTGTTTTCACTGACATGGTATTTAAAGAAGATTTTATTCATATGGGATTTTATAGAACACCATTTGGAACTCTTAAAATGAGAATTGCTACATCAGAACTTATAATAAATGAAGAAGCTGACACAATTAATGCTGAAATTAAATACGCTCTTGAACTTAATTGCCAGCATATGTCAGATTGCAGTATAACAATAAATATTTCAAATATTT
>CAMWXG010000159.1 GCA_947178155.1 uncultured Lachnoclostridium sp.
GAATTGAATACATTTTATATTTGAGCCATTATTAAATAAGAAAAATAAATCTGATATGAAGTTATATAGATTGATTCTTTCTTCCAAAGAAATCAAATTGTGGATTATAATTCGGAAGTGTCAATATATGTTGAAAAATAGCAATATAAAGCAATAAAAGCGTAGATAATCATATTATATTGCAGTATAATTATGATACTAGGATTAAGCGTCCTATTATAGAACCTTGAAAAATTATATATTTTGTAATGAATATAATGCGGTTTAAAATTCTGCTAAAATATTATAATTATTTCAGGGTTTCAGCAAATTATTGCGAAAAGATAATGTATTAAAAGGAGGAAAAGTTTATGCAAAAATTCAAAAAATTTACAGTAATAACAGTTGTGATGTTGACTATCTTACTATGCAGCTCTGTTGTTTTTGCAGCTTCATCTGATGTAAATGATGGAATTAAAGCAACAATAATTACAGACAAGGAACAATATTCAAAGGGGGATAAAATCAAGGTTACAGTTACTATTGAAAATATCAATCCCGAGGCAGTGAAAAATGTTAGATATAAAGTAGAACTGCCAAAGGGATTAGAAGCAGTGGAAGGGTCCGTGTTAGAAAAAACATTTTTATGTTTAGAGCCAAACCAAAAAGAAGTGATTAATATAGATACTGTGGCCAATGAGGAAATAACTGATAATGATGATATGGGGCAAGATGAAACGGATATGGGACAAGATGAAACAGATATGAGACAAGATGAAACGGATATGGGACAAGATGAAACGGATATGGGACAAGATGAAGTTATTAATACTAATGATAATAGCCCGATTATATGCTTTATTGTTTTGGCTGTTGTGGCAATGAGTATTGTAATTATTGCAAGAAAAGGAAAAAGAATAGTTAAGAATATAACGATATTTATTATATTGCTGAATTTTTCATTTTTAAATTCTGTTTATGCAAATGGAGAAACAATAGAAAAAAATTTTACTATTAATAAGATTATAAAGTATAAAAATTGTAATATGGAGATTGTTGTGCGTATTTTTTATGATTATGAGGAAGATGAGAATATAGTAGCATATGGTGAAAAGAACGGAATTATTGTTATTAATGCTGCAGATGCAATTAATAATACATCATATGCATTATCTGATAACAATACATTGAAATGTACAGGAATAGAGAATGTGAATTTTGCTTGGGATATCACTGAGAATTATAAAGATTCCAGTACAAATACTTTGCATCAGGGAATACAATTGACACCAGTCAAGGATAGCAGTAATCCTGCTACAAGTGACTGGCATTGGCTAACAGATGACGATATAGAAGATGCACCAAGCCTGTCCTATAAAATATATGTTGAGAAAGAAGGAGATTATTATTTAAGCTTTCACTCTAACAACCCTAACGATGCTGCTGACAGTTTTCATGTTGGTGTAAATGGAGAATACAAGTATAATACAACAAATGCAATGAGTGGCGGTAGTAATTCAGAGCATGCCGCAGTAGGAACAGCTTGGTTTTATTGTGATAAAGAAGCGATTCATCTTAATGCAGGCATAAATACAATTACTATTTGGGCACGTGAATCAGGTATTTGTTTGCGGCAGATTATGTTAACCAGAGAAAAACCAATGGAATCAAGATACTTGTATTTTGAAAGTCAAAAAAGTGCAGAATGGTTGGAAACAAGTGATATTGTGAACGGATTTATTAAAATGAAGGACTTGGAAGATGTTAATATTGAATATGGTGGTCAGTTAAGTATTGATATTGATGCAATGGCAACTAATGGTCAGACTGTTGAATTAAGTGTTTCTTCCAGTACAAAAAATGTGAAAGTTTCCAAAATTACAAATAATAAATTTGAAATTACAGCACAGAAAAGCGGATATTCGACGATTACGGTTATGGCTGAAGCAGATGGTTGTACAACTGTTGTTAAAACATTTTTTGCCAATGTTGCTTATAAACAGATTGGCAGTGAATCAGAGGAAACAGCTCAAAATTTAAGAGTTGTACCAGCTTCAGAAACTTCAAATAGTATTGCGATTCTATGGGATAAGCCAGAAATTTATTCAGATATAACAGAATATGATGTATATTTAAATGGGCAAAAAGTTGCTACAAAGGCAAGTAATAAGACTCATTATACAGCAACGGGATTAGAGGCAGATACAGAATATGAATTTTATGTAGAAGCAGTTTATAGTGATGGGAAAAGGTCAGGAACATATAAACTATATGCCTGTACAGATTCACAGGGACAAATTATTAATATTGCAGAAGCTCCCTATAATGCAGTGGGTGATGGTGTTACAATGAATACTGAAATAATTCAGCAGGCTATTGATGATTGTCCTGAGAATGGCATTGTTTTAATTCCCAAAGGAAAATTTTTAACAGGTGCTCTTGACCTCAAAAGTCATATGACATTACAGGTGGAAGGTGAACTGTTAGGCTCTGACAATCCAAATGATTACATGTATCCTGATTTGATATGGGATGATAATAGTATGGGCGAGCGTGTTTTAAGCCGTTTTGAAGGATGGGAATTAATGTGTCTCCGTAGTCTTTTAAATGTAGGGTATTTGAATTGGCAGAATCGTTATGAGATTACTTGTGAGAATTTAACTATCTGTGGTAATGGTAAAATTACTGGTGGTGGAGTTAAACTTCAAGATGAATCAATTAATATGGCAAAGGATAACGGATGGTCCGTTGGAACTACCAATCAATATTTAAGGTCACGCGGTTTTCTTCTTAATATTACTCAAAGTAAGAATATTTATTTAACAGGTGTTCATTTCTCTGATTCACCATGCTGGACAATTCATATGATTTATAGTGACACAGTATCAACACATGGTGTTGAAATTACATCAACAATTATTAATGGTGATGGATGGGATCCGGATTCGTCCAGAAATCTTATACTTTTTGATTCGAAAATTTCAACTGGTGATGATTGTGTAGCAATCAAATCAGGAAAAAATCCTGAAGGCAATAACGTGGCAATACCTACTGAAAATGTCTTGATTTTCGACCTTGAGTGTGATGGCGGACATGGCCTTGCAGTAGGCAGTGAAATATCTGGTGGTGTTAACAATGTCACTGTACGCGATGTAGTAGTTAAGAATACTCTTTATGGCTTTCAGTTAAAAGGAACTGCGCAGCGCGGTGGAGGTATTACCAACCTTTATGTACAAGATTCAACTTTTAATCAGCTTTTGATAAAGAGTAATGTATTTTATAATGGAGATGGAGCCGCTGCATTAGATGTTCCGTTGTTTAATAATCTTACGTTTAAAAATATTGTTGTTGATGGAACAAATATGTCTGGGGATTCATTAGATGAATTATATAATAATGGTGCAATTGAACTATCAGGTTTTGACAAAACAACTTGTCATAATCACTATGTAAATAATGTTCTTTTTGAAAATGTAAGACTGGGTTCGAAAACGAATCCTTTGGCAAGAATTGTAATAGAGAATTGTGATGGTATTAGTTTCAAGAATGTAAAACAATATAACGGGATGAATCCAGACTATCTTCTTATAAATAAGAATATAAATATTGAAATTGAAGATGATGCAATACCTGAATTTACAGATTCAATTGAAGCTGAAGAAATGGGAAACTTTACTGATATAATTGGAAAAGGATATGCTCATAAACAAGACAGTATAGCTTCAGGAGAATTTTACCGTGAAATTCGTTCAGGTGATACAGGTATATTGAAAGCAAGATATAATGGTGAAGATGGTTTTGCTACAATCAATGTTGATTATTTGGATTTAATCGGTGGAAGTGCAAATTATAAACTTTATGTTAATGACACACTGGCAGGTGACTGGATTGGTAATCAAGATACTGGAGCAAAGAGAACTATGACGATAAATGGCATTGTTTTGAAGAAAGGAGATATTATTAAAATTGTTGGTACAGTAAGTGGTTCTGATAAGGCTGCGATTGATAAATTAACAGTTTCTAATATAGAAAATTCAAATTTAATAATTTCAGGTGTTGATAGAACTCAGGATGGTGCGATTAAAACAGTCAATATTTTAGCACGGGATATTCCTGTCGATGATGTATGTGTTGTGGCTAAAGTGTATACAAAAAAAGACCCAAACGAAAATGTAATTCGCAGTACACAGGAAGAAATCTCAGTAAACAGTGATAATATAAGTATTTCTTTTTCAAATAAAATTATGGTAACAGCGGAAGAATATTATGTAATATATATTCAAGATAAAGATGGCAATAATCTTTGTACACCATATATAATGCCAGAGTATACAAGTACAGAAATTCTTGTTGAGGTGGGTGGAGTTGTAGTGAATGTATCAGAAAGTTCGGCATGTTCGATTGGCGTTAAAATTGGTACAAAAACAAAGCAATTAATGGAGCAGATAACTGCAAAAATGAATTGTATACAAACTTATGTCTTTTATTATTCAGAAGAAGATGCCATTAATAACACCAATGCATTAACAGACACAGATATCTTAATAAATAATTGTTACCTGAAAGTAACAGCAGAGGATGGTAAAACTACACAAATATATCGTATTGAAGCTAATCAGACTTTTAGTATTGCTCAACTTGTGCTGGGTTACACAGATGTTGCTTTGGGTAAAAAGGTTGCTGTTTCAAAAGAAAATCTTAATCTTATAGGATATTCATATGCAGTTGAAGGTTCTACCAATCCATATAATGTGGAAAATTGGCAAGGAAATATTTATTTTCAGGCATCAAATGTGAAACAGGGAAATTCTTTTGAATTTAGGGCAGATAAAATTAATATTGCAACAGACGGCTACTATATGGGTGAACTTTGTTATAAACAAAACACTAATAGAGGTGCATTTGATGTACAGCTTGTTAGTGAAGACGGCATAGCATATACGATTGGTTCAATTGATGAAAAAGGAGCTGATTCAATGCAGACTCAAAAATTGATAGGTAATCCGGCATATGTTCCAAAAGGAGATTATACGCTTCGTTTTGTATGTACAAGTGATGGAACACTTACTGCTTCAGAGTTGTATTTGGAGTCTGTGGCTGCAAAGGATGATGAAGATTCAGATTATGTAACAGAGCTGGTTGCAGAATTTGATTTTGATGGTATAGTAAGCGGAAATAAATACATAGAGAATGGAATTGAATTTACTGTTGTAAATGCAAAATTTGTTGAAAACCCTGATGACCCTAAAAATACTGTTCTGGCATTAGATGCAGATAGTGATGGTCGAAAAACAGGTACTGCATATATTACAGCGAATGGTGGCATTGAAGGTGATTTTTCAAAAGGTTTTACAATATCAATTGATGTAAGACCTACAAATCAATCTAATGACAGTAATGGTATATTTGGCTTTGGTTTTTTTGAATCTGATATTATAAAAGATGCTGGAATCGTAGGTGATGGATGTGTATATGTGCAGGCATCTACCGCTTATAAAGTAGAAAAAGATGACGCAAATGGAGCAAAAATTTTATTATATCCTCATGTTAACAATGATGGTAACTCTGTGTGGATAGAGGGAAATACAGTTAACAATGATAAAGATTATCTTAAAAATGGTGGCAGGAATAAATGGAATAACCTTACATATGTTTTTGATAATACAAGTGTGTCTATTTATACAAATGGAGTATTATCAGCACGAAAAACAGCAGATAATTCAGCATTTCTGAAATATTTAAATTATAAAAATTCAGGGATGTTAAATATTGGATGTCAAATAAAAAATACCAGCAATAAATTTACAGGATATATAGATAATGTAAAGTTATATAGCGGAATATTATCAAATGAAGAAATTAAAGCTCTGGGAACGAAAAACAATTAATAAATTATAATTTAATTTAGAACTGTTCTTAGAAAATAAAAGTTTTTTAAAGCTGTCGCACTAATAATGAAAATTTTATTGTTATGTGCGACAGTATTTTTATAAAAAACATGGAATTGTGGTATCTTAAAAACAAGTTGCATTATATATCTGTTTTATAATTTTTTCTGTATTGAAGAGGAGATTGA
>CAMWXG010000160.1 GCA_947178155.1 uncultured Lachnoclostridium sp.
ATCTTAAACAGATTATGTATTCAGAAGGAACAATTTTTTATCGGGTATTAAAATTAAATGGAAGAAATTTTTTATCCGGAAGCTTTAATGTAAACAGTAACGGTATGACAGCATAAAATATTAAGATGGAGGTGCTCTATGAAAAAGTATGGAAAGTATATATTATCAGCTTCGATTGCAGCAGCACTTTGTGCAGCAGGCGTAAATGTTGTAAAATCAGCAGAAACAGCAGACCCGGCAGCGGCTTTAAATGTTATATCAGTTGATTATGATAATTTAGCAGTGGTTCTGCGCGGAAGTGATGACACAAAATATTATATTTCAGATGGAAATCAGAAAAAATGGGAGCAGATAACAGCAACTACAGTAAATAATACTAAACTTATAGATATATCATGGATTTCAAATATGAGAACTTATGATTTATCTATAAAAGGTGATGTATCAGCAAAGCCGATAAAATTAAAGATACCAAAATGCGATACCAGATTTAGAGTTGCATATGATGCAAATACAGGTAATATTACATATAGTGGCTTACCTGTAGGATACACTGGCGATGTACAATGGCGTGTAAAGGGATATACACAGTGGAATACGACTACTGCTAATCCTGAGGACGACAAAGAACTTATAGAAAATCTTACATATTATCTTAATACTGACAATGCGACAACTATATATTTCAGGGTTGCACCTGAAGCAGGGAAATCTGAATCAGATCCAGGCACAAGACCAGGCAGGGAAGTATCTATAGTTTTGCCTAAGCTTGCTCCTATGCCTGCAATAACAGTTAACGCAGATAACACTGTGACAGTCCCTAAACAGGTAAAATATAAAGTAGTTGGAAGTGATACATGGTCTTTTGCAAATACTGCAGATCAGAATGTAAGCGTTAATACGCTTGCTCCAAATGCATTTATTACTTCTGGAAATCCCACACCTACAGACCAGATAGTTGAATTTAGAACAGATGCATCTTCCAATGTATCACAGTTATCAGAATCAGCCTATATTAAGGTAAAGGCACAAAGGTCAGCAGGAGCAGCTGTTACTGTAGAAAATATTTCATATTCTGGTACAGGAACAAGAACTGTAAAAAAGGGAGTAAAGACTTCTATAAATACTGCTTTAAAAACAGCTCCGGCAACATCTTCTGCACTTACAGAGCCTGCCCCAGTTACGGTTCTTGATACTAATTATGATACTAAGCAAATAAGGCTTCAGCTTAATGGCAATGGTATGGCATTTTATTCAACAGATAAAACAAATTGGCATTTTGCAGGAGATAAGAGTGATATAAATGACTGTGTGCTTATGGATATTGGCTGGATGAATGAGAATCAGGATTATACCCTTTATTTTAAGGGAGATTCTTCAATGTCAGAAAGCTATTATACAACTATGACAATACCTAAAAAAGTATTGGGTGTGCGCGCGGCATTTGACAGAACAAGTACAGGTGATGCACCTAAAGTTACACTGACAGGAACAAGTGCTTCACAGTTACAGTGGAGAAAGAAAGACTGTTATGTATGGAATACTGTGTCAGCAGGATCAGCAGGAGAGTTTATATCTACCACATTTGAAGATATGAGGACTAAAGGAGGCAGAATAATAGTCAGAACTGCACCAACAAATGGTTCTGGTGCTTCAAATTCAGGAATACGTCCTTCAAATGAGTATTCACTTGTTGTACCAAAAAGGTCAGCAGCACCATCTGTAAGGATAAATCCTGTCACAATGACTGTAAATACATCAGCAGCAATGGAATATTATGATACAGTTGCAAAGAAATGGACTGACTGTACAAAGAGTATGAGCGTGTGGGATTTTCCGGCTGTAAATTCTACTGTTAAGGCAACAGTAAGCATGTCAGGCTCTGATGTATCAGTTGAAATAAGAAAGAAAGCAACAAGTACAAATGGTTATTCAAAGCCGACAACTCTGGTATTTGCAGGACAAAGATCAGCGCCATCAATAGGTCAGCTTGAAACAAATAATGTAAGATACAGTTCAGAGATAAAGACAGTCGGCGGAGTTAAGAATACATATCATACTTTAAGGTTTAAAGATGCATCAGCAGAAAATGTATATCAGTATATACTGATTAGTAAATCTGCAAGTATTAATGAAAATAGGGCGGCATGGATTACAGTAAATAAACCTACAACAATTACACTTACCGGCAAAAAGGCTGTATCAGGCTCTAAAGTATATGTTAGATTAAAAGGGGCAACTGCCAATGCAAAGAAGCAGACAAATGCAATTCTGCCATCTGTATCAAATAGCTTTGACATTCCTTGACAAATAAGTGTCATATTGTTACAATCATATATGGCGTCTGTATTTAACATTATACAGTAGTGCAGACGCCATTGTATATGCTTATAATTATTTTAGGTAATATTGGGTTACTGTTCATTTTGCTACAGTAACAAGATTGGGGATTAATATGAGAAAGAAAGTTTTATCAATTTTAGTCGATAATACACCAGGTGTGCTAAGTCGTGTTGCAGGACTTTTCAGCAGGCGCGGCTATAATATTGACAGCCTGACTGTAGGAGAAACTGAAAATAATGAGTTTTCAAGAATGACTGTTGTAGTAAGAGGTGATGACAACATACTTGAACAGATTGAAAAACAGCTGGCAAAGCTTGAAGATGTGAGGTATGTGAAAGAGCTTAAAGATACTCATTCAGTGTGTCGTGAACTTGTTCTTATTACAGTAGGCGTAAGTGCAAAGGACAGGCCGGCTGTAGTTGCGGTTACAGATATATTCAGGGCTAAGATAGTTGATGTAGGTATTGATACGATGATGATTGAGCTTACAGGTAATCAGAATAAGCTTGATGCATTTATCAAGCTCATTGATGGTTATGAGATAAAGGAATTGGTTCGTACAGGCATTACCGGACTTAGCCGCGGGGATGATACGATGCTTGAAGATATGGATTAAATGCATAGGTTTATACTGTGTATATATAAAAATAAAGTTTTTCATAGGAGGAAAGAAAAATGGCAGAAGCTAGAATATTTTATCAGGATGATTGTAACTTATCTTTATTAGATGGCAAAACAATTGCTATCATTGGTTATGGCAGTCAGGGACATGCACATGCATTAAATTTAAAGGAATCAGGCTGCAATGTAATTATTGGTCTTTATGAGGGTTCTAAATCATGGTCAAGAGCAGAACAGCAGGGCTTTAAAGTGTATAATGCTGCAGAAGCTGCAAAGCAGGCCGATATAATAATGATTCTTATAAATGATGAGAAGCAGGCTGCAATGTACAATAAAGATATTGCTCCAAATCTTGAAGCAGGAAATATGTTAATGTTTGCACATGGCTTTGCAATTCATTTTAATCAGATTATTCCGCCAAAAGATGTTGATGTTACAATGATTGCACCTAAAGGTCCTGGGCATACAGTTCGTTCAGAGTATCAGGCAGGTAAGGGAGTTCCTTGTCTTGTTGCTGTACAGCAGGATGCAACTGGAAAAGCACAGGATTTAGCACTTGCATATGCACTTGGTATTGGTGGGGCAAGAGCTGGTGTTCTTGAAACCACTTTCCGTACAGAGACAGAAACAGACCTTTTTGGTGAGCAGGCAGTTCTTTGTGGTGGTGTATGTGCCCTTATGCAGGCAGGTTTTGAAACACTCTGCGAAGCAGGATATGATCCTAGAAATGCTTACTTTGAGTGTATACATGAGATGAAGCTTATCGTTGATCTTATATATCAGTCAGGTTTTGCCGGAATGAGATATTCTATTTCAAATACTGCTGAGTATGGTGATTATATAACAGGGCCAAAGATTATTACAGAAGAAACAAAGAAGACAATGAAAAAGATACTTTCTGATATTCAGGATGGTACATTTGCAAAAGACTTCTTGCTTGATATGTCACCAGCTGGAGGACAGGCTCACTTTAAGGCACTTAGAAAACTTGCATCAGAGCATTTTTCAGAGCAGGTTGGTGAAGAAGTTCGTAAGCTTTACAGCTGGAATAATGAAGATGAAAAACTTATTAATAATTAATAACTAATTGTTTCAATTTAGTTTCAAACAGTATTAGATTATAGAAAAGACAGGGACTGTATGCATTTGCCAAAGGTCCCTGTTTTTGTAAATACAGTGTATGACAAGACAGACTGTAATATTAAAAGTGTTCATTTTCTTTTATATATTGAAATTTAGTGGCAAAAGATGTAAAATATATCATATGAAATTATTTGATATGTTGCAATGGATTTAAATATAAACTGTGAAAGGGGTTAATGAGCAAATGTCAGGAATAATAGCAGGTGTTGTGATTGGAGTTGTCATTATAACAGTTATAGTTGCAGGAGTGGTATCAGCTATAGTGGCGGCAGCAAAAGATAGCTTAAGTGATGATGAATAATCAAATTGATAATAAGGTTTTAGTATTGGCAGTACGTGATTGAAGCGCACTGCCAAAATATTTTTACTTTATGCGCAAAACACAGCGCAGAAATGGAGATTATAATGAAAGTAAGAAGTATTGATATTGGTAAAGGAGTACCTAAAATTTGTGCACCAATAATAGAAGAAACACAGTCAGATGTACTTTCAATGGCAGAAAAAATATATAAAAGCAGTGCTGATATAGCAGAGTGGCGCATTGATTTTTATAATGGGTTAAATGCTGTAAATAATATAAGTGGCAAAAACTTTGTTGACATAAAATTGGTTGATATGGATTCTTTTAAAGAAACTTTAAAGCAGCTTAGGACAGTGCTTAAAGATAAACCACTTCTTATTACATTTAGGACATTTACAGAAGGAGGAAGTAAGGAGATTTCTCCAGACAACTACATGGAGCTTATAGAAAATCTTGCATCTTTTGGATATGCGGATATGGCAGATGTTGAAGTTTATCGTTTGGGAAAAGAGGAGATTTCAGCATTTATCAGTAGACTTAAAAAATATGTTACAGTAGTTGGTTCATATCATGATTTTAGTAAAACGCCCGATACTAGTAACATGGTAGAAAGACTTTTGTATATGGATAGTGTCGGTGCAGACATACCAAAGCTTGCGGTTATGCCAAATAATAAAACAGATGTTATGCGTCTTATGGAGGCATCTGCTGAGGCAGTTGACAAACTTGAAGGAAAGCCTGTAATTACAATGTCTATGGCACGGCTTGGAGTAATAAGCCGTATTGCCGCAGAAAGTACAGGTTCAGCAGTTTCATTTGGATGTATTGGAAAACCAAGTGCACCTGGACAGATAGAAGTAGAGGTACTTAAGAATATCATTGAACAGATAAGAGGAATATAAAGTATGTTTGCAAATAAAAATATTTTATTGACTGCTTTTTGTGGCACCTCTGCGAAGACATTGATTAAAGATACAAAGGATTATAAAACTCTTTTTTTGCCTAATGATAAAATAAAAGATTCTGAGAAGCTTATAAATATGATTTCAATTGAAGAGTTTGATTATATATTTAGTTTTGGACAAAAACCGAATATAAAAAATAAAGTATATATAGAAACAACAGCCAGAAACGGTGAGTTTCAGATTTCTACTAATTATGATTATATTAAATTAAAGGAAATTTTCGAGCAAAATGGGATTATAGCAAAAATTTCACATAATGCAGGTACATCATATTGTAATACATTATATCTGAATGGTTTAAAGTATATTGCAAAAAATCATTTGGGTGTAGAGATGATTTTTGTACATATTCCATTTGAAAAGAATATTTTTGATTTTGAGAACTTTCGTAAGAGCGTTTTAGAATCACTTCATTCATAATATAGTTAAATAATATTTACAATTTCTTTATTTATTAATAATTTCATCGCCATTTTGCGGCATTTTGGCAGGAACTTTAGTTTATGTCAAAATAAACAACATTCCAAGGCTTATCATTTAAAAAGCAGATAATTTCAACTATTGGTTTACTGCCATAAAAAAACCTTCGCTTGTAGATGTATCTGATTCATTATATTATTAATATAGAAGTTATGTAAACATGTTACATATAAC
>CAMWXG010000161.1 GCA_947178155.1 uncultured Lachnoclostridium sp.
AACAGATACAAAATATCACACATCCTTGTTATGCTTGGTAATAATCTGTTTTATTGATTATTGTTTATAAAAATTGGAGTGAGGTTGCGGCAGAAGAATTTGTAGGATTTGTATTAATTTAGAGATGCAATATGATGTGAAAAAGTCTTAAGTTAGAGAGATAGTAATTAATAATATAAGATAAATTTTGGAGGATATATATATGAGTTATGATTTAGTGGTATTTAATCATTCAAAAGTTCCTTATGAATTTGGGCAATTAGATAAATGGTTATGCACGCATATGGAAGATGATGTGATTTTGGACAAGCCGCCAGTTATATTTAACACATTTTTAGAAAACATAAAAAAAGTTTTTCCATCAATAGAGCATTGTCCCGAAAATAAGTTGGAATATGCTTGTGATTATGAAATACACGAAAATTTTATTTATATGTGTTTTGGATACTCAGCTATTAAAGAAGCACATGGCATTGTAAAGCGACAGGCAAAGATTGACAATTTAGGTTTTTGGGATGTTAGCCAGTTCTTTGATCGCACATTTCCAATTACACTTCCTACAGATAAATGGCCAATGCTTCTTGAAGCTAAATGGATAAAATATGGTAATCATTTTGTATATAATTACCAAGAAGTGCACAAAATTCTTATTCAAATGAAAACAATTGACCGCAGCAGTGTTTGTTTGACTGATCGTTATGGAAATTATATTCAAGCTGGAGGATATAAAGATACATTTATTGTTGAAGTTCGCAAGTATATAGATGCTGTATCATATCAGCATATTCGAGCAGATTTGAAAAAAGAGAGTTTAGATGCAGATACACTTGTGCAAATTAATAATTTTAATATTAGAGTTCCTAAATCACAGATACTTTCTACAAATCAAGTCTGTATGCTTTTTAAAAAGTTTACAGATGAAATTGAATTAGAAAATTTAAGTATATTTTGGAAAAAATTAGATATATAGTATTTTTAGAATGACAAATAAATAAAGCTCAGCAAATAACTGTAGTTACCTTCTGAGCTTTATTAGCCTTTATAGATGGATTTGAACCATCGGTGCGGACAGCCACACATCACCTTAGAGCGTGTTTGAAAATTGCTTTTTACTAAATTGAGGGCAAATATAGCGCAAAGTGGGAGAGTGCAGATTATGAGGATAAATGTGTTATTCTACTTATAGTGTAATTTTTTAACGGTTATGGTCAAATTTATACTTACACATGCATTTCAATAATTCCTATCTCCATTAAATCAGGCTTATGTTATAAGCACTGGCAAAACCACGTCACATTCGTTTCCAATTATTTAAAAGCATTTTCCATTTTTACTATCCACATACAATATTTCACAGTATTTATTATATCATGTTTCTTTGAAAAAACTTTATTTTTTTGTATTTTATTCAGTACTGATACGCTTGTGGATTACTTCTTCAATATCTGAGATACTAAATGAAAATTTAAATAAACACCCGAATAGCAAAACACCTGATAAAGCTGCTTGCTAATATTTAGTTGGACATATATAATATTATCAGTCAATTTTGAAAGGGTGGATGACAAGGTCAGAATACATTTCAGTTTCAGAATCAGAAAAAATAAATATTGAACTTATGAGATTAACTAACTAATACAAGGAACAACTATTTAAGATACTGGCAGAGCACTAAAGATAAGATATATCCAGAATTTGTCATTGTAATAAGCGTTCATTGTTTAAAGTAATAAAATAGACATAAGTGAGCACAAAATGTCAGGATTTTTTACTGATAATACAATAAAATATTTGATAGAAGGAGACAGTGTATGGAATGGGTACAATCAATTAATAAGGCAATAGAATATATAGAAAAGCATTTGACAGAAAATATACATTGTGAAGATGTTTCCAAATATGTACATATTTCATCGTTTCATTTCCAAAGAATGTTTAACCTTTTAACAGGTATGACTATGGGCGAATATATTAGAAAAAGAAGATTGTCTTTAGCAGGAGAAGAGTTAACAAGGCCAAATGCAAAAGTTATTGATATTGCATTTAAATATGCTTATAATTCATCAGAAAGCTTTACGAAAGCATTTACCAGATTTCATGGGATTACTCCAAGTCAGGTCAAAAAAGGAAATGAACTGAAATCCTTTAATAAGCTTGTTATTAAAATATCAGTGGAAGGTGGTACTATAATGGATTATCGCATTGAGAAGAAAGAAGAGTTCAGACTGCTTGTATATGCTAAAATGTTTACAGATGAAAGTAGCGAAAAAGGGATTCCTACATTTTGGGAAGAGTATTATCAAAATGAAATATACAAAAAGGCACCAGGATATTTAGGTATTTGTGCACAAGAAAAAGATGGTGCTGGGGAATTTATGTATGGAATAGGATGTGATGCTGATGATGTAAAAGAAATACCAGAAGGTTTTCAGATTATCAATGTTCCGGCTTATACATGGGCTATCTTTAAATGTGTAGGACCAACACCAGATGCGATTCAAAAGACATGGAAAGATATTTATTGTGAGTGGCTTCCTGGAGCAAATTATGAATTGATACCTGATTATGATATTGAAAATTATTTGCCTGGAGATAATACCTCCTGTGATTATGTTAGCGAAATTTGGATTCCTGTAATGGAAGTGTAATTAAGTTAGTGCTTATGGTGCTGTCCCAGAGTAAGTCCACACGTCTTTAGGCTGTGGATTGGATTGTGCGCGAATAGCGATGAGAATGCCATGCTAAGTGTCCTGTGGGTATGCATGGACATTAGAGAAGCACCGTAGTCATAGCGGGAAATGCAAAGCATTTTCCGCTATGACTGACACAATCTGATGCTCGCTATCTATGTGAACACCGCCACAGAGCATTTTTCTGTGAGACGACATTCTTAATACTTTTCTACATCTCTTTTTTTTAAGTTTGCTTTCTCATATTTCAACAGTCCCAATCCATATTTTCCAATATCACAGATAACAGATGCTACTATACTACACAATATACTATCAACAGTTTGATTCATTTAACTATTCCTCCCCTTCTCTCATGTTTATCAAATCTCTTATTCTTATCATTGTCATAATATAGTGTAAATTAAAATAAATATTTAATCCAAGTTAAAACATCTTTTATATTATACCCAAAAGTAGAGTAATAATCGATGAATTTTGACATATTAATATAAATCTAGATTGAAAAACAACGAAACAACACCTATATGTATCACCTGACTGCCCCTATTCATCAGCTCTGCATCTGGCTATCTGATGACTTTATTTAATGACAATTTTTTATTCAAAATACCCACAAACTTCTCCTTGTTGAATAATATGGCTATTTGCCTTACTTAGAACTTTTCTCTTGGTAGAAGATGATTTCAGACTAATTTTGCAATCCAATACATAAATCGTAAAACAATATCTGTGTGATTTGCCTTTCGGCGGCTTTGGCCCTGCATAGCGGTGAAATCCATATCCGATTCCCTGTACCGCACCCTCTGGTGAAGATACTGTTTTCCCTGATGGGATAGCCTTCGCAATTCTATCTGTTGCAGGAATATCCCAAATAACCCAATGTGTAAATCTTGTAATCGGATGACTCAAATCTTCAAGGGTAATAATAAAAGTTTTGGCATATGGAGATAAGTTTTTTATAATAAATTCCGGTGAAATATCCTTCCCCCGTCCAGTGTTCTCTACCGGAAATTTCCCTCCGTCTTTTATTCCTATACATTCAAACTCAAGAATATTTTTCTCCATTTTATATTTCTCCTAACCTCTTTACCTTTCAATCATTTCTGCAACTTAAAAATTGATTCCTTAATAATCCTTATATGCTGCAATCAAACTTTCCTGCTTGCATTTTGTCAAAACAATGGATAGTTGACTAACATCCTGTCTTCCCTAATTTTATTGCATGCTTTACCGCCTCATATAGAGCAGCGTATCCATTCAGAATTTATCATTTCTCTTTTACACTCTTTCTGCTTATAACAAAAACCAACACAGTTGCAAAAGGCAAGTATTTTCTTGATTATGAATAGTGATACAGGCATCTCTGTATTGTTATTAAATGGGCTAACTTTTTTCAAAAGATGTTTCATCTTTCCATCTCTCCTTGTAAATCATGAATACCATTAAGTATTGTTTTCAGTGCAAAATCAAAGCTATCATTTACGGATAGAGGGTTTCCATATCCACCGTGGCTTTCAATGGACGAAAAACCTTGCAGAAATCCCCGAAACATACGCACAATATGCACTTTTTGCCCCTCATTCAAATCATAGGCATCAAGGACTTGAAAAAAAACAGACACCATGCCTTGTGTCGCTTTTAAATGTTCCTCTGACTGATACATATTGTACCATTGCATAACTTCAAACAATCCCTTATGCTCGGCAGCAAAATTACGATAAGCATAACATACAGCCATTATTGCATCATCCTTCGCCTTACCTATGGCAGCTGTTATGATTTTGCTTTCTAAAGAATGCCAGCCATACAACATAAGCTCTTTGTTTAGTTCATCAAGCCCACCGTTAAAATGTTTATATAATGATGGGGATTTTACTCCCAATTCTGCCGCTAACACTTTTAGAGTTACATTAGCAATACCTCTCTCGTCCGCTATATTAGCCGCCATTTCAATAATCGTTGTTTTGCTTAAACCTGCTTTCATATTGGCTACTCCTTTTTTTGTTATAGCTAATTATATTAGCTATTATAACATTCAGATTTACCAATGTCAATATATTGAAAATACTTACAAACAGACCGCTTTTTGGCTTTGATTTTCCATAAATATGGTACATAAGCTCTACAAAACTTCCAAAATATAAGCAATAGAATTTTATATCCTACTGCATTATCAGTTATGCATATACTATCTTATCTTCTGTAATCTCTATCGCACAAGCCCTTATATTATTCATTCTTCCTATCAATTCTAAGGTGTTTTCAACCTTTAGCTATTCCTTTCTCTGTATCTGCTCCATGTTCTCTATGAACCTTTCAAAGCGTTCCTATGCCTGACTGTCAATGTCGGCAATACCTAATGAAACTCCCACAATATGTATTTTTCCAATCTTTTCTGCTTTCATAATATCATATATCCATGCCGACATTTTATCTATGCTGTCATCCTTTTTTGTATTCATTGACTTTCCATGACCTATGATGTCAACTGCCAGCACATTATATTTGTTACTAAAATATTCCATCTGTGTTCTGAACATTTTATAATCGACAAAAGCGGCATGAAGAAAAAGCACCCATTCATCACGTTCCCTTCCGCTAACATAATATATAATAGGTGAATTATCTATTTTGAACTGCTTCATATTTTCTCACTCCTTATTTCATTCAGAAGATTTTTATACCACTCGATGTTAAACTTCATAAAATCTCGTCTGTAGCAAGCTGGTAAGGAAATATATCTTTCTGTTCTTCTGGGACATTGATACTATCTGCTTCTTCGCAAATAATTTTTAATGTATTATACTGTTTAGTTAAATGTGACAGATATTCTTCAATATTTGCTTCACGGATTTTTTTATCTGAAAATCCCATAAAATATATCTTTGTCAATTAAGGATTTCTTATATTTTGTATTTCTAAATGGCTGTTTATCCATTCAAAAAAATAGAGTTTCCCACTATGGGTTATAGAGTAGACTCTTTTGTACTTTCCATTCTCTACAGCTTCTTCATAGCTGATGTACTCATAATTTAGCAACTTTTTTACTGCTGCTTGTATACTGCCCATACTGCTACTATACATTAGGTTTAATCCTTGACTTATTCTTTCTCATAGTTGATAAATTGTTCTGCTGTGTAAGAGTAAAAGACCAAGTATAATATTGTCCATTAATTGCCTCCTTTTATCTAAAAGTAATGTTACTATTAGAAATATAAAAATTGTAAATAAAAGAAGAGTGTTTGTCAATAATTTTCTCCAAATTTAACAGATATATTGTTACTATTCATGGCTACGCCGCTCATAGTAACAAGCAGCGCTTTCAGCGCTGA
>CAMWXG010000162.1 GCA_947178155.1 uncultured Lachnoclostridium sp.
GTTCCGCAGGTGTTTCCAGAAACTGCTCCAGGAAATTTTACCTTTCTGCCGGAATTAAACCATTATGTTATGACTACCTTTTATTCATATCAATGGGATCTAAATTATAAAAATCCTCGTGTATTTAATGAAATGATGTATAATTTTTTATATCTGGCAAACCGTGGCATTGATATTATTCGTATTGATGCAGTTCCATATATATGGAAGGAGCTTGGAACAAAATGTCGGAATTTGCAGAAAGTTCATACAATTGTGCGGATGATGCGTATAATTAGCGAAATTGTGTGTCCAGGTGTATTGCTTTTGGGTGAAGTTGTTATGGAACCTGAAAAGGTGGTTCCATATTTTGGAACTATAGAAAAACCAGAATGCCATATGCTTTATAATGTGACAACAATGGCAACAACATGGCATACAGTAGCAACTAGAGATGTACGTCTGTTAAAAAAGCAATTGGATATGGTAAATAGTCTGCCAAAAGAATATGTATTCTTAAATTATCTTAGATGCCATGATGATATTGGCTGGGGGCTGGATTATTCTACATTAGCACAAGATGGTATGAATGAAGTTTCTCATAAGAAATACCTAAATGATTATTTTTTAGGATGTGCAGGGGAGAGCAATAGCAGGGGAGAGCTTTATAATTATGATCCCGTGACAGGTGATGCCAGATTTTGTGGGACTACAGCATCTCTTTGCGGAGTTGAAAAGGCAGGATTTGAAAAAGATGAAGCAGCTATGATAAAAGCTGTTAATCTGGTTATAACATTACATGCGTATATGTTTATGCAGTCAGGTATTCCTATATTGTACAGCGGTGATGAAATTGGCCAGGTAAATGATTATTCATATAAGAAAAATCCGTATAAAGCAGGAGATTCCAGGTATCTTCACCGAGGGGTAATGAATTGGGAAAATGCCATGCATGTAAATGACAAAAATAGTGTAGAAGGCAGGATTTATCAAGGGCTGTCGAAGTTGGAAAAACTACGTAAGCACCATAAAGCATTTGTTTCCTATGCAGATACATGGACATTGGAAACGCACAATAAAGCTGTTCTTGCAATTGGACGATATTATGATAATGAACAAATATTAGGCATCTTTAACTTTAGTGAACAAGATAAAACTATATGGCTTGATAACCATGATGAAATGTATACTGATTTGATTACTGGACAACAAATTTATACAAAAGAAATAAAAGTTCCAGCATATTGCTTTTTCTGGCTACAAAAAGAAATTAATCACTTTGTGGCCGTAACTGATGCAGACTCATGAACAAAAAACTTTTTGTTCATTGGCAGAATATAATCTTGAAAGATGAGGTTTGAGATATGGAAAAAATATATGATGTGGTAGCACTTGGTGAGTTATTAATTGATTTTACAGAAAATGGGGTAAGTTCTCAAGGAAATCCTATTCTTGAAGCGAATCCGGGAGGTGCGCCATGTAATGTGCTTGCGATGTTAAAAAAATTATCACATAAAGTTGCTTTTATTGGTAAAGTTGGTAATGATATGTTTGGCCTTCAGCTTGAAAAAGCACTGTTTGAGACTGGAATCAGTACAGAAGGCTTATTTAAAGACTCTAATGTTAATACGACATTGGCATTTGTTCATACGGCATCAGACGGAGAGCGTAGTTTTTCTTTTTATCGAAAACCTGGCGCTGATATGATGCTTACGGAAAATGACATAGAATCATGCAAAGATTTACTTCAATCATGTAAAATCTTTCATTTTGGAACATTATCGATGACAGATGAAAAGTGTAGGAGAGCCACAAAAAAGGCTGTTAATATAGCGAAAGAATCTGGTGCTGTGATTTCTTTTGATCCTAATTTGCGTGAACCATTGTGGGATAGTTTAGAAAAAGCAAAAGAACAGGTTTTATATGGTTTATCACAGTGTGATATTTTGAAAATATCAGATAATGAAATTGTCTGGCTGACAGGCGAGAATGATTATGATAAAGCAGCCATTCTTTTACAGAATGATTATAACATCCCATTGATTTTTGTTTCTTTGGGAAAAGCTGGAAGTATGGCATTTGCAGGCGAAGAAAATGCAAATGCGGAAGCATTCATTCAAAGAACTACAATAGAAACAACTGGTGCAGGTGATACATTTTGTGCATGCATTCTGCACCATATACTGAAAAAGGGATTGAAAGCTTATTCATCTAAAGAATTAAAAGAAATGTTAAATTTTGCAAATGCAGGAGCCTCAATAATTACAACAAGGAAAGGAGCATTAAGAGTTATGCCGGAGTATGAAGAAATTTTAAAATTGTTAAAAAATGACATTTATATATAATGGTAGGCTATTTTCCTTAAGAAACACAATTATATTTCTTAAAGTTTAATTGTAACAAAAAAGTGTAAAAAAAGTGCAAAAAAAGTAAAAAAAGTACTTGCATTTTATTTCAAAGTAGTGTATAGTATATTTTGTCAGCGCAATGAAGATAGTGTGCTGATTAAAATATAATATGGTCTGTTGGTCAAGCGGCTAAGACGTCGCCCTCTCACGGCGAAAACAGGGGTTCGATTCCCCTACAGACTGCTACTGTTTGTAATAAACAGCCCAACCCAAAATGCTTGTGACCTATGGTTTGCAAGCTTTTTATTTTTTGTTTGCAATTGTAACAACTATGGAGTATTATATGAACCAAATGACAACGATATGGGATAAAAAGTATGGTCGGGAATTTCTTAAAATTTCTGCTATGCTTACTATGCTATGTGACCATATAGGGTATGTTCTTATTTCACAGAAAACATATCCTCAAATTTATTTGATTTTAAGGCTTATTGGAAGGATTGCTTTTCCGTTATTTTGTTTTATGCTTGTTGAGGGCTTTACATATACACGCAGCAAACGTGATTACATAATAAGACTTGCCATCTTTGCTGTGATTTCTGAGATACCATTTGATTTAGCAATAACCGGGAAATTCTTTGATATATATAATCAAAATGTTATGTGGACTCTTCTTATTGGTTTTATTGCAATGTATGGACTTGAAAAATTTACAGGTATAAATATTGCTCATACAATAATTAGAATATTAATTATACTCGTCTGCTGTGGTGCTGCGCTTATTTTAAACACAGATTACAGTATTTATGGTGTACTTATTATAGTAGTACTGTATTTATATAAAAATAATCGTACTGCAAAGATTTTGTGGCTGTGTATACTGCTTATTATGCAGGGTATGATTGAAGCTTTTGCAATACTTTGTATTCCTTTTATAATGGGGTATGACAGCAGTAAGAATGAAGTACGTCTCCCTAAATATTTCTTTTATGCCTTTTATCCTGCACATTTGCTTATTTTGTATATAATATCTATATACAGGTAAAATAGATTATTATAATAGTGAGAGAAGCTGAATAAATATGAAAATACTGCGTGAAGATGCAAATTATATTATTAATGAAACACTTAAATCAATATTGCCTGATAAAGCTGTAAGAGATGCTGTAAAAAATATAAAATTGCCTGTCGGAAAGCTTTATTTAGTATCAATTGGAAAAGCAGGCTGGCAAATGGCATATGCTGCAAGCTGTGAACTTGGCGAAAAACTTACAGAAGGAATAGTTATTACAAAGTACGGACACTGTAAGGGAGACATTTCGCAAATTAAATGCTATGAAGCAGGACATCCAATTCCTGATAACAATTCATTTAAAGCAACTCAACAAGCAATAGAATTGGTTAAGCAGTGTAAGAAAGAAGATATGGTGCTGTTCTGCATTTCAGGAGGAGGTTCAGCTCTTTTTGAGCAGCCTTTGGTTTCAGGAGAGGAACTTTCAGATATTACAAATCAATTATTAGCATGTGGTGCGGATATCGTAGAAATAAATACAATACGAAAGCGCTTGTCAGCAGTAAAAGGCGGCAAGTTTGCAAAACTTTGCAGCCCTGCAAAAGTTTATAGTATTATTTTAAGTGATGTATTAGGTGATTGTATGGATGCAATAGCATCAGGACCTGCATATCCTGATTCCTCTACATCAGATGATGCAGCCGCCATAGTATATAAGTACAATCTTTCTATGTCAGAAGCAGTATTGGATTTACTAAAAAAAGAAACACCAAAACAGCTTGATAATGTTCACAGCCATATTATTGGTAATGTGTCAATGCTTTGTAAAACGGTAAAAATGGAATGTGAAAAAAGGGGTTATGAGACAAAACTTCTTACGGATTGTATGTCCTGCGAGGCAAGAGAGGCAGGTACATTTCTTGGAGCTATTGCAAAGACATATAGTAAAAGCAGTAAACCACTTGCATTTATAGCAGGAGGTGAGACTGTAGTGCATATTACCGGCAGTGGAAAAGGCGGCAGAAATCAGGAAATTGCTCTTTCTGCGGCACAACAGATTGCAGGGCTTCCCAATATAGCTATATTTAGCATAGGAAGTGATGGGACAGATGGCCCTACAGATGCGGCAGGTGGATATTGTGATGGTGAAACAGCAACAAAACTTGCCTCATGTGGTTATAGTATACATGATATTTTAAAAAATAATGATTCTTATAATGCACTTGATAGAATAGGTGGTCTTATAAAGACAGGAGCTACAGGTACTAATGTAAATGATGTGGCTGTAATTTTAATAATCTAAAAATCCATATCAATTTTATATAAACATATTTTGCATATGGGAAATAAATATTAAAAAGGAGAGAAAATAAATGAAATCAACGAAAAAAGTTATTTCTGGAATACTTAGTGTATCGCTATCAGTTGCACTATTTACAGGAATACCATTTGGTGCAGGCAACAATCATATAATTGCAAAAGCAGAAAGCACAACACAGACAAGCACCATGACGGTACTTGAAACAGATGTAGAATCTGCTTCAGATGGGTGCACCATGTTAGGTGTGTATGGCTCTTATTACAGTCAGGCACAGGATGCATTAGATAGAATTAATGAAATCCGCAAGGAAGCCTGTGATGCTGAAAACGTGCCAAATCCAGAAAATCCTTCTGTTATGCTTAAAGCAGAAGATTATGTTCCTCTTAAGTGGTCTGCAGACCTTGAGAGTATTGCAAAAATACGTGCTATGGAAGGTGGTCTGGCACAAGGATTTTTATCATCTGGTCATGACCGCCTTAATGGAAAAGATACATTTTCAGTTGAATATAACGGAGTAAGCTCTTATGCAGAGGATTTAGCATATAATTGGGGAAACAGTATGGTCAGTGGTATTAATCAATGGTATGGAGAAAAAAATGACTGGGTGAACCAGACTTCAGGAACAGTAACCGGACATTATACCAGCATGATTAATCCAAGATATGCTTATGTAGGGCTGGGAGATTTTTATACAGAAGAAGCAGAATATCCGAATACATTGGCAGGCGAATTTTGTTACGGTTCTAAAGAACTTGACCAAAGTATGCAAGAAGCACAGACAAATGTAATGCAAAAAATAGAGGTTAAAAATTCTTATATTGCAGGATATATTTTAGACGGAAAAAGCTCTATTGATATAGGCAGCACAACAGAGCTGACAGTAAAAGCTAATTTAAAAAATGGTTCTAAGACACATAACTTATGGGTAATTGAACCAGTTACATATATTACTTCTGATGATTCTGTTGCATTGGTGACAGATAGTGGTGTTGTGACAGGTCTGGGTGCTGGAACAGCGACCATTACTGTTAAATCTGGGGATAATGAACTTACTCGTACTGATATTACTGTAAAGTCAGTAGCAACACAGGCTCCCTCACCTACAGCAGAGCCAACCAAAACTCCAGAAGTGACACTAGCGCCAACTGTATCTACTGTACCTTTAGCAACCCCTTCGCCTACAGTTAAACCAACACAAACTCCAAAGGCGACATTGGCACCAACTCCGTCTGCTATACCTACAGCGACGCCAACACAAAGGCCAGTGACAACACCTTCACCTACAGTCAGACCAACGCAGACACCAAAGGCAAGTCCTTCGCCTACAGT
>CAMWXG010000163.1 GCA_947178155.1 uncultured Lachnoclostridium sp.
ATATAATACTTTTTTTATATATATAAATTGCATTTAATATTTTACTTTAAAAGAAATAGTGTTATACTTAGTGTTGAAAGAAATTAGTCATTTTGCATGTTTTTTTGCAAAATGTGTACATTCAAGTACTATTTGTTACTATGAACTGGGCAGTCGTAAATAGTAACAATAAATATATTATATAAGGAGTAGATATGGCAACGCTTGGTATACCACAAAATACAATAGAAATTTTAAAAAAGCATAATGTAAGAATGCAGAAAAAGTTTGGACAAAATTTTCTTATAGATACACATGTACTTGAAAAGATAATAAGTGCGGCAGATATTACAACAGATGATTTTGTAATTGAAATTGGGCCAGGAATAGGTACAATGACTCAATATTTGTGCGAAAGTGCGGGAGAAGTTATGGCTGTAGAAATTGATAGCAGCCTTATTCCGATTTTAAATGAAACACTTTCAGAATATAATAATGTGACAGTTGTTAATCAGGATATCCTAAAACTTGATTTAGCAGAGATTGCAAGTAGCAGAACAGGTAAAAAGCGAGTAAAAGTTGTTGCAAATCTTCCATATTATATCACTACTCCTATTATAATGAGGCTGTTTGAAAGCCATGTACCACTTGAAAATGTAACAGTTATGGTTCAAAAGGAAGTTGCAGACAGAATTCAGGCAGGTCCTGGAACTAAGGATTACGGTGCATTATCGCTTGCTGTACGATATTATGCTGATGCAAAGATAGTTGCAAATGTTCCTGCTAATTGTTTTATGCCAAGACCAAAGGTTGGTTCTGCGGTTGTTAAGCTTACATGTTATGAAAAACCTCCTGTGGATGTTCAAGATGAAAAATTTATGTTCAGACTTATTCGTGCATCATTTAATCAACGCAGAAAAACGCTTCAAAATGGTATTGGTAATGACAATGTACTTGGAGTTAGTAAGGAGCAGGCAGCTATAGCAATTGAAAAGATGGGACTGCCGCCACTTATAAGAGGTGAGGCACTTGACCTTTCACAATTTGCACAATTAAGCAACTTATTGAGTGAATAGCGTTTGAATGTAAAAGGCGTGACATTAAGGATTAATATTCTTTGTTAGGAAAGATGTTAATTATGGAAATGCATTAATTTATAGAAAGGATTTATTGAACAATGACTGTAGATGAAAAGATTGAAGCTTTACGTGAGCGCATGAAAAGTAATAAAGTAGATATATATTATATTCCAACAAGTGATGCTCACTTTTCTGAATATGTAAGTGATTATTTTAAATGTAGAGAATTTATTTCAGGTTTTAATGGTTCAGCAGGTGCTATTGTTGTCAGCATGGAGGAAGCAGGACTTTGGACAGATGGAAGATATTATATTCAGGCT
Organism: uncultured Lachnoclostridium sp.; assembly: GCA_947178155.1. Lineage (GTDB taxonomy): Bacteria > Bacillota > Clostridia > Lachnospirales > Lachnospiraceae > Butyribacter. The sequence goes on from CAMWXG010000163.1 coordinate 1,379, forward strand.
GAGCAGCAGCTTAAGGGAAGTAGTATTACTTTATATAAATCAGGGCTTGAAGGTGTTCCAAAAATTAAAGATTATATTGTAGATAGAATGGGGGAATGGGACGTACTTGGTTGTGATGGTATGGTAGTATCAACTGCATGGGCTGAAGATATGAAAGAAAGCCTTGAAGCTAAAGGTGCAGAAATTGATTTTGGGTTAGATTTGGTAGATGATATTTGGGAGGACAGACCTGCACTCAAATCAAAGTCTGTAATGATTCTGGATACCTGTTATTGCGGAGAAACAAGAGAGTCAAAAATTCAGAGGCTTAGAAATTATATGGTTGAAAATGGAGCAGATTATCATGTGATTACATCATTAGATGACATTGCATGGCTTCTAAATATACGAGGAAATGATATACACTGTAATTTTGTAGTATTGTCATACCTTGTAATAAGTAGTGATAAGATTTGGCTTTTTGCTGATTGTGAAGCCTTTGGAAGTGAAGTACGCAAAGCACTTGAAGATGTGGGTGTTATATTGATGCCATATGATGATATATATTATCCATATATGCAAAGTATTAGAGCAGGCAGCAGGGTTATGCTTGATAAAAGTATTGTTAATCAAGCTATAACAGAGAGTTTTAATGAAGGTGTAGAGATAATTGATATGGTTAATCCTACAATTCTTTGGAAAGCTGTTAAGAATGATACAGAAATAAAAAATATGAAATTGGCTCATATAAAGGATGGTGTGGCTGTAACTAAATTTATATATTGGATTAAAAAGAATATGGGAAAAGTAGCAATGACAGAGCTTAGCATAATTGATAAGCTGGAAGAGATACGAAGCAAGGGCGAAAATTATAAGGGACCAAGCTTTGATACAATAGCAGGATTTGGCGAACATGGGGCAATAGTACATTATTCTGCATCAAAAGAAACAGATGCGGTTATTGAACCTGACAATTTGCTTCTTGTTGATACAGGAGGGCATTATCTTGAGGGGACTACTGACATTACGAGAACTATTCTTATAGGAAATAATGCAACAGATGAGCAAAAAAAATATTATACAGCAGTGTTGCGTGGCAATTTGAATTTATGTAATGCACATTTTATGCATGGTTGTTCAGGTGTTTCTCTTGACTATCTTGCAAGACAGCCACTTTGGGATATGGGCTGTGACTATAATCATGGTACAGGTCATGGTGTTGGATATTTGTTAAATGTGCATGAGCCACCTAACGCATTTAGATTTCGTGTTCTTCCGTTTGCAGGTGAAAATGCAGTTCTTGAAGAAGGAATGGTTACATCAGATGAGCCTGGAATGTACCTTGAAGGTAAATTCGGTATACGTCTTGAGAATTTAATACTATGTGTTAAGCGTGAAAAGACTGAATATGGACAGTTTATGGGATTTGAACCATTGACATATGTGCCATTTGACAGAGATGTAATAGATGCAGAGCAGATGAGTGATAAAGAAAAAGAACTTTTAAATGATTATCACAAGAAAGTATATGAGAAGATTTCGCCATATCTGGAAAATGATGAAAAAGAATGGCTGAAAGAAGTCTGTGTGCCTATTTAGAGATTGTATTTCTTGACTTCACTTATAAAAAGGAGTAGAATTTTATTAAGTTAATAGAAGAGCGTTGGTAAAAATATCAGTTGGGAGGCATGAAGGAATAGTATTTTGACTTAAATATAAAGGTAATATTTTAGATTTATATGGAATAGTTAAGAATTGCCCATCAGCCCAACAAATGCATGGGTGATGGGATATTTTATTAATGAAATTAAATAATAGAATATATTCTATTAAGAAAGATAAGAATGCAAAATACAATAAATATATTTGTTAGAGAAAATAAGTAAGAAACGGTAGTGAAGTGTTTTTGTTACATGTGATAATTGATGGAAGGTTAAGTACGATGGTAAGAATTGCGATATGTGATGACGATGTTGCTTTGTGTGGACAAATGGAAGAATCGATTATAAATGCGATTTACATCCATGGTGGAGATATAGATGTAGATGTTTTCTATAATGGTGAAAGCCTTGTTGAACATATGAAAAAGGAAAATAATTATGAAATAATATTTCTTGATATAGAATTGGATAAAATGAATGGTGTTTCTGTTGGTCATAAAATTCGTGAAGTATTAGATGATAACAATGTTCAAATAATTTATATTTCAGCAAGCGATAGTTATGCTATGCAACTTTTTGCAGTTCGTCCTATGAATTTTCTAATTAAACCTATTCCAAATGAAGAGTTATACCATATATTGGAACAGGCATTTGAATTGATAGAAAAGAAAAATATTCTTTATGAATACAAGGTAAACAGGCAAAGTAACTATATTGCTGTAAATAATATATTATATTTTGAAGTGAATAATAGAAAGATAATTATTCATGCGAAAGATGATGAAATTATATATTATGGTAGAATATCAGAAGTTACGAAAAAATTAAAGAAACAGAAATTTATTCGTATTAACCGTTCAGAATTGGTTAATTATGATGCGATAGAGATTTACAAGCCTGATGAAGTAAAACTTTGTGGAGGCAAAGTTTTGACAATAACAAGGACAAGACAAAAAGCGGTTAAAGAGCAGATTATGTCATATGCTAAAGAAGAAATGTGAGTGGTAAATGTGGTATTAACAGAGTACGATGAAAAACTTCATGAAGAAACTTGTTATGCGGAAGGGTTACAGGATGGAATAAAAAAGGGACTTCAAGATGGGATGAAAAAAGGATTTCAAGATGGAATAAATAAGGGACTTCAAGATGGAATGAAAAAAGGGCTTCAAGATGGAATGAAAAAAGGAGAAGAGCAAGCAACTATTTTAGGTATTATAAATATTATAAGGTCATTTGGATGTTCTATTGATAAGGCTATGGATGTTTTGAAAGTTTCTGCTGATAAACGCAAAGAATATGCATATATGGTAGAGAAGAAACTGTCTTCAGATAACTATGAATAGAATAAAATATGCAATACAAATAATTTAATGGAGAATGTCATGAATAATACAATTAAGGTACATATCAATAGAAAATACAAAGACAGACTTTTTAGGCTGGTATTTGGTGCAGAGGAAAACAAAAAATATCTTCTTTCTTTGTATAATGCGTTGAATGGTACAAATTATCAAAATGAAGATGATTTAGAAATAACTACACTTGATGATGCAATATATATGCATATGAAGAACGATGTATCTTTTATTATAGAATGTAATTTGGATTTATTTGAGCACCAGAGCACATTTAATCCTAATATGCCATTAAGAGGATTTATGTATTTTGGACATCTTTATGATCAATATATAAAGGTTACCAATCAAGATATATATGGGAAAAAGCTTGTAAAAATACCTACACCTCAATATATAGTATTTTATAATGGAACAGATGAATATGAGGATAGGATTGATTTAAAGTTGTCAGATGCATTTATAAATAAAGATGCAAGTGGTTCATTTGAGTGGACAGCGACAATGATAAATATAAATGCTGGACATAATAATGATTTAATGGATAAATGCGAAGCGTTAAAAGAATATTCTAATTTTATACAGCTGGTGAGAGATTATCAGAAAACTATGTCTATAGATTTAGCTGTTGATATGGCTGTAAAAAATGCGGAGCAGTGGAATTGTCTTGGAAATTATTTAAAAAAGCATAGAAGTGAGGTGGTAAATGTGGTATTAACAGAATATGATGAAAAACTTCATGAAGAAACTTGTTATGCGGAAGGGTTACAAGATGGAATAAAAAAGGGACTTCAAGATGGAATGAAAAAAGGACTTCAAGATGGAATGAAAAAAGGGCTTCAAGATGGAATGAAAAAAGGAGAAGAGCAAGCAACTATTTTAGGTATTATAAATATTATAAGGTCATTTGGATGTTCTATTGATAAGGCTATGGATGTTTTGAAAGTTTCTGCTGATAAACGCAAGGAATATGCACATATGGTAGAGAAGAAACTGTCTTCAGATAACTATGAATAGAATAAAAAAGAGCTGTAATTTTATTTCCAAAAACGTGCTGAAAGAGTATTTAGAAAGCAGGGAAAAGAAGGTCATGGACATTATGATGGTATTATATGATCAGGAAGAGGCAATACAGATGTATGGCGAAAGCGAGCGCTATGATGAGAAAATTGAAACAGTAGCAAGAATGATTGCAGATGGGGATTTGCCTGTAGATAAAATTGCTAAATATTTTGGTCTTGCTTTGGAAAAGGTAATTGAATTACAAAAACAGATGCAACCAGTGTGGCGCGTTTAATGTTTCTTGCAATTTTTTTTTCAAAAAGTTGAGTAAATGATTATAATGTATATAGCATCTGGAATTTCTATACGAAATGATGTGTATTATAATCATATGGATATAAGATATAGTATGAAATATAGGGCTAGAATAGCGGATAGAATCCTGGAAATGCTGATAAAATGGGCGTTTCCGGGATTGTTTTATGCCTGTTGGCTCTAAAATGGCTCTATTTATAAAAAGAGTGGCAATTGTTTAGGAGGAATATATGAAACGTGATGAGATAATTGAGAGTAATAAAACATATTGGAATGA
>CAMWXG010000164.1 GCA_947178155.1 uncultured Lachnoclostridium sp.
TTATAGTTTCTATACAATTAGAAAAATTTTTTTGATAATCTTTTATATTCAAATGTAAGGCTTCTTTTAGGTATAGTGAGTATTCTAAGGCTTTTTCTGAATCCTGTATACATTTGCAAAAGTCTTTGATTACTTTACTATTATTGTCATTGATAATTTTCATAGTCATAATTTTAAACTCCTTTAAAACTGTTTATTGCAAAATATTGTATATTATATGATAAAAACAGTTTAAAATCAATCAAAATAAAAAAATTTATCTAATGGAATATATTTATAGAGTGCTATATAATATTATAGAGCTCAAAAAAATTGCAGTGCACTGTTGTTATACTATGGAGGTAATTTTATGGATAAAGTTGTTAATAATTATTTGGTAGAGCAGCCATCTTGTGGCAATTCTTTTGCAACACAGAATTATTTGCATTATCAGGAAAAAATTGAACATAAGTGGGTTGAGGGGCAGATGGATGTAAACAAACAGCAGGCTATTCTTAATCAACGTTATGAGTTTGAGAAGTGCTTGTTGGATTTGAAAACAAAAAATAAGATTTATAATGAATTATTGTGTGGCACTGTGTATAAAGCTGCTGATGGCAGTATGGTTTATAGTGTTATGGATGCTGATGGTGATGTTTTGCGTTCTAAGGTTTTGCTAAATACAAAAGAGTTTGAAACTTGCATGTATTATACATCTTATCCTGTTTTTCAGGCAGTTCTTATGGTTTCGTTGAATAAAGATGAAAAAATTTTTTTCAATTTTGGAAAAGATGGGATTTCACCAAATTTTTTTCTTAAAAAATTTTTGGCAAGGGGCATTAATATACTTGTTTCAAAAAAAGCAGAGGGGGATGCATCAAAGGCTTTGCTTTCGTACTCAATTAATTATGCGAAATACATTCAGCTTCCATTTGCTTTTGGGTGGTGCAAGTATGGTGATGGTGTATGGCATTTTGCAAAATTTGGGGAACTGACAATGCAGGAGGTGGTTAGTCTTGTGTAATATAGATTATACAGTTCTTCTCTTAAAGTCAATGGCTCTTAACTACCCAATTATCAAAGAGAAGGAAATGGAATTAGAAAAATTGCTTCTTGTTGTTGTTGATAGCGGACAGATGAAAGAAGCAGTTAAGCTTTTTGCAGATGCAAGGGCACCAATAATCAATAAGTTTACTAAGAAGAATGACTGCGAAAAAATTATTTCGTCTGCCAATTCAACTTTCGTAATTTTTCCATATGTACAGTCTGACTGGGCAAATGACTATTTATTGTTTTTGGCTTCACTAGTAAGGAGTACTTCATATGGAATTTCAGGGATTAATGCAATACCTGTTGTGATTTCGGAGGGACTTCCATTTGGATGCAGCTTGGAAGATTTATTTATCGTTTTTCTTAGTGGAAATTTGGAAGATGTGAATGTTGATTTTATGTTTGTTGTTCCTCCAGATAATAAGCTGGAACTGGTTTATGACCGCATAAGACGAATAGAGAGTTCTAATGCAGACGAAAAGGCTTTTTTGACAGCTGCATGTTTTTTATATCCCAATCTCGTAGAGGGTGATGCGGAGTGGAAATTTTATGAGCTGAAAAAATATATTAAAGAGCTTGTGCAATTTGATGATGATAATCATAGTTCCAACGGTATTGTCAAAGCTTTTGTGCAAGAATTGTATTCCTGGCAGAAAAATGTTGGTTTCCCAAGATTATATGAACTTCCTAATCTTGGAATGGAAGCTACAGACAGCATGGAGGATGCGGTGTTTTTTGATGACTATAGTTTTTTTATAAAAGAAATATTTTTTAAGAAAATAATAACATCTCTTTTGGCTACTTTTTCTATTGATGTTATAAAGAGAGCGCTTGCATGCGATGGTTTGATACATACAGAAAATACTTCTACTTATGTCGTCAAGATGCCATTTTATAATTTAGCAGGACAATACAAGCGAGAACGAATGTTACGTTTTGACAGGAGAAGGTTTGAATATCTTGGAGAATTTGATTTTATAGAATTTTGTAAATATAGTGAAGAAGGAGAGGGTGAATATGCAATCAATAGAGTTGGGTAAGCATAAAAACAGAGGTGTGGTTTTTGATACTTGTCATTCAGTAAATAATCACATTTTGTTACTGGGAAAATCAGGCAGTGGTAAGAGCGTACAGGCGCAAAAAATTATTTTGGAACTTAGCAGGCAGAAAAAGACGGTTGTTATTTTTGATTTAAATTCTGTAATTGCAACGGAACATATTTTTCCAATATATAGGACAGAATTTATTGATAATATACATGAAATTGACGCTTATGACTCTGGTATTCATTGTGAACTTTTTCAACCAGTAACATTTTCAGATGGTACAAAGGAAAAGTTGGTTGATACAGTTGGTGCACTCGTTGATGTTTTATCTTGTGCAGGAAAATTAGGCATAAGACAGAGGGCGGTTCTGCGTATGGCTATTGCTGCTGTTTTGGAAGAAGGGAAGTATGAAACGGATGGTTTTCAGTCAGTTGATGAGGCATTGGCAGAAATAGATACAAGCTATGCGGAAGCTGTAAGAGAGAAGTTATATCAACTTACGGCTCACAATGTATTTCGTTCAGGGAAATTTTTTATTGAGAATGGCAAAATTAATGTAGTGAGATTGAGTAAGTTTGATATGGACACACAAAAGTTTATTGCAGAAGTTCTTTTGTCGTATATGTGGAGAATGGCAACGGTTTCAAGTTTTAGACAAGATGGATTGTTTGTTTTTCTTGATGAGTGCCATAATTTTATGACTGGTGAAAAGTGTACAGTTAATAAAATTCTTTCTGAAGGCAGGAAATTTTCATTGAATCTTATTCTTGCAACACAAGGGTTATGGTATAAGGCGCAGTCTGTTACACAACAAAAACTTATGCAATGTGGATTGGTTTTGTTTTTCAGACCAGATATGTCACAATTATATGCACAGGCAAAGCTCATAAGTGCAGAAGATGTAAAGGATTGGGTAATGGTATTGCAGAAGCTTAGCATTGGTGAGTTTGTTGCACTTGGAAGTCTAACTCTGGATGGAATTCCAGTGGAGAAACCATTAAAGGTCAGTAGTAGAATGTAATTTAAATTTTTATTGATTATATATTATATTTGTAAGAGGAGGTGATGATGTTGGAAAAAATGCTAAAAACGGAGGATATTGCATTAGTAATGGGATGTTCTATAAAGAAAGCATACAAAATTGTAAAACAGCCCGATTTCCCTAAAATTACTATTGGTCGTATATATTACATTCCAGAAACTGAATTTGAAAAATGGATTAAAAAATATACTGGCAAAGAATATGTTTTAGTGTAATGTTATAACACTTGTTGAATGTAAAAGCTTGGGCTATATATTTCTTATATACTAGTCCAAGCCTAATTATGATGCAAAGAGGAGGCAGAAATATGGCAAAAAGCATTAATAATGATAAAAATGCACCACAGGAAATTCCTAAACTTCCGCATGGACAGGGAAGTATTTCATGGATACCAGAAAGGAAAAAATATTTATATAAAAAGAACGTAAACGGACAAAGAAAATCTGTTCTTGGTGATACTGTAAAGGAAGTTATGGCAGAAATGGGACGTATAGAAAAAGAAAGTACTAAAAAAATTGCAGTACAAAAGGCAGTTACACTTTCAGATGCAATGTTTGAATGGCTTGAAATATACAAGAAGCCTAAACTTAAAAAGACAAGTTATGATACTCTTAAAAAAACTATCCGCTCAAGAATTGCTGCTTATGATATTGGTTCAATGAGGTTAAGTGCAGTTGACTCTGATATGATACAGAGACATTTAAATGTGCTGAATGAAGAAGAACATTTGTCATATTCAACAGTTAAGAAGTGTTATGATGCGCTAAATGATTTTTACAGAAATAGGATAGCAAGTCGAAAAATAGAGGTAAATCCTATGTTGGCAGTTGTAATGCTTAATAAAGAAAATATAATTAAGGAAACCAAGAAAATTGAGTTTTTTGATGAGGATGATATTAAAAGGTTTACAAGGCAGGCGGCACTAATAAGAACATGGAGCAAAAAGCCACAATACCAGTATGGGTTTTGCCTGTGTGCAAATATATTTTTAGGATTGCGTGCTGGAGAAATGTTAGCATTAAAATGGAGGGATGTAGATTTTGGAAGTGGCACAATTTATGTACATGAAAATTTACAGTTGGTAAATAATCCTAATGGCAAACCAGCACAAGTATATGAAACACAATCACTTAAAAATTACCAGAACCGCACTATACGTATAAATAGTAATGCAAAGTATTTTCTGGAACTTCAAAAAGAACATTCTGGATATACAAAACCAGATGATTATGTGTGCTGTACAAGAGATGGAAATCATGCAGCAGTTTCTTATTTGTCCAGTAATATAAAGGAAATTGAAAAGGCGGCAGATACTAAAGTACAAGCACATGGGACACATATTATCAGGCATACATGCGCAAGCCTTTATTTCAGAAAGGGAGTTAGGACTGAACTTATTGCGGCACTTCTTGGACATAGTGTTGATGTGTGCAGAAAAACATACATACATTTTGAAGAGGAGCAGAAAAAAGAGGCAGTTAAGCTACTTGATGATTATGAAATTAATTATAAGTTTTAATAATGTGTAGTTTAAATATTATAGTATTCTGGATGGCATATGCTATCCAGAAAAATTTGATTGCTATGTTTGTGATTTGTTGGAAGAAATATAATATTTGTGATACAATGAAATTAGTTAAGGAGGTATGTTTATATGGAATATATCAGACCAATACCAATAGGGGTAGAATTTTACAAACAGATGATAGTTAAAGGGTATTATTATATAGATAAAACACTGTTAATACGTGATCTATTAGAACAAAAAAGTACAGTTACTTTATTTACACGTCCAAGACGTTTTGGAAAAACATTAGCACAAAGTATGTTAAAGACTTTTTTTGAGAAAGAAATTCTTAAAGACGGTACAGTGGCAGATAATTCTGTATATTTTCAAGGTAAAAAAATTATGGAGGCGGGAGAAGAATATCTTAAACATATGGGAAAATATCCGGTAATATTTTTATCACTTAAATCGGCAAAACAGCCAACATATGAAATGGCATATGAAAACATTGTTTATGAAATATTTTTTGAGTTTGACAGGCACAGGTATGTACTGGAAAGTGATAATATTACAGAAGAGGATAAAAAAATATATAATTCAATATTAAAAATGGAAGCTGGCAAAGTTGCTTTTTCCAGAGCCATTGCGTTATTATCAAGATGCCTTGAAAAATACCATAATCAAAAAGTAATCATTCTTATTGATGAATATGATGTACCGCTTGAAAATGCTCATTTTAACGGCTTTTATGATGAAATGGTTTCTTTTATACGTTCTTTGTTTGAGTCAGCATTAAAGACGAATGACAGTCTTGAGTTTGCTGTAATTACAGGATGTTTGCGCATTAGCAGGGAAAGTATATTTACAGGGCTTAATAACCTTGACGTTGTATCTATACTTAATGAAGATTATGCACAATATTTTGGATTTACACAAAATGAAGTTGATGCTTTTCTTGATGATTATGATATAGCACAAAGAAGAGAAGAGGTAAAAAAATGGTATGATGGTTATCTTTTTGGAAATACAGAAGTTTATAATCCATGGAGTGTAATAAAATATGTAAAAGATGTTGTCTATAAAAATACTGAATTTCCAAAACCTTATTGGTCAAATACATCATCAAACAGTATTGTGCATGAATTAATTGAAAATGCAGATATGGTAACAAGGCGGGAACTTGAAGAACTTATTGCAGGTGGTACAATAGAAAAAGCTGTACATGAAGATATTACTTATGAAGATATATATAAATCACAGGATAATTTATGGAACTTTCTGTTTTTCACAGGATATCTTAAAGCTGTAGATAAGAGATTTATGGAAAGGAGTATAT
>CAMWXG010000165.1 GCA_947178155.1 uncultured Lachnoclostridium sp.
AATAAAAATAAAAGAAATTACAAAATACACAACAGATAGAATTACTTATAAAGTGACTTCAGGCAAGGATAAAGTAAAGGTAGATGCATATGGTAAAATTACAGCAAAAGCTAAGCCTGCTAAAAAGGCAAAAAAAGCAAAAGTAAAGGTAACATGTGGGGCAGCAAGTGTTGTAGTAACAGTTGTGATAAAATAATAGATATTCTATTTATTATATATTTTATCTTTAACCTTTTTGCTTCTTAAAAGGTATGGATTGACGCAATATGAAATGTGGGGTATACTATGCTTAATTTAAAATATTTTAGTGCTTCTTGATTAATGGAATGTGGCAGGACAGAAACTGAAATGAGAAAGGAGGACATTTTTATTATGTATGCTGCATCAGAAAACCGTTATAACCATATGAAATATTTGCGATGTGGAAAGAGTGGAATATTATTACCAAGAGTATCGCTTGGTTTATGGCACAATTTTGGTTCAGTTGATTGTTATGAAAATATGAAGGAAATGCTTTTTACTGCATTTGATGAAGGTATTACCCATTTTGATTTAGCCAATAATTATGGCCCTGTATATGGCTCAGCGGAGGAAAATTTTGGGAGGATTATGGACAGTGATTTAAGGCCATACCGAGATGAAATGATTATTTCTACTAAAGCAGGCTATGATATGTGGCAGGGACCTTATGGAAATTATGGTTCGAGAAAATATCTTATGGCAAGTATAGACCAAAGTCTTAAACGAATGAAACTTGATTATGTGGATATTTTTTATCATCACAGACCGGATGATGATACACCTTTAGAAGAAACAATGGGAGCATTATCTGATATAGTAAAGCAGGGAAAGGCTTTATATGTAGGAATTTCTAATTATAATTCAGAAAAATTAAAGAAGGCTGCTAAGATTCTAAAGAGTAATGGCACCCCGCTTTTGATTACACAGCCAAGTTACAGTATGTTTAATCGTTGGGTAGAAGATGATGGTTTATTAGATACTGCGGCAGAATGTGGCTGTGGAGTTATTTGTTTTAGTCCGCTTGCACAGGGACTTTTAACAGACAGATATTTAAAAGGAATACCAAAAGACAGCCGTGCGGCAAGAAATCATTTCCTTAAGTCATCAAGTATTACAGAAGAAAAGCTTACAATAATTCAAAAATTGAATGATATTGCAAAAGAACGTGGACAGAGTCTGGCTGAAATGGCACTAAGCTGGGTACTTAGAAAAAATAAAGTTACAACAGTTTTGATTGGTGCAAGTCGTAAAGGGCAGATTGAAAACAATGTAAAGATTGTGGATAATCTTGAATTTAAAGAGGAAGAACTTGAAAAAATTGACAGTGTTATTGGAAGTTTGTAAGAAACTAAAAAATTGACAGTGTGTTACGCCTGCACTGTCAATTTTTTAGTTGTATAATTTATTTTTGTCTTTATATATTTATCCTTCAATAGATATATAGTGTTTTTCTTCAACTGTTGGTTTTGCTTCAATTTTTGGCACATTGATTTTTAAAACGCCGTCTTCAAATTTAGCCTTAATATCATTTTGTGTAATCTGTTCTCCTACATAGAAGCTTCTGCTGCATGAACCGCTGTAACGTTCTCTGCGTATATATCTTCCATTTTCATCTTTTGTATCATTTGAGGTTTGGTTTGAAGCATTGATAATCAGATAACCATCTTTTACTTCACCTTTTACATTTTCTTTTTTAAATCCCGGCAGGTTAATAGAGATTTCATAACCAGCATCGGTTTCTTTTACATCGGTACTCATCATATTACGGTCAGAGCTGCTAAATCCATTAAGTCCTCTGAAGGTAGGTGTATCAAAGAAATTATCTAATAAGTTTTCTCCAAATAAACTAGGCATTAACATAAGTCATTCCTCCATTTCTAAATATGATATTTTTTAATCCAATGTATTTTACTTGGTCTGTATATGTTATAACACTAATTGTTAGCCAAGTCAAGCGGTGAGTGCTAAAAAGGTGTGAAAATTTTGTGAAGTGTTGTATAAAAATAAGATCTTGCATTTTATTTAAGTAAGTGATACACTACTATAGTGAGTATAAACTAACTAAAGTTACATACACTTTGTTTAACAAATAGCAGGAGGCAGATATGGATGAAGAGCAAGAAAAAAATATGCAGATATTTATTATCCGGAGTTTTATTTTGTGTTCTGATGGTTGGATGCAGCAGTAAATCAGGGCAGGATGGGACTGCAAAGGCAGAAACACAACAAGATGCAGATACTTCTTTTTATGCAGAGCGTGATATTTTTGCAATGGATACATATATGACAGTTAAAGCCTATGGAGACAGGGCAGAAGAAGCAGTAGAGGCAGCGAAACAGGAGATTAATCGGCTTGATAGATTGTTAAGTACAACAAATTCAGAGAGCGAGATTTATATTGTCAATGAAAATGGAAGTGAGATATTATCAGAAGATACCGCGCTTTTGTTGGAAAAATCACTGGAGTTATATGACAGTACAAATGGTTTATTTGATATTACTGTGTATCCATTGATGCAGGAATGGGGATTTACTACAGAGAAATATAAAGTACCAAAAGTTAAAAGAGTAAAAGCGCTTTTACAAAATGTTGATGCATCAAAAATAGAGTTTGAAGCGACCAAATATTTGTTGACGCTGCCGGAAGGAGTAAAGATTGATTTAGGAGGAATAGCTAAAGGATATACATCTGAACGAATTATGGAGATTTTTAAGGAGTATGGTATACAATCCGGCATTGTATCTTTGGGAGGAAATGTTCAAACATATGGTTTAAAATCAGATGGTTCATTTTGGAACATTGCGGTTCAAAATCCGGATGTTTTATCTGATACTGCTGGCTATATTGGAGTTTTAAAAATAAAGGATAAAGCTGTTATTACCTCAGGAGGTTATGAAAGATATTTTGAAGAGGATAATAAATTATATCATCATATTTTAAATCCTAAAACAGGATATCCGGCAGATACGGGATTAAGTAGTGTAACAATAGTAAGTGATGATGGAACCTTGGCTGATGGTCTTTCAACGTCACTTTTTATTATGGGAAAGGAAAAAGCTCTTAAATATTGGAGAAATTATGCAGATTTATTTGATGTTGTATTAGTAGAAAATGATGGTGCAATTACTATTACAGAGGGGCTTGAAGAAGTGTTTTCTTCTGATTTTGATGTAATAGTAGCAGAGTGAATAGTAACAAGTTTTGGAGGCAGACTATGAAGAAAGACTGGAAAGAAATATTTTTTATTTTACCTGCAGTAATACTGGCTTTTGGGGTGGTATTGGGATTTAGGTTAAATATGTCAGGTTTTGTACCTGTTACATATCATGAAAAGGAAGTTGTGAATGAGCCGACAAAAGAGTCAGAAAAGGATAGTTATTCTGGAAATGACAATTCTTCAGATAACAATGTATCAAATAGTGATTTGAAAAATGATAATTCTAAGGATAATGTTACTAATATAAAGAAGTTAAAGTACACAAAAGAAGGTACATGGAAAGATGGAACTTATACAGGTTCAGGAACAGGTTTTGGTGGTTTGATAGAGGTATGTGTAACTATTTCAAATTCAGAAATTACTGATATACAGATTATTTCTTGTGAAGGTGAAACACAATCTTATTTAAAAAAGGCAATAGCTGTAATAGAAAGGATAATTACTGCACAAAGTCCTGATGTTGATATGGTATCGGGTGCAACATATTCATCAAATGGAATATGTACAGCTGTAATTCAGGCATTAAATAAAGCTGGAGGAAATTTGAAAATAAATCCTTTGGAAAAAAACGCTGTACAAAATAATGAAAAGAAAAGTAGTAATTCCAAAAAGAAAGAGAATAACTCTAAAAATAAAAAGTCTGCAGATGGAAATGGGAAACCTGCAGATGGAGTATATTCAGGAAGTGCAGTTTGTGAACAGTTTGGTTATACAATAAATCTTAAGACAAGGTTTAAAAGTGGAAAGGCAGTATCAATTTATGGATTGAAAATCACAGGAAATAAGGATAAAGCAAATAAAGCATACTGGGAAAAAGCGTGGAAACCGATGGTGAAGCGGATATTAAAAACACAAAATACAGATGTAGATGCCGTATCTGGAGCAACGTATTCATCAAATGCGATATTAGAAGCTTATCAAAATGCAAGGCTTAAAGCGGTTGGGACAGAAAAAAGCAAAGATAAAAAGAATAAGACAGATGTGTCTCCTTCTCCTGTAATATTATTACCTGATGATAATGACAATACTCAGGCAACAGAAAATGTGAAAGATGGAATTTATTTAGTGAGCGCAGTTTGTGAGCCGGACCAGCGGATGGCATTTTCAGCTTACACTTTAATGGCAGATGTAACATTTGAAGGGGGTAAATGTATTTCTATTGATAACTTTTCATCTACAGATGAGAGCAATAAAAATTATTACCTAAAAGCGGCTAATGGGACTACAGAAGTTGAGGGAGTAGTGGCACAGATTTTGAAAACACAATCGGTTTCTGGTATTAGTGCAGTATCAGGAGCAACCTGTTCATCTAAAACAATACGGGAATTGTATATTAAGGCGTTGAATGAAGCTGGTGGAGCAGTTAAGGAAGATATAGTGGATGATAGTGAAACATCTCCTGAAAATACACCAAGTCTGCCACCTATGGCTTCACCAACACCAGGTTTGCCACAGACGTCATCTTTGCCGGAAAATAATTCTTTCGCTGCTTCTGATATGTTGATTAAAGATGGAGTTTACACAGCGTCGGCTATTGTAGCAGCAGATGAGTGGGAGGAATTTGCTGATTATAATTTGACAGCAGATGTTACATTTGCAGGTGGAAAACTAGTTGGGATTGATAATATGGTGCCAGAAGATACTTCGAATCAAGGATATTGTAATTTGGCGGCTAATGGATATGGCTCTAATAAGGGAGTTATACAGCAGCTTATTGACAGGCAGAATGGGGATGTAGATGCAGTGTCAGGAGCTACTTGTTCATCTTTGGCTCTGGTACAGATATATAAAAATGCATTGGAAATGGCAATGGGGGATTGTGATGAGAACATTTATAATAAAAGCAATTAACCTTGGATTAATTTGTGTAATATTGTGTGGATATCAAAGTTATGCAATGGATTATAATAAAAAGATATTGGAATATGAAAAAGAAAATCAAGAGTCTCTATTTAATGATGGCATTTATGAAGGAAGCGGAACAGGTTTTGGCGGTGAAATTAAAGTTCAAGTTGAAATTTATGGTGGGAAGATTTTATCTGCAAAGATACTTTCAGCCGAAAAAGAAACCGCTGATTATCTTAAATCCGCGGAGAGGATATTGACAGATGTAGTGAACAAACAGTCAATGGAAGTAGATATCGTATCAGGGGCTACTCTTTCTTCTAATGGAATTCTTGAAGGCATTCGTAATGCATTGGAGGATAGTTATGAAAAATGAAAACAGAAGGAAAGCATCATCACTCAAAAAAATTAAATGGTTAAGAAATATGGTGCAGCTTATATTTCTTTTGGTGATGCCATCATTGTTTGCACAGGCTTTTGGAGGAGCAAAAGAGATTATTGAAGGAATCGGAAATGGAAGCATAATTGTCTGGTCTGTATTTAATATTCGTCTGCTGATATTGGTTCTGCTTACAATATTAGCAGGCAGAGTTTTTTGTGGTTGGGCATGTGCATTTGGAGCTATAGGGGACTGGATTTATCAAATATCCGCTTTTATTCAAAAAAAGAGTGGAAAAAAGCTGCTGGGGTTTCCGGAAAAATTATTACATATTTTACAGAAAATAAAATATATTATGCTTTTTGTAATTTTATTGCTTTGCTTTTTTGATAATAAAGGTATAGT
>CAMWXG010000166.1 GCA_947178155.1 uncultured Lachnoclostridium sp.
AGAGCTAAGAAAGCAATGCAGAAAAAAGCTGATGCGGTATCAGCAAAGGCATATGAAATTTCACAACTTGAGCTTGAGCTTGAAAGTCTTGAAAGTGAAAGGGCGGAGCTTAGTGGAGAAAACAGTGAAAGTATGTCAGAGCTTGATGCAGCAGTAACTGCGGCAAAAAGAGAGGTTGAAGATGCTGAGGATAAAGTAAAGCAGTATGAGAGTGAGCGTACATCTAAAACTATTGAAGAGGAATTAAAAGTAAAGAGAAAAGAACTTGAAACAATGCAGAAAGAGCTTGATACTTTAAAGGCTGATTTAAAAGAGGCTGAAACACCAGGTTCATCAGATGATAAGATTACAAGTTTAAACAGAAGCATACGTGATAAGGAAGCAGAAATAGCGGATCTTAATATTCAGACAAGTCAATTAAATCTTGAGATTTCAGAGCTTAATAATTTATATTATAATGCTGCTGATGAGGAAAAAGAGCAGTATAGGCAGCAATTAAGCAGTGCAAGACAGGAGCTTAATGTAGCGAATCAGCAGTTAGATGCAAAAAAAAGAGAACTTGAGGATTTACAGAAGGATTTGGAAGCAGCAAAGAAAGATCAGACAACATCTAATGATAAGAAAATAAAACAGCTTAAAGATGATATTGCAGCTAAGGAAAAAGATATTGCAGAAATAAAAAAGGAAATATCTTCCCTTGAAAATGAAAAATCATCAAGTGACAGCAGGGAGACACAGCTTGCTGCAGCAAAGTCAGAGCTTTTAGCAGCACAGAAAAAGTTAAAAAGTGCACAGCGTCAACTGGAAGATGCGCAGAGTGCAGTTAAAAAGGAAAACAGCACAAAGCTTAAGACAGTAGAAGCTAAGATTAAAGAATTAAAAAGTAATAAGTTAAAGCTTGATAATCAAAAGACAAAGCTTGACAGCTCATATTCACAGCTTCAGTCAGCTTATGAAGCTGCTAAGGCAGAAGCAGATTCTTATCAGAAAGCAGATGAGAATTTAATTGATACATTAAATCAGGCTGTACAGGAAAAGCGCAAGGCATTAGAAACTCTTTATCTGAATCTTGCAAAAGAAAGAAGCGATAATAATCTTAAAATGCAGGTAGCTGCTCTTGATAATGAGCAAAAGGCTGAGACTATTCAGATGAAAAAAGATGAACTTGATAAGCTTAAAAAGAAAAGAAAAAATGTGGTAATAAGGGCAAAGTCTGCAGGTACAGTGTCTGATATAACTGCAAGAGCTGGAGACAAGGCAACACCTGAAAGCAGTATGGCACGTATTCAGTCAAGTGAGAATGGCTATCAGATAAGTATTCCGGTAACAATGGAGCAGAGCAAGCTTGTTAAGCGTGGTGATAATGCTACAGTATTAAATGTATGGGATGATGATATAAAGGTGGTTTTGTCAGAAATAAAGACAGACGCACAGAACCCAAGTGCCGGAAAGACTTTGATTTTTAATGTTACAGGAAGCAACATCGAAAATGGCACTTCATTAAGCATATCAGTTGGAGAGAGAAAAGCAAACTATGACTACATAGTGCCTACAAGTGCAATACGTGAGGACAGTGATGGCAAATTTGTATTGATAATTCAGGAAAAATCAAGTCCTGTAGGCAACCGTTATATTGCCAAAAGAGAAGAGGTAACAGTTCTTGCTCAAAATGAAACACAGTCAGCAGTATCAGCAGGATTTGACAATTATGCAAGTGTTATTACTACAGCTTCAAAGGCTGTTGAAAAGGGCGATTATGTGCGTCTTGCACAACAGTAACCAGAGGGTATAATATGAAAGTTTTTTCAGGCAAAACAAAGAATAAAATAAGATTTGCAGCGTTTTTATTATGCATTATCGGGGCTTTGGTCTGCCTGTGCCTTTTGCATGGAGTCAATGAGAAGGAAAGTGAATTTAATGCAGCAAGGCGTTGGCAGGCAGGCCGTCAGGAGTTTGCAAATATTTCCGTGTATATGTCACCAGAGGAAAAATGGCAGGACAGTGACAGAAAGACACTTATCAGCAGTTTAAGAATGTCATTTCAGCAAAATTCAATTACAAATGCAGACAGGGAGGACAACAGTGAAGGACTTATAAAAGACTGCTTTAGTTGTGAAGGTATGCTGGAATTTACCAATGGAAAAAATGCTGCCAGCGCAAAAGTGACAGCAACAGGTGGAGATTTTTTCTTTTTCCATAATGCAGTCTGGCTGTCAGGTTCTGCATATTCAGATGATGATGTTATGAAAGATCGCGCTGTAATTGATAAAGAGCTTGCATGGAAGCTTTTTGGCGGTGAAAATGCAGCAGGCATGCCGTTTAAAATAAATGGCAATACATATTATGTTGCAGGAGTAGTAGATATAAGTCAGGTAAAAGAAGAAAAAAAGGCATATGGAGAAACGAATAGAGCATGGCTGCCTTACAGCGCTTTTTGTAAAGAGTATTCAGGTGCAGATTTATCAGATGGAATATCAGGCATGGACGAAAATTCAGATAAACCAGCAATTACATGTTATGAAATTGTGATGCCTAATCCTGTTGAGGAATGGGCTATAAATCTTATACAAGAGAACTTGAATACAGAAGAGCGTAAAATGGTAATAATAGAAAACAGTAAAAGAACAAATTTTTTCTATGTTATGAATAATTTAAAAAGCTTTTTTTATAAAACAACAGGTACACAGCCTGTCGCATATCCTTATTGGGAAAATGCGGCGAGAGTGCGCGATACAAAAAGAGAACTTTATACAGGTATCTTTTTGCTGGCAGTTATATATCCGGTTTTATTGTGTATTAGAATTATTGTAGAGATTTATAAGATAGTGGATGGTAAAATTAAGAAGCGAATGAATAAAAAGCATAGCATAGAAATATGAGAATAAACTTTGATTTAACTATACATCTATTATATAGAAAGGAATTAGTGCGTGAAAAGCAGCACATAAATAGTGATTTTTATGAAGACTTCAGATTTTGCATATGAGCTTCCAAAGGAGCTTATTGCACAGGAACCAATAGCACATAGGGATAAGTCGAGACTTTTGGTAATGGATAAGGCAACAGGGGTGTGCGAACATAAAATTTTTTCAGATATAATAGAGTATTTTAAAGAAGGTGACTGCCTTGTTATTAATGATACAAAGGTGATTCCTGCGAGACTTATAGGTGAACGTGAGGACACTGGCGGAAAAGTTGAAGTTTTGCTGCTTAAGCGTAAAGAGAATAATACATGGGAAACCTTAGTAAAACCTGGAAAGAAAGCACGTCCAGGCATGAGGCTTACATTTGGTGAAGGAATACTTAAAGCTGAAATTTTAGATATTATGGATGAAGGAAACCGATTGGTAAAATTTGAATATGAAGGAATCTTTGAGGAAATACTTGACAAGCTTGGGCAGATGCCGCTGCCGCCATATATTACGCATAAACTTAGTGATAAAAACAGATATCAGACTGTATATGCAAAATATGAAGGTTCAGCGGCAGCACCTACAGCGGGACTTCACTTTACTGATGAGCTGCTTTTAGATATTAGGAAAAAAGGTGTGGATATTGCAAGTGTTACACTTCATGTAGGTCTTGGAACATTCAGACCTGTAAAAGCAGAGGAAATAAAAGATCACCATATGCATGTGGAAGAATATCATGTAACCAAAGAAGCAGCAGAAAAAATTAATTCTGCTAAGGCGAGAGGCGGACGTATTATATGTGTTGGTACTACAAGTGTAAGAACACTTGAATCTGCGGCAGACGAAAATGGAATAGTACATGAGGGCGGCGGTGATACAAATATATTTATATATCCTGGTTATAAATTTCGAGTAATTGATGGCCTTGTCACAAATTTTCATTTGCCAGAATCTACTCTTCTTATGCTTGTGTCAGCATTTGCAGGTAGAGAGGCAGTAATGGCAGCATATGAAGAAGCAGTGGATTTGAAGTATAGATTCTTTTCATTTGGAGATGCGATGTTTATAATTTGACACAAAATGTTACATTTAAGGTGGAAAACTTCCCTAACTTCGCAGAAGAAGGGATGTGGTGCTGATAAAAATGAGTTAGGCAGGAAAAATGAAGATAAAAAAGAAGATAATCGCAGGACTAATAGCAATATTAATATTTTTTACAGAATGCAGTGTTTACAGCCAGCCAGTTACAATTTTGGCACAAAGTACACCAATTGCGACAGAGTCACTTACATTAGCAGTAGGCCAGACTGGAAAAATTAAAGTAAAACGAAAAGGTGTTAAAATTCGGTCAAAGATATTTAAGAGTAGCAATACTAAAATTGCTACTGTTACACAAAATGGCATAGTAACAGTAAAAAAGGCAGGGAGCTGTAAAGTAAAAGTAACTGTCAAATACACTAAAAATAATGAAGTTTTAACAAAGGTATTAAAAACTAAAGTGACAGCAGTAATACCATCATCTGCTGATATGGCAGCATTAAAGAAAATTATTAAGAAACAGAAAAAATTAGGTGCAGAAGTTCCAGATGCAAACAGCGATAGCTATATGTGGTCTGAAGAGGGGAGACTAAAATCTATTGGCTGGATATTCTATAAATTAAAAGGAGAAATCTCACTTAATGCTTTTGAAAAGTTAGAAGAATTAGCTTGTGGAGACGATGATTTAACAGGAATAGATGTAAGCAATTGCAAAGCTTTGCGGTATCTGTTTTGTAATTATAGTGGTAATCTGAAAAGATTAGATATAAGCGGCTGCACTGCTTTGACTTTTTTATATTGTCGAGGCAATAAGCTAACAGAATTAGATTTAAGTGATTGTAATAACTTATGTGTATTAGCTTGTACACAGAATAAGTTGACAGAGTTAGATATAAGTAATTGCAAAAAGTTGAAATGTTTGGAGTGTGAATATAATAGATTAACAGAATTAGATGTAAGCAGTTGCAAAAAGTTGGAGTGGTTGGAGTGTGAAGATAATAGATTAACAGAATTAGATGTGAGCAACTGCAATTACTTGGAGAATTTGGAGTGTAATGATAATAGATTAACAGAATTAGATGTGAGCAACTGCAATTACTTGGAGAGTTTGAAGTGTTATGACAACAAATTGATAAAAATAGATGTGAGTGATTGTAAGAAGCTGTGGGATTTTAGGTGTGAGGAAAATAATCTAACAGAATTAGATGTGAGCAACTGTAAAATATTGAATTACTTATATTGTTCAGGTAATCAACTAACAGAGTTAGATGTGAGTAACTGTGAAACATTAGATACATTGGCTTGTGCTAACAATAGGCTGGTTGAATTAGATATGAGCAGTAACAAGTTATTAAATATTTTATATTGTGGTGGCAATCAGTTAGCAAAAATAGATGTAAGCAGTTGTAAAAAATTGGAGAGCTTTACTTGTAACTACAATTGTTTGACGAAAATAGATGTGAGCGCCTGCAAGAAATTGGGAGTATTATGGTGCAAAGGGAATAAGTTAACCAAATTAAATGTGAGTCAGAATAGACAATTATTTGATCTTATGTGTGGGGAGAATCAATTAATTAAATTAAATGTGAGTCACAACAGGAAATTGTGCTATCTTGAATGTGATAAGAATAAGTTAACCAAATTAAATGTGAGTCACAACAGGAAGTTATGGAATCTTAAATGTGATAATAATAAGTTAACTAAATTAAATGTGCGTGTCTGTAGGGATTTATATAAATTGTCTTGTGATAAAAAAGTTAAATTAAAAGGTGTACCTAAAAATTGCAATGTTGTGAGAAAGTAATAGATGTCAAAATTATTAATGCAGAGTGATTAAATTAGTGTTACTATTCACGGCTACGCCGCTCATAGTAACAAGCAGCGCTTTCAGCGCT
>CAMWXG010000167.1 GCA_947178155.1 uncultured Lachnoclostridium sp.
GTAAATATCGTTATTCAATATTTGACTGCTGTTTACAAATCTTTTGATTATTTGTTTGTTATTCCAACTATGTGATTGTAAAAAAGAAAAAAGCATATGGCAAAATGGGTAAATATTTGTTTGGTTAGAAAAAGTATGGTTAAAGGCTGGAAGAAGTGATCTTAATAAGATTTTGCAAAAAATGTCTGAGACATTCTTATGAGAAAATTGGAATACAGAAAATAAAAGGAAAAAGTTTACAAAACATGCTAAATAATTTTAGTGCGGTGTTCGATATATATAATAAGATATAGTTATGTGAAGTAAATGCAAATATTATTTAATATTTATAGTGAAGGAGTGATATATATGTCATCTATATTTTCAGTAGGTTCAGGTTCGGGACAGGATTTTTACAGTATGTTTTTTAATACAGGTTCGTCATCATCGTCAAAATCAAATGCCGCTTCAGGTATTTTTGGGAACAGTAGTACAATAATAGGCGATATGTCGATGATAAAGAGTGGTACTTATAAGAAGCTTTTAAATTCTTATTATAAGTCTACAGGAGTAACAAGCAGTAGTAACAAGACGAGTTCAAGCAGTGTAAGCAGCAGTAAAACATCAGCTACTGATTCTACAGCAAATCTTAAGGCGGTGGGAACTGATGCTGAGTCTTTGATGAAAGCTGCAGAGAAACTTGGTAAGAAGTCTTTATATAGCAAGACTAAAAAAGATGATAAAGGCAATCCTACATATGATATGGATTCTATTGGCAAGGCTGTCAAAGGTTTTGTTGAATCATATAACTCATATATTGAATCTGCGGGTAATTTAAATTCTACATCAATACTTAATAATGCACTTGGAGTTGTAAAGAGCACAGCTAAGAATGCAGGACTTCTTGCAGATATAGGTATTACTATTGGTACTGACAATAAGCTTAAGCTTGATGAAGATAAGCTTAAAGAGGCAAAAGCTACTACGATTAATTCACTTTTTTCCGGAAGCGGTTCATATGGTTCATATGTTCAAAGCAAGGCAAGTGCAACTTATCGTACAGCTAACAGTGCAGTATATTCAAGTACACATGCTGCATCGTATGGATATAGCGGAAGTTATTCGTTCATGGGTACAAATGGTACAACTTCTCTTGACAGATATTTGTAAAGAGTTTTGATTTTGAAATTTTTGATTTGTATATGTATAAGCCGCCTGTCAGCAGTAAATTATGTTGATAGGCGGTTACTGTTTTTATATTGATTTTTGCAAATAATTGATTAGGGGAAGAAGTATATGTATCGTTTTTATGTCAATAGAGAAAAAATAAGTGGGAATATGATAGAGATTACAGGCTCTGATGTAAATCATATCAAAAATGTTTTAAGGCTTAATGCAGGTGATTGGATTATTGCATGTAATGGTGCGGGGACAGATTATGTATCTCGTATCAGTGAGATTAAAGGAGATGCTATAAGTCTTACAGTTGAGAAGGTTCAGGATACAGATACAGAGCTTAAATGTCGAGTGGTGCTTTTTCAGGGGATTCCAAAGAAAGATAAGATGGAGTTTATTATACAAAAGGCAGTTGAGCTTGGAGTGAATGAGATTGTTCCTGTTGTAATGAGCAGGTGTGTTGTAAAGCTTGATGAAGAAAAAGCAGATAAAAAAAGGAAGCGCTGGCAGAGTATTTCAGAGGCGGCTGCAAAGCAGTCAGGCAGAGGTATTATACCAAGTGTAAATAAGCCTGTAAGTCTTTTTGAGGCATTTGACATAGCCGCTGGTTTAGAGTACAATATGATACCGTATGAGTTACAGGATGGAATGACAGCTTCAAGGAAGATAGTGGATGATGCATGTACTAAGTCTAGTGTTGGCATTTTCATTGGACCTGAGGGAGGGTTTGAGAAGAGTGAGATAGATGAAGCTGTCAAGCGGAATATAAGACCTATTACACTTGGTAAAAGAATTTTGCGCACTGAAACTGCAGGGATAGCTCTGCTATCTGTTATGATGTTTCAGATGCAGGATTAGATGGAGATTAATATGGAAGCATATCTTGATAATGCGGCAACCACACCTGTTTTTCCAGAAGTTCGTGATATTATGGTAAAGGTTATGGAAGAGGATTTTGGCAATCCTTCTTCCAAACATACTAAGGGGATTGCTGCTGAAAAGTATATTACAGATGCAAAGAATATTATTGCAGATATAATTAAGTGCCAGCCAAAGGAGATTATTTTTACATCAGGAGGAACAGAAGCTAATAATATGGCGCTTATAGGTACAGCTTTAGCAAATGCGCGGTGGGGCAGACATATTATTACTACATGTATAGAACATGCTTCTGTGCATGAGCCTCTTGCTTATCTTGAAAGGCTTGGATATGAAGTGACATATCTGCCTGTTGATTGCTTTGGTCATTTAGATGAGACTGTGCTTGAAAATGCAGTTAGAAATGATACAATACTTGTATCGGTTATGCATGTAAATAATGAAATTGGTGCAATAGAGGATATTGGCAGACTGTGTGATGTGGTAAAGAGAAAAAATAAGGATATAATATTTCATGTGGATGCAATACAGGCTTATGGAAAGCTAAAGACTGTGCCTAAAAAGTTTGGAAGTTATGGTATAGATTTAATGTCAGTAAGCGGGCATAAGATACATGCTCCAAAGGGCAGCGGTTTTTTATATGTAAAGGATAAGACAAAGCTTAATCCTATTATATATGGCGGAGGACAACAGAAGGGAATGCGTTCTGGTACGGAAAATGTTCCTGCAATTGCAGGACTTGGACTTGCTTCTGCAATGATGTATGGTAATAAGAGCACTTCTAAGGCGGATATGTTGTATGCTTTAAAAGAAAGACTTATTGCAGGATTAAAGTCAGTAGAAGGTGCTGTTATAAATGGGATTGATACCAGTGATATAAGAAAAAGTGCACCACATATAGTAAATGTAGGTTTTGAGTCTGTTAAAAGTGAGGTAATGCTTCATGCGCTTGCTGACAAAGGTGTTTATGTATCATCAGGTTCTGCTTGTTCGTCAAACAGACCTGAACTTAGTGGTACACTTAAGGCAATAGGTGTTGATAATAAGCTTCTTGATTCGTCATTAAGATTTAGCTTTTCAGTAATGACCTTGCCTGAACAGATTGATTATGCTTTGGTACAGGTAAATGAAGTGCTTCCTGTGTTAAGAAGGTTTATAAAGAGATAGAAATGGAGTTTTGTTGAAATATGGTTCAGGGATTTTTAATAAAGTATGCAGAGATTGGAATAAAGGGCAAGAATCGTTATAAATTTGAAAATGCGCTGTGTGAACAAATAAGGATTAAACTTAAAGTACTTGCCGGGGAGTATATAGTAGAGCGTGAGCAGGGGCGTATTTATGTGGAGGCAGCAGGAGATTTTGATGCTGATGAAGTTATAGAGAACTTACAAAGGGTTTTTGGAATAGCAGCAATAAGTCCTGTTGAGGTTTTAGAAGATAAATCGTGGGATGCTGTTACAAAGGCAGCAGGAGATTTTATAGAAACGCAGTATAGGGATTATGATTTTTCATTTAAGGTAAAGGCAAAGAGAAGTGATAAACATTATAAGTATACATCACCTGAAATATGTATGGAGATGGGAGCATATCTTCTGGAACGTTTTAGTGAGCTTAAAGTGGATGTACATGATCCTGATGTGTATATATGGGTTGAAGTAAGGGACAAAGTATATATATATTCAAAGGTGTATTCGGGAATAGGCGGTATGCCTCTTGGAACAGCAGGCAAGGCTATGCTTTTGCTGTCAGGCGGCATAGACAGCCCTGTTGCGGGATATATGATATCTAAGAGAGGGGTTATGATTGATGCAGTATATTTTCATGCACCTCCATATACAAGTGAACGTGCTAAAAATAAGGTGGTAGAACTTGCACAGCTTATTTCGCGCTATACAGGCAGGATTCGTCTTCATGTTGTAAATTTTACAGATATTCAGATGTATATTTATGAAAAATGTCCACATGATGAACTTACAATTATCATGAGACGCTATATGATGCGCATAGCAGAAAAATTTGCAAAAGATAGTAAATGTTTAGGACTTGTAACAGGAGAAAGTATAGGACAGGTTGCGAGTCAGACCATGCAGAGTCTTGCGGCAACTGATGATGTATGCAGAATGCCTGTATACAGACCACTAATAGCATTTGATAAGCAGGACATAATAAATATTGCAGAAAAGATTGGGACATATGAAACTTCAATACAGCCGTATGAAGACTGCTGTACTATATTTGTTGCAAAACATCCTGTGACAAAACCTATTGTTGATGTTATAAGACGGTCAGAGACAAAACTTGAAGAAAAGATTGATGAGATGGTAAAGGCAGCTGTAGAAACAGTAGAGATTATAGAAGTAAATTAAAATATCTGTTATAATGAGAAAAGAGAACACCATATGGCGTTCTCTGATATTTCTCTTAAATGATGTAACTGTTCTGATTATTCAACGATATATGGCTCTAATGCTTTAAGTATGTCGTTAATATCTTCGTCATCATGGATATTTAAATCGATTGGCTTTGAAAGGTCAAGACTGAATATACCCATAATAGACTTAGCGTCAATTACGTACCTGCCTGATACAAGATCAAAATCTGCATTGAATTTTGTAACTTCATTTACGAAAGCCTTTACCTTATCAATTGAGTTTAAAGAAATCTTTACAGTTTTCATTTTAGTTACCTCCCTTTGTTAGTTTACTCTTATATACTAACATTAAGAAGAAAAAAGTCAATATACAATCTATCCAAAATTTTGCAGAAGAAACTGGTAGATTGTCTGTACAAGTTATATTAAAATGATTGCAGATAGGAGAAATATTTTGAAAATATCATTTTTAACATTGGGTTGCAAAGTAAATTTGTATGAAACAGAGAAAATGAAAAAAATGTTTGAAGATGCAGGGCATACAATTGTGCTATTTGATAAGGAAGCAGATGTATATATAGTGAATACATGTACTGTTACAAATATTGCTGACAGAAAGTCAAGGAAGATGCTGCATCGTGCAAGAAAGTTAAATTCTAAAGCTATCGTTGTTGCTACAGGTTGTTATGTTGATTCTGCAAAAAGCAGAGGGGAAAATGACAAAAGTATTGATTTATTTATAGTAAATAAAGATAAGGATAAGGTTGTTGAGATAGTTTGTGAGGAATTTGAACGTAGAAACGGCAGAATAAATGATGAAAGCATCTTAAATGATGATTATTGTAAAGAAGGCAGGTTAATAGGTCAGGAACACACAAGGGCATTTATAAAAGTTCAGGATGGCTGTAATCAGTATTGTACATATTGTATAATACCTTATGTGCGTGGCAGGCTTAAAAGTAGGGGCATAGATGAAATTTTATCTGAAATAGGTGAACTTGTATGTGGTGGACATAAGGAAATTGTGATTACAGGCATACATGTGTCTTCATATGGTGTTGATGACAAGGATGCAGGAGATTTTGTAAAGCTTGGTGGTAAGCCGCTAATTATGCTTCTTGAAAGAATCAATCAGGTCAGAGGAATTGAAAGAATAAGACTTGGTTCACTTGAGCCACGTATAATATCTGAGGATTTTGTAAAAAGTCTTTCAAAGATAACAAAACTTTGCCCACATTTTCATCTCTCTTTGCAAAGCGGCTGTGATACTGTCCTTAAGAGAATGAATAGACATTATTCATCAGAAGAGTATTTGGACAAACTGCAGATTTTAAGAAAATATTTTGTGAATCCGGCAGTTACAACTGATATTATAGTTGGTTTC
>CAMWXG010000168.1 GCA_947178155.1 uncultured Lachnoclostridium sp.
AGATTTATGTGTATTAAAGATTGTATGTGATATAAATAATAATTTCAAAGAAAATGCTTAAGATTTTGAGCAAAAAATAAAATATAAATGGAGGGTTAATTATGGAGAAAATACCAGGATTTACATTAACAGAAGAAGGAGATATAACTACAGAGGGAGCATCTAAAAAGTATGCAGATGAAAGTTATTATGATAATCAAAATAATAGTGACGTAGAAATGATTGATGAGATTATAAATGATGAGGAACTTCCAAATCTTACTGAAATTGTTATAGGTTGTTGGGGCGATACAATGGACAGTGAAGAAATTCAAATTATCATTGATGGAATAGTTGAGAGTCAAAACAAAGGAGAAGGAAAATTTTCACATATTAAGAGTTTGTTTTTTGGAGATATGACTTATGAAGACTGTGAAGTTTCATGGATTGTTCAGGGTGATTATTCCAAGTTGTGGGCTGCAATGCCAAACCTTTTAAAGTTTGGTGTAAGAGGCAGTCAGGAATTGGAACTTGGCAAGATTAAGCATGAAAAGCTTAGAGAGTTTGATATTATATGTGGAGGTCTTGGTACAGATATAATTGAAAGTATAAAAGATGCCAAACTTCCAGCACTTGAGAGACTTACATTATATATTGGTGTAGAAGACTATGGATTTGACGGAGATATTGAAGATATTAAAAAGCTGCTTGAGGAATCTGATTTTCCAAATCTTAAACATCTTGGTCTTGAAGATAGTGAGATGCAGGATAATGTTGCAGAAGCAGTATTTAATTCAAAATATATAAGTCAGATAGAATCACTTTCACTTGCAAACGGTACACTCACTGATAAGGGCGGTCAGATAATACTTGATAAACTTAAAGATTATCCAAATATAAAAGAGCTTAATCTTCATTATAACTATTTATCAGATGATATGTGTGAAAAGCTTGAAGAACTTGCAGAGGAATGTGGAATAAAGCTTGATGTAGACGATTCGCAGGAAGCTGAAGCTTATAATGGAGAATTATGGTATAGCGCTATGCTGACAGAATAAAAATGCAAAGGCAGAGTTTTTATAGAATATTTGTGACTGTACAGATGGCATGATTGGAAGTGAGATTAGGTTTGTTTTATTGATATATATTGAATGGAGGACTTTATTATGGGGGAGATACCAGGATTTACATTAACGGAAGATGGAGCTATAACTACAAGCGGAGCGTTTAAAAAGTACGAATATGATTATGATGATTATGAAAATCAGGATAATAGCGGTGAAGAAATAATTAAGGAGATTATTAATGATGAGGAACTTCCAAATCTTACTGAAATTGTTATAGGTTGTTGGGGCGAGGCAATGGACAGTGAAGAAATTCAGGTTATCATTGATGGAATTGTTGAGAGCCAAAAGAAAGAGGAAGGAAAATTTTCACATATTAAGAGTATATTCTTTGGAGATATGACTTATGAAGACTGTGAAGTTTCATGGATTGTTCAGGGTGATTATTCCAAGTTGTGGGCTGCAATGCCAAACCTTTTAAAGTTTGGGGTAAGAGGCAGTCATGAATTAGAGCTTGGCAAGATTAAACATGAAAACCTTAGAGAGTTTGATATTATATGTGGAGGTCTTGGTTCAGATGTGATTGAAAGTGTAAAAGATGCAAAACTTCCTGCTCTTGAGAGACTTACTTTGTATATTGGTTCAGATGAGTATGGCTTTGATGGGGATATTGATGATATTAAGAAACTGCTAGAGGAGTCTAATTTTCCAAATCTTAAACATCTTGGTCTTGAAGATAGTGAGATTCAGGATGATATTGCAGAAGCAGTATTTAATTCAAAATATATAAGTCAGATAGAATCACTTTCACTTGCAAACGGTACACTCACTGATGAGGGTGGACAGATAATACTTGATAAACTTAAAGATTATCAAAATATAAAAGAGCTTGATTTGCATTATAATTATTTATCAAAGGATATGTGTGAAAAGCTTAAAGAGCTTGCAAAAGAATGTAGTATTAAGATTAATGTAAGTGCTTCAAGAATGGTAACATGGTGTCATCCAATGCTAACAGAGTAACTAATATTTAAGGTAGAAAATTATATAGTTAGCAATACTAACAGAGTAATTAATATTAAGATAGGAACTATATAGTTAGCAATGCTAACAGAATAATGGTGTAAAAATGATACAAAGTGTTGATATGAATAAGATTGTGGGTACACATGACATATTGTTTGTATGTATTGATTCACTTCGGTATGATATAGCTTATCAGGCGCAGTCTGAAGGGGCTACGCCTGTATTGAACAGGTATGGCAGGTGGAGAAAGTGTCAGGCACCGGGCAATTTTACATATCCTTCGCACCAGGCAATGTTTTCAGGGTTTATGCCAATAGATGAAGAAGTAACTGATATGAAACAGCGTGAAAAACTGTTTTTTTCTCCAGATATAGGTATGGGCAGAAAAGCACCTGCTGGGGCTTTTTTGTTTTCAAAGCCTACATGGGTAGAAGAACTTGCTGATAGAGGATATGATACATATTGTATAGGCGGTTTAAGTTTTTTTGATAAGCGTACAGCAATGGGAAGTGTAATGCCCTCATTTTTTAAACATAGTCATTGGCGTCCGTCTTTTAGTTGTAAAGTAAAGGAATCAACAGCCAATCAAGTAGACTATGCAGTTAAAGTTCTAAAAAAAGCCGATGAAGATAAAAGGCTTATGATGTATATTAATATTTCAGCAATACATTATCCAAATTATTTTTATATAGATGGTTCAAAAAGGGACAGCAAAGAAGCACATATGGAAGCATTAAAATATGTTGATAAGCAGCTTGGAAGACTTTTTGATGCATTTGCAATGCGTGGTGATACATTTGTAATATGTTGCTCAGATCATGGAACATGTTATGGAGAAGATGGTGTTTGGTATCATGGAGTAAATCACCCTATTGTAAATACTGTGCCATATAAACATTTTATACTTACGCCATACAGACAGTATATGTACAGTTATCCTCATAAAACAGCTTATGGACAGCTTGATAGTATTAGTTTTAATGAGGTATCAAAAGAGCTTGTCTGTGGGGATAATAGTCTTTATTTCCATATACCATTTTGTCAAAGTAAATGCGGTTATTGCAATCTTTTTTCAGTGGCAGGTATTAATACACCAGGCTGCTATAATTTAATGAAGGATTATATTGATGCAATGGAAAGACATGCCATGCAGCTTTCGGATGCAATGCCTGAAGGTGTAGACTTTAAAGATATGACATTTGGAGGAGGTACTCCGCTTATACTGCCTGATGATTTGCTTGAAAGAGTATTTAATATTGCACAAAAATATTTTGGAATAAAATTTGGCAATATTCCTGTGATTGTAGAAACTTCTCCTAATCAGACTGATAAAAGTAAGCTTATACTGTTAAAGAAGTATAACGTAACAAGGATAAGCATAGGAGTGCAAAGCTTTAATGATAAAGAACTTGAAGCACTTAATCGTTTTCATTCAGCAGATATGGCAAAAAAAGCATTGGAATATATTAATGATATAGGTTTTGATTGTGTAAATGTTGATATAATATATGGAATACAGGGGCAAACTAAAGAGAGCCTTATTTTAACTTTAAGTGAAGTTCTTAAATACAGTCCAGATGAATTATTTGTATATCCGCTTTATATAAAAGAGGGGACATATCTATACAAAAGCGGTGCTGTAAGAAATGCAGATGCAGTAAAACTTTATAAATGTGCAAGAGACTTTCTTTTGCAAAATGGTTACAGCCAGATTTCAATGAGGCGTTTTGTCAGAAGAACAGAAATAAGACAGGATAGCAGTATAGACAATGTAAATGAAAATCTTTGTGGATTTGGAAATACTATTTCTGTTGGATGTGGAGGAAGAAGTTATATAGGCAGCCTGCATTATTGTACAAAATATGGGGTTGGACAAAATTACTGCATGGATAAATTAAAAGAATATATAGCTATTAATAATTATCTTAATATTAAGCATGGTTATATTTTAAATATTGACGAAACAAAGAGAAGATATGCAGTTAAACATATACTTTTTGGAAAGGGAATTTTGCGTAAGGATTATTTAAAGCATTTTGGAAATGATGTGCTTAAAGATTTTGGACAGATTGAAGAATGGGCAAAAAGCGGTTATGTAAATATTACAGAGAATTATATTACACTAACAAGTGCCGGAGTCCTTTTATCTGATTATCTTGGAGCGCAGTTTATTTCGGAAGATGTTGCAGAGAGGATGAGGCAGTGGAAAATGTAAAGCAGTGGTATTACAGGGGCAGTTTAAAATCATGTAATTATTCATGTTCATACTGCCCATTTTCAAAAAATCCGAAAGTAAGTCAGATTGTTTTTGAAAAAGATAAGCTAAATCTTATAAAATTTACAGATTATATAATTGATATGTATAAAAATAATGCAGCAGGAAGATGCGCCATACAGATTGTTCCATACGGGGAAGCACTTATACATAGATATTATTGGCAGGAAATGGCAAGGCTTAGTAAAGAAATTTGTATTGATGCAGTTGGAGCACAGAGCAACTTAAGTTTTAATGTTGATGATATGATATCAGAATATATTAACTTTGGGGGCAGAATAGAAAAGCTCAGGCTATGGTGTACATTTCATTCCCAGATGACAGATGTAGAAAGATTTTCAGTGCAGTGCCAAAAACTTACAAAATATAGAGTAAATTATTGTGTGGGAGTGGTTGGAAATCCTGAATATATTGATGAGATATTGAATTTAAGAAAAGAGCTTGATACAATAGATGAGGGCATATATTTATGGATAAATAAAATGGATGGATTGAAAAGAAGATATACTGATTCTGAAAAGAAAAAATTTCTTGAGATAGATGAGTATTTTGAAAATGAGCTTAAATTTCATAAAGCTGATATTTCACAATGCAGTGGGAGCTGTTTTGTGGAAAGTGATGGACAAATGTATCGTTGTAATATAAGCAAAAAGAGCATTGGTAATCTATATCAGGAAAAAAGTAATTTTCAAAAAAGCCATATGGAGGAATGCCTAAGGAAACAATGCAGCTGTTATCTTGCATATTGCAACAGAAATGAAGCTGATTTAATTTTCTTTAAGCCTTATCCTGCATTTCGTATACCAAAGTATCCAAAAGCAGTATTTTTTGATATTGATGGAACACTTACAGTTTTAGGTGATAGGCATATTACAAAAGAAACCAAAAAAAAGCTTGAAAAGCTTGCAGCGCATAGCAGATTATTTGCTGCAACTTCGCTTCCATATAACTATGCAGCAGCCAGATTAAATTCTGCAATGGAATTTTTAAGTGGTGGAGTATTTGCCGGAGGTGGTATATGTATTGTTAAAAATGACGATATATATAATGGTTATATAAAGGAGTTTGCTCTAAAAAGTGATGCTGTAAAAAATATTGATTTAGAGTACATAAAAGAGCTGTCAGGAAAATATGGTTATAGGGTAAGGTTATATAAATCTGATATAGCGTCAAAAGAAGATGGAAGTTTATATATAAAGATTACATTATCATTTAAAAACAGTAGTATTTACTGTTGTAACAGCGAAAAAAGGAAATATGATAATGATGGCAGTATGTTAGAATATATGAAGAGGACTGCTGCAGGACTTGGTATTATTGATAGTGGAATTGACAATAAAGTTTATAAAGATAATAATATTTTTATTTCAAA
>CAMWXG010000169.1 GCA_947178155.1 uncultured Lachnoclostridium sp.
TCAGCTGGCAGAGCACCTGACTCTTAATCAGGGTGTCCAGGGTTCGAACCCCTGGAGGCGCACTAAAGTCCTTGTTTGGCGTGAATACGTTGGGTAAGGGCTTTATTTAATTAATGCAATAATTATTATTCACAATTTTATAGAAAAATATATACGAATTCATCAAACTTGCTTTAAAAATAAAAGTAATAAAAAGCAGCCAATATACATCAATGCTATATTGGCTGCTTCCTATTTAAATCAGAATCTTATTTTTTATTTATCCTTATTAACACCAAAACGCTTACGCTCAAGTAAAATACAGCCTGCTCCCATAAATATAAGCACTGCTGCTCCTAAAAGACGATTATCCAATCCATCATCTCCTGTTCTTGGAGCTGAATATGAACTTGAGTTATAATTAGAAGCACTTCCTCCTGATGTCCTCATTGCCTGTGCTGACTTTGAATTACTTGAACCGCCTGACGATGAACTTCCTGATGACGAATTACTATTTTTATTGCTACTATTGTTATTCTTCTTGTCATTCTTTTTATCAGAAGATGATTTAGGAGTTGCAACTGCTGTTATCACAATATCACCTTCTACTGATGCAATCGTAAGAACTCCATCATTATATGAGTAGCCGCTTGTAATATCCTCCCCATTCATTGAAACACCAATATTTGTGTTTTGAAGTCTATATCCGGATCTTGGTGTAAGTTTAACTGAATACTCTGTCCCAGCTGCAACATTGCCATCCTGTTTACTTGCATCTACCATATATAAATCATATACAATACTGTATGTACGTGAATCATCTTCTGTTGATGACCTTCCTGTAACAATAATCTCTATATCCCCATACACTTCATCTATTATAAGTGTACCCTCATCATATGTATAACCATCTGTCATCTCATTGCCATTTACATTAACCGTAATTGTTTCTGGAAGCTCATATCCATCATCAGCAGTAAATATCATACTAAGTGTACTGCCTGATGAAATAGATGTAACCATTGAAGAAGTTGTAACGCCTGTAAGACTGTATGTTATAGTATACACATCATTCTCATCTGCGCTTACTGATGACACTGGCATAAATATTGTAAATAATGCCAATACTAGAATCCCCATAAAAACTCTTTTTAACCTTTTCATTTTTATCCTCCATTCACATACTCTTTAATTATTTTATTTCTCTGGCAATTATAAAAAGTCTTCCATCCTCCTCCACACTGTTACATGTAGAAAGCGTTATAAGCTTATCACCATATTTCATAGAAACCCCTGTGTCATAAGCCTCCAGCTTCTTAATATTTTTTACATAATTACCAAATTCCTTTTTATTTGAAGCATTTAAAAAATTATAATATTTAAATGTATCTGCACTTTCATCAGAAATCTTTGATAATCCCACAGATACTATCTCATACTTATGTCTGTCATACAATGTATCAAAAGAAATAGTTTTATGACTGTCATAATAAGTTTTATCAAGATAAGATTGAAGTGTGCCAAACATAGAACCATTCTTCATGTTGTGTCCATACAATATAATATTATCATCAGGAAGAAATACATCATTGCGCGCATCCGCAAATATAGCTCCTGCGTCATCTTCTTCCCCATCAAAATTATGGTCAAGATAATACTCCTGATATACTTTACTTTGTACTACCGGATAATTGATATCAGTTTCTTCTACAACAATCCAGCCCACCAAATCAGAATTAGTCCCATACATTTTACGGTATTCAGGTAATATATCAGACACATCCGCATCATCAATATTACTGGGAGATTCTCTCTCTTCCTGAAGTTTTTTTACACTTTTAGCACTTCTGTAATCTTTATACCCCTCATATATAAGTATGACAAGTAAAGCTACACCGAGCAAAAAAAGAAACATACCAATCTTTCCTAGCAATCCTCGTCCTTTTTTTCTATTATAATTGTCATTATCAAGTTTGTTTATTTTATGTTTAAGGTCTTTATTCTCCTTTGTAAGCCTGTCTATTCTATCCTGCATGGCTTTGTCTGAATTATATTTGTCCATATCTTCACCATACCAGTATGTAATCACATGAATATTGTTACCGTTTACTTCGTTTTAGTAATATTTCAGTATACAGTCAAAAGTATACAATAATTTTCACATTTTTTCAATAGCAAAATGAAGCTATTAATTAACTAATTTTTAAGTCTAAATTGCAGCGATTTTTTATTTTACATTATCCATAGTATATGTTATTATACTCACGAGCAAAAAATTTAGCGTGGGTGTGAAAAATATAAGTTATGAATCTTAACCTTATTATTGCTATTTGTAACATAATAAATGAAAAGTGGAGGAAAAATGAATTTTAGTATAGATAAACAATGGATTAAAAGTTTTTTACTTATGATTATCTCAGTCATTATAATGGGTTTTTGTGTATCACTTCTTGTACTTGTAAATATGGGCACTGATCCATGTTCTGCAATGAATTATGGCATAGCAGAACAACTTGGTATATCTTTTGGTACATACCAGTTTTTACTCAATGTTGTACTTCTGCTGTTTGTAATTAAATATGACCGCTCACTAATAGGACTTGGAACTCTTGGCAATATGATACTTGTAGGATATTCTTGTGATTTTCTTAGCTGGCTAATGCATGATGTATGCAGTGTACCATACGATATTCCATTAAAAATGCGAATAATACTTTTATTTCCAACTCTTATTGTATTTGTTATTGCTGCCGCATGTTATATGAACAGCGGTCATGGCATGGCACCATATGATGCAGTTCCATTTATAATAAGCAATAAAATAGAAAAACGCACAAATAAAAATCCATTTAAATTTGCGCGTTTCTGTCTTGATCTTTTGGGAACTGTCATAGGATTTATTGTTGCAGGCGGAGAATCTGGAGTTATTACAGTACTTATGGTAGTAACTCTTTCCCCTACCATATCTTTTGTAGGCAATATATTCCAGAAGCATGGCATAGGCAGTAAATAAGTGTGTTTGTACCTATTGTATCACTTTCAAAAACAATGGATAAAGAGGCGAATTTATAAATGCTGCTGCAAGCACTGCTATTATTATTACAGCAATAATTCGTCTTTTCCATATTGCTGCTGTTTCAAGCCTGTTAATAGCTTTACGGCACAGCGCTATATTTTCTTCACACTCTGAAACATTATAATCAAATTTCTTTACACGTTTAAAATCTTCAATAGTATCAAGATAATCACTTTTACTCTTAGAATCTCCAAGCTTTGATACAGCAATCTCAAACACTTCTCTGCTTCCTTCTGAAACTGTTTTTTCTGCTTCTTCCATACATTTTATATATCTTTCCCTAGAGTCTTTATATTCTCCAAGATTTTCAAACTTTTTAGCAGCATCTCTAAGAGAATATACAGCCCTTTCAAAACGATTCACACAATCTACTGCTTCCATTAAACTAACTGCTGACCTATACATACGCTCCTCTGGAGAAAGCTTTTCTTTTTTCTTTTTTTCTTTCTTTGGTCTTGCCATGATATTCCTCCTGTATATTTAAAAAACAGATTTCTTTCTCAATTTTTTCTTATTTATATTATCTACCACTTCATTTATAAAACGCGACATATCTGCTTCTTTATTAAATCTCTCTTTAACATAATATATATGAAGATGGCTTTTAGCCCGCGTCATAGCCACATAAAACATCCTTCGCTCTTCTTCCACATCTGCATCAAGAACAGCCTTATTATGTGGTATAATCCCCTCATTAACATCAGGTATAAATACACATTCATATTCAAGTCCTTTAGCTCCATGCATTGTAAGTATAACTACTGCGTCATCTTCCTGCTTAGTACCATTTTGCATGGCTCTGCTCTTACCTGCCTGTTCTTTTAATTCTTCCCCATATCTTTCTATATAATCAAACCATTCACCAAAACTATTATGTACTTTGGCATCCTCCGCAAGTTCGTCTAGTATGTTCATCATATCATCTACACGTATTCCCCTATAACCCGCATATTCTCTGATATAATCATCATATCCAATACTGCGCCTGATAAAATCAACTGCTGAAAAAGGCTTAAGCTTTGAAAGCATTTTTAAATCAATTTCAAACTGTTCCAATCGTTCTATCATCCAATATTTATCTTCATAAAACTTCTTTAACTCCTCTAAATCCACATACTGTTCTGAAAATGCATTACGATGCACATATCTTTTGGGCCTATTAATTATA
Organism: uncultured Lachnoclostridium sp.; assembly: GCA_947178155.1. Classification (GTDB taxonomy): domain Bacteria; phylum Bacillota; class Clostridia; order Lachnospirales; family Lachnospiraceae; genus Butyribacter. The sequence goes on from CAMWXG010000169.1 coordinate 4,224, forward strand.
CGTAAAAATGTTGCTCGTTCCCTGTCTCCAAGTGCTGCTCTTATATATGCAATTATATCCCTTGCAAGCCAGTGTTCATATATATTTGGTATACGCTCTTTCATAATAAATGGAATATTATACTCCATAAACTTTGATGAAAGTGCCCTCGCCTGAGTATTCGTTCTAAACAGAACCGCAATATCACTATATAATATTCCCTGATTTCTGTAATTTAAAATACTATTGCAAACTTCGACATTTTCATCAGTAATTTTTTCAAACTCCTTCACCTCAACGTTTTCTCCATATGGCTTAAATGCTTTGAGCCTTTTTAAAATACGATTTTTATTATTTGATACAAGCCTGTCTGCCATATTAACAATCGCACCACTGCATCTGTAATTAATTCCAAGTGTATGTTTTACTGCATTATATTCCTTTACAAAATGCTGCATTATATCAGGTCTTGCCCCGCGAAAACCATATATGGACTGGTCATCATCACCAACTATAAATATATTATTCTCTGGTCTTCCAAGTAGCCTTATAACATCATACTGAATCTTATTTATATCCTGAAACTCATCAATAAGTATATAAGGATACTGCTTATGCCACATCTTTAATATATCAGGACGCTCTTTAAGAAGCTCATAACAATACACAAGCATATCATCAAAATCTATCAGTCTGCGTTTAGCAAGCTCATTTTGATACTTCTTAAAAGTCTTTTTAAATGCATCATCTGGACAGCACATTGAATAATAATGCTCTAAATCAATTCTTTCCTCTTTTACATGGCTTATTTCAGATGCAATATCATTTAGGAATTCATTTTCATCATTAACCTCAATATCAAGCTCTGAAGTGATTTCCTTTAAAATATTTCTTTTTACATCATCATGTATTATATTGTCAGCAGTATAATTATATGCAATTTTTAAAATAGTAAAAAATATAGCATGAAATGTCCCAAACTGTACTCTGCCTGCATTGTCATCCCCTATCATATCTGAGTATCTTCTTTTCATCTCAATCGCAGCTGCTTTAGTAAATGTTATTACAAGAATATTTTCTGGTTTAATATTACATTCCTGTACAAGAAATTTAACCCTCTCGGTAATAACACGAGTTTTTCCGGAACCTGGGGTGCCTATAACACAACATGGGCCTCTAAAATGTCTGATTGCCTTTTGTTGCTCTTTATTAAGCTGTAACATATTTTTCTCCAAAGAAATTTTTTCTTTTATTTAATTATTATATAATTTTTGACATATTGATTCTATTAGGCATTATATACAAAAAAGCTTTTGTTTTATAGACCGTAATTCACAAATCCATAAAACAAAAGCTTTTACGTATTTATATCTTCAAAACTGTATACTGCTTAACACTCTATTCAAATGCTTTTTTGGTCAAGCCC
>CAMWXG010000170.1 GCA_947178155.1 uncultured Lachnoclostridium sp.
ATGGTATTAAAAAATAGAATCAATATTCACAACAAGAAAAATGTTACTCACAACAATTTAAATTTTTATAAATTTTGAGATGATATAATGTCGATGTAAGTAGGATAAGAATATTTTTTGTCTTATTTTGCGGGAAAATGATACATAAAAATTTAAAGAGAGGAGGGCATATTTTGGAAGTTGCGATGGAGGATTATGTTTTTGGCAGACCAATTAGCAGATGGCATCCATTTGATATAAGCAGGCTATCTTTTATTATTGCACGTGATGGCAGTCTACAGTATAAGTGCAGTTATGACATTACTAAAGATGATAATAAGGTAATGCCTTTAAATGTTGCGACAGAAGCGATTGATTATTTTGTGAAGAATCAGAGAGAATTGTTTAGCAGCGGGCATATTATATTGGAATTTATTTGTGAAGAACCATTATCAAGGCTTGATTTAATTGAAGAAATTGTTGATTATTTTAAGGTACGCATATATCTTAAACATAGTCCCTGGTTTGGAAGATACAGAATTTCTATAGTGACAAATGGCATGTTATATTCAAGTGAACAAATGCAGCGATTTGTTATGATGAATAGCAGGTCACTTTTAATGGAAATATGTATTGGTTCAATCAAACATATCCATGATTTACAGATTGCAAATCCAAATAATCAAGAATCACTTACTGACAGTGAGAGGAATGCATTACATTGTATTAAACAGTATCCAGAAGCTGTGACTAAGATTACAATAGGACGTGAAGATTTAAGTTATTTAATGGAAAGTATTATTTATCTTTGGGATCTTGGGCTTTTGTATGTGTCTGTTGACATAGTTTTAGATGAAATCAGAGAAGAAGACTGTAAGATATTTGAGAGCCAGTTAATGGGAATTGCAGATTATATTCTTGATAATAAGCTGTGGGACAGATATAATACAACATTATTTGATGAAGCAGTCGGATTAAGGCAGATAAATGAGGACGGAAGCACTATATCAGATATTAAAGATGATGATTATGTAATTGATGCAGAAGGAAAAGTATATCCAAATATAAAATATGTTGGGAATACTTCTGAAAGCAAAGAATCAATTGATTATGGTAATATCTATAAAGGTGTAAGAAGAGAACAGATTAGAAGTTTAATGATGTTTTCCGAAAAGATGCAGATGCATTCAGCAAATACTGTGTCTGAGGATGGTATATATAAGTCTAAAGTAAAAGTTAATAATTATTATTGGGCAAAGCTTTATAATAAATATGGAATAGACCGACGAAAAGCAAGGTATAAGTTGTATATGGATTTTGAAAAACATATGTATTTTATGCTGGACAGTAATTGTGTAAAGTTATGTGCCAATTATAATTTTAAGGAAAATAATATTTCCATGACTAAAGAGATTATATTAAAAGGATTAGAAACAGCTAAAGAAGAATTTTGCCAGCCTGTCTTTTTGTATAGTTCTTGTAAAAATATAGAAAACATATTTAAAGCATTTGACATATGTAATGAGTTAGAGTGTCATGTAATTAAGCACATAATTCCATTTGATAAGAAGCTTATACGTAAAATTACAAAATATGTTAAAACAAATGATTTGACAGTTGTTATTGATGGAAGCAATATAAAAGATGTTGAAAAGACAGGAATCAATAATTGCATATTAATTGTCAGAGAAGAAGAGATGCTTAATTTATTTGATTGGGTTGAAAAATTATTTCCGGTTTTTAGCAGGATTGATTTAAAATGTGAAGTTGTAAATTTTGATTCACTTGCGCTATATGGTGAACAGATAACACGCATAGGTGATAGGTTAGCAGAGGAGCGCAAATTAAATAAAACCTGTAAAATAAATATTCTTAATGGTGCCTTAAAATTGAATGAGATGGAAAACTGTTTTGCAGGAGAAAAGGATGTTACAATAGCTCCAGATGGCAAAAGATATATTTGTCCTGCATTTTACTTTGAAAAAGAAAGCATGGTAAATGTGTATGAAACAGATAATTCAGAAGAAAGTAAAATGTTAAAGCTTAAAAGTGCTCCTGTCTGTAAAACATGTGATGTATATCAGTGTGAAAGATGTGTATATATTAACAAGAAATATACATCAGAATACAATATGCCATCGCAGATACAATGTATGAAATCAAATAAAGAGCATGAAATACTGTTAAAATTAAAGAGAGAACTTGAAAAGCCAATGTGGTGAATTTATTAAAATGTATTAAGGGGGACTTGTTATGGAAGATATTATTCTTTCAAGAGATGAGGCATTTAATGTACATCAGGTATATGAACGGAAAGCTTCAATTGAAGATTTATGTCTGCTTCTTTCAAGTAAAAACAGTCTTGTTAAAGAGGGCAATTTATTTTATGAGAAATTGCTTCTTGATAATATAGATTGCATAAGGAGATTAGAAAGTTTTTGGGCTCGGATTATAGATATATATGAAATCGAATTAAAAGAGGATGAGGAGATTTCATTAGATTTTTATTCAAGAAAAGTGATCGTGAAAAAGAAAAGTTAATAATAGAAATTTAACCAAAGGGATACTGATGTTAGAAGTATCCCTTTTTACTATATAATATGAAGCAAAATGGCGCTGCAAAACTCATACTTTTGGCAAGAATCATGCCAAAAATCCTCGAATTTGGCGTGATTGTGAAAAGTAACGCCGTTTTACTTAACATAAACAAAAGATATTACAAAGACTTGATATTACTGTAAAAATTACATATAATATATTTAGCTAATCTAGCTAAGTATATTAACAGGAGGTGCAGATATGACACAAGTAAACATGTTTGAGGCTAAAACAGATTTGTCAAAGTTAATAAAAATGCTTGAAACAAAGCAGGAAGATGTTATTTATCTGGCAAGAAATGGAACAGCCGTTGCACAGATAACATTAATTCCGAAAAAGCAAGGAATAAAACGTATTGGTATAGCTGAAGGAAAATTCAAAGTTCCAGAAATGTTTGATGAATGGGACAAAGAAATTGAAGAAATGTTTGGAGGAGAGATATGAGAATTTTGCTGGACACACATATTCTTCTTTGGGCGCTTTCAAATGATACTAAATTGCCGGAAAAAGCAAGGGAACTGATTTCAAATGAAGAAAATGAGATTTATTACAGTGTTATTTCCTTATGGGAAGTGGAAATAAAACATTTGGCACATCCTGATATAATGCCTGTTACAGCAGAAGAAATTTTTGGATATTGTGAACAGTCTGGATATAAGCAAATAGCAATAAAAGAAAACCACATTTTCACTATGAAAGGATTAAAACGTGAAAAAAACACCCCACCACATAAAGATCCATTTGACCGAATGCTTATATGCCAAGCAGATGTAGAAAGGATGATTTTTATCACGCATGATTCCCTTATTTCTGGCTATAACAAGTCCTGTATTCTGTTCTTATGATTTATTTGTTGTAGATATTTCATTGTCTGTCAGTTCTAATTACCTTCTCTGTATATTTCCTTTCCATGTCATGGCTGATTTTTCTGTTTTCAACAGTTTCAAACAGAATTGAAAAATCATAATCTTCTGGGTATAATTCTGCGGCTGCCACAAGAAGTTTTACTCGTTTATGATTAATCCATATCTTCTTTCCTGGCAGTTGTACTCTTAAAACTCCTTTCTCGTTAATTGGTTCACATACAATTCCTATCTTCTTATCCGGATACAGCATAACGCTGTCTCCCAGCTTATATTTTGTATGAAGTTCTGTATTCCCCTTTGCCTTTCTGCTCTGTGAGATTCTATTTGTTTTTCTCTTTTGAAGTATCGTATTTTCTTTCTGAAAATGATACCTATCAACTGCACCTTCGCCATAGGCAGTCTTTATCGCCATTCGCAGCATATCATTTGGCATTCCCATTCTGTCAGCAATATAAAATGCACAACTCTCACCCGCTTCCCCAAGTACCATTTGATAGGTTGGCTTTAATGTTTCTTTGTCAAAAGTCATCCTTGCATTAATAATATCCTGTTCCTTATCTGCATACTCCTTTACTTCAGGATAATGTGTTGTAACGAGAAAAATAGCACCGCTTTTTCTAAGTTCTTCCAATATTGCAATAGCAATCCCCATGCCTTCCGTTGGGTCAGTGCCAGAACCAAGTTCATCCATGATAATTAAACTGTCACTGCTGGCTTCACTCAACACCTCTAACACATTTTTAATATGTGATGAAAATGTAGATAAATTTTCAGAAATATTCTGTCCATCCCCGATGTCACACAGATAAGCATTATTCATACAGATATCTGCCTCCTTACAGGTGACATGCAATCCGCACTGTGCCATCATACAATTCAGCATAACCGTTTTTATTGCTACTGTTTTTCCTCCTGTATTAGGACCTGTTATGATAATTCCACGAATATTTTCACCTATCTCAAACTGTAGCGGAATATTGACTTTTTTATCCATCATTGGATGTCTGGCATCTTTTAAAATAATTTTGCGCTCCGTATTTATGGATGGTTCTACCGCATCCAAATCAATACTCAATTTTCCCTTTGAAAATATGAAATCTAATCTTTCAATCATTGTAATATTGTCATCTATCACAGAAGTTGATTCCGCAACCATTGCCGATAGCGTATACAAAATACGATATACCTCATTTTCTTCATCTATTTTAAGTGACTGCAGCTCATCATAATGTTTTGCAACACTGGACGGTTCTATAAATAAGGTATTGCCGGTAGCAGATTTATCAATCACACTACCTGCTATTTTCAGTTTACATTCCCTTTTCACTGGAACACATACCCTGCCATTACGCAGGGTATAGAAACTGTCTGCCATGCTTTCCTTATTGGAACGTATAACCCGTTCTGCCTTTTGCTTCATCTGTTCCTCACACCTTGCAATCTGTTTTCTTATCTGACTGAGTTCTCTGGAAGCATAATCATCAACCGTCCCGCCTCTGATTTGCCTGCTGATTTCTTCTAGCAGCTCTGGCAGTGCATTCAAATTTTCCTCATAATATGCCAAAGGATTATCATACATTTTTCCCCTGTCAAGATACTCTTTTAAACGCCTGATTGCCACTAAAACAGTTTCTACACGTTCTAACTGATATGGTGTAAGACAATCCCCTTTTTTTGTAATCATCAAGATGTCTTTCATTTCACTAAGGCTCTGCAAAGGTGGCGTCCCCAGCTTTTCGATTAAACTCCTGCTGTTAGTAGTATCATTAAGCTGTTTCCTTAGTTCCCCCTCATCCAGACAGAATGACAGACCGCTTATTTTTTCCCTTGCCCATTCTGTGACAGCCAGATTCATCCAATTGGCTTTTACTTTATCAAACTCAATTTTATTTTCTATATTCATTTTTCGGTTTTCTCCTTTTCGATTCATTCAATTTTTTAATTTTGTTTTTTTATAACAAAAATAGCAGGTGCCTTACAATCAAACGCAATCACGCTTCGCAAGCTGACTTATTGAAACAAAAAAGACCATGATAGCCTATAAGCATAAGATACCATGGTCTTTTAATCTATATATGATTCATTAACATATCTTCAAAAAAGCAAAAAGAATAGCATGACCATACAGCCATGCTTATATACTTTTTGAAAATATATACCATAATATTAAGCAAT
>CAMWXG010000171.1 GCA_947178155.1 uncultured Lachnoclostridium sp.
CTCCTCCTGCACCGCAAAATTCGTTCGACTTTGTTCGATTTTTCTCTTGACAAACATTTGTTCATGTTGTATTATTATATCAACAAGAACAAATGTTTGAAATCAGGAGGTAGCTTTATGAACAAGTATTATATTTATAAAAAAGTGTCAGATTTTAAGTTTATGGCTAAAGCTATAATTGTAATAATAACAGCTTTAATTTTAATATTTACTGCATCTCATATTGTATCTTCAAAGCAGAATAGTTCTAAAACATTTGAAACGACCAATATAATATACAAATCTGTGTACATTAATAATGATGATACATTGTGGAGTATTGCAGATAAATACTACACTGACGAATTCGGTTCAGTACGCGATTATGTCAATGAAATAAAGAGATGCAATTCACTTAGTTCAAATACTATTTACGCTGGAAGATATATAGTAGTACCTGTGTATATCAATCCCTTATATTAATGCTTTTTATTAATCCCTTATGTGCACGCGCCTTTTGTATCTCATATAGTAGTATGAAATATTAATTATTCTTTATGCAAAATAACAGCATTGGCAGCGCTTCGTTTTCTGCCATCATCAATTGCAGCATAGTGCTTTTTAGTAGTATTTACATCGTTATGTCCAAGTACATCAGCAACAAGATAAATATCACCTGTATTTTGATATAGAGATGTACCATATGTACTTCTTAATTTATGAGGTGTAATATGTTTAAAGGTAGTAATTTGAGAAGCGTATTCTTTTACTAAATTTTCTATTGCCTGGACACTTATACGGCGTTTTTGTATGGAATAGAAGAGTGCATGCTCATGCCCTTCCTTTGGCTCAATTTCGCATCTTGACAATTCAATATAATTGCCAAGTGCTTCAGCTACCTCTTCACCAAAGTATACATATTCCTCCTTGCCGCCTTTGCGTGTAATTCTTATACGGTTTTCTTTAAAATCAACATCTTCTATATTAAGACCTACACATTCGGAAACACGTATACCAGTACCTAAAAACAATGTAAAAATAGCTATATTGCGAAGTTTATTTTTTTCATAATATGTCTTTTTTATACCTTTTAAATTTTTGCCACCATGTTCAACAAGCCTGAGAAGTTCATCTACTTCATCGTTATCAAGCCTTACGATTTCACGATCATGCAACTTAGGCATGTCTACTATAACCGTAGGATTATTCTTTAAACGATCTCTTTTTTGGTAGTAAAGATAAAAACTGCGCAAAGAAGCCATCTTTCTGTGTAGACCACGTTCATCATTAGTATATTTCTGTCCCTCATAATAGTATAGTTTTAAATATTCCATATATTCTTCAATGTCAACAGCCTCAAGGCTGTCAAGATGCTCCAGTTTAATATCAGAGACGCTGCACCCTTTAAGCATTGGATTTTCAGAGATAAGAAATCTAAAAAATGTGCGAATATCATATGCATAACCAATTCGTGTGCGTACAGACGTGCTTGGCTCAATACCACGAAAATAATCTTTACAAAAAGGAGGCATTTCATTCAAAAGATTTCTAAGCTTTTGTGTATTGATTTCAATATTTTGCTGATGATATGTTGTATTATTTGATGTACCCATAAAATTTCCTTTCACATATGATAAAAAGTGCATCTCTTTGGTAAACTGGAGTTTATCCAAGAGATATATCAGTATACCTATACTGCCCTTTTGAACATATATATACTATTTTTCTTTAATTGTGATAATTATAAGATACTTATAAATAAAGCATACAATTATTATCCGTTTTAATTGTATGTATTTAATGTTATATTATTTGATACAATTTTCTGTAATTCAGCAATATCTGTACCTGTCAAATTTTGTATAGCTAAATAAGATGTAATAAAATTAGATATTGAACCATTATACAGTTGATTGAGCAATGCCTGAGTTTCAATGCTCTGAATTTTTCTTTTAGTAACATTTGCCCGGCATATAAATCCAGGATCCTCTCTGGTAATTGCGCCTTTGTCAATGAGACGTTTAATAACAGTATAAGTCGTATTTTTTTCCCAGCCTATGTATTCTTTAATTATTTTTGCTATATCTTTAGCTGCAAGTGCTTTATTTGACCACAATAATTCCATAACATTTAGTTCACCTTCATGTAAACGTATGTCACTCATATCATTCACCTCCTCCAATCGTATAGTTTTATTAATTGCTTACAAAAGTAAAACATAATTAGTATTATATTTTGTGTAAAAACATCATATTATTATTCTACTCGTGGAGTCTGAATGTGTCAATAGAAATTATATATTTTTCTTTTCTACAACTGTATGATAACTAACTTTCATACTAGTATAACCCAATTTAATTAACCATACCTTTTGCTGGTCTGCTTTTCCGATAGCACAGGCGTAAATCCTCATTGCTTTTTGCAAGATGTACTTCACACTTTGTGGGGAGTGCAGATTATGAAAATGAATTTTCAAACACACTCTAAGCTCACAAGTATTATAAATTCATTTTGCTGCCGTAATATAGTGAATATTAACATATAATTAACACATGTATATAACCTTATCACTTTATGCTTTTTTCTACGCAGATAGAAAAATGAATTTTAGATAACATAAGTTTTCTATTTTGCTATAGACATTTATAGAAAACATAGGAACCGCTAAGAAATAAATCTTTGCAGTTCCTATGCCATATTGAATAAATATTTATAAAGAAGAATTATTTATTACACATCCTGAACAGACACTACGCGGTATCCTTTAGCTTTAATAGCTTCCATAATTACATCATCTGATATATCAGTACCAAGTTTTAATAGTGCTTCTTTTCTTTCTAAATTGACCTTTGCGTATACATTTTCAATAGAATTAAGTGCATTTTCAACATTCTTTCGGCAATTTTCACACATCATTCCATCTATAATAATTTTCTTTTTCCCAATTACATTATCAAGTTTCTGCTTTTTTACTTTAGGCGTGCTGTCACCTCCTCCACAACAGCCTCCCTCACCTTTATAATGCTTGAGAGAACCTTTAACTGCAAAGCATATTACTACAACTAATACAAGGATTATAATTGCTGTTCCCATCTTTATTTCTCCATTATTTTATTTCAATAATTTTTACTTGCAATGTCCGCCGCATTTACTGCAATCCCCGCCGCACTGTAATGATTTGCCATGCTTTTTATCATTAATCATGCTACATATTGCAAGACCAACCATAACAAGTAATAATGCACCTACAACTATTGTCCCCATATATACTCCTTTCAATTTGAAAATTCCTGATTTATTGATAAACAGTTACAATAAAACATTTCTATATACTATATATTATGAAATACTGTATTTTTTATCAATTTCAAGAGTTGTGCTTTCTTTATATGGTCTAAAAAGCAGATATATAAATCCTGCCAAAAGAGCTATTGCAACAATCAATCCAATAATATTAATTCCTGCGCCTGTAAATAATAAACCAAACTGATATACACAAAGCGAAACTATATATGCAAGAATTGTCTGATATCCGATTGCAAACCAGAACCATTTAATATTATTCATTTCACGTTTAATTGCACCCATTGCTGCAAAACATGGAGCGCAAAGCAGATTAAATATAAGGAAGGAATATGCAGCTGCCGCTGTCATACTTCCTGCAAGACTGCCCCAAATCTCCTCTCCGTTTTCTGCAACTTCTGCGAAACCAAAAAGCACACCAAATGTACCAACAACATTTTCTTTTGCTATAAGTCCTGTAACAGCCGCAACTGCCATTTTCCAATTGCCCCATCCCAGAGGAGCAAATATCCATGCAATAGCACCACCAAGTTTTGAAAGAATACAGCCGGCTTGAGCTGTTTCAAGTGCTGCACCCTCAAGCTCTTCAAAGTCAAGCATACCAAAACTTCCCTCAGACCAACCAAAGTTCATAAGGAACCAAAGGACAATTGTAGAAAGCAGAATAATTGTACCTGCTTTTTTAATAAATGACCATCCACGCTCCCACATACTTCTAAGAATTGCCCCAACTGTTGGCATATGGTAAGCTGGAAGTTCCATTACAAATGGAGCTGGATCACCAGCAAACATTTTTGTCTTTTTTAATATTATACCTGAACATATAACAGCAGCGATTCCCACAATATATGCACTGTATGCTACCCAGCCTGCATTGTTAAATATTGCACCTGCAATAAGTGCAACTATAGGAAGTTTAGCTCCACATGGAATAAATGTTGTAGTCATAATAGTCATCTTCCTATCTCTGTCACTTTCAATAGTTCTTGATGCCATTACACCTGGAACACCGCATCCTGTGCCAATAAGCATAGGAATAAATGACTTTCCTGAAAGACCGAATTTGCGAAAAATTCTATCCATTATAAATGCAACTCTTGCCATATAACCACATGATTCAAGAAAAGCAAGGAATATAAATAATACAAGCATCTGTGGCACAAAACCAAGAACTGCACCCACACCTCCAATTATACCATCAACGATAAGTCCGCTAAGCCAGCCTGCGCAGCCTATCGCATCAAGGACATTTCCTACAGCTTCTGGAATAGCTGGTATATGAATTGATTCAATTCCAAATAAATTCCAGCCCTCACCAAATACGCCATCATTTACCCAATCCGTTGCCCATGCGCCTACTGTTGTAACTGATACATAATATACAACAAACATTACAGCAAGAAATATAGGTAATGCTAATATTCTATTAGTTACAATTTTATCAATTTTATCAGAAATTGACAATGCATTCTTCTTATTTTTAGTACAGCATTCATTAATAATGGACGATATATAAACATATCTTTCATTGGTAATAATACTTTCAGTGTCATCATCAAATTTATCTTCTAATTCTTTAATCATATCAGATACATCAGGTACATTGCTCATCTGAGCAAGAATCTTATCATCTTTTTCAAGAAGTTTTATTGCAAAAAATCTTTGTTGCTCCTGTGGTATCTTACTGTCAAGTCTGTCTATAGTCCTATTTATTATTGACTCTACATCATCAGAAAATGAATGAACAACAGCAGAGGTATTTTTATTTGCAATAGAAATTGCTTTTTGAGCTGCTTCCATAACATTGTTGCCTTTAAGTGCCGAGATTCCTATAACCTCGCAGCCAAGTTTTTCACCAAGCTTATTAATATGTATCTTATCTCCTGATTTTTCAACAGCGTCCATCATATTGACCGCCATAACAACAGGAATTCCAAGTTCCATAATCTGTGTTGAAAGATAAAGATTTCTTTCAATATTAGTGCCATCAATTATATTTATAATAACATCCGGCTTCTCATTTATAAGATAATTTCTTGCTACCACCTCTTCAAGTGTATAAGGCGACAACGAATAAATTCCCGGCAAATCTATAATAGTTATATCTTTCTGCCCTTTAAGCTTTCCCTCTTTCTTTTCTACGGTTACACCCGGCCAATTTCCAACAAACTGATTGGCACCTGTCAATGCATTAAACAATGTTGTCTTACCGCAGTTTGGATTCCCTGCTAATGCAATTTTAATTGACATAT
>CAMWXG010000172.1 GCA_947178155.1 uncultured Lachnoclostridium sp.
GGAAGCGTGTGCTTACTGGTCGGAATACTGTTGTAGCTCAACACCAGATCGCAGCTTTTCAGTATCTTTTGCTGAACCTCACTATAGGGTGATGCTATATTTTTAATCAAGAATGGATTAAGACAGCATATTTTAATTGTAACTATGAAGAAGAGGAGGAGGATTTGATTTAATAAATCTTTGGATGTTGCAATTGACCTATGGAACAAACAAGGATAAAATAAAAAGAGGAGGAAGTGATAGGGGTTTTTAGTGGAACTGAACGAAAGAAGTAAACACCATTGAATTCATCAGAGGTTTATGATTTCCAAGGTGTTTTCATACTAAGTTATGGGGTTTCAACATAGTTAATAGCAGGAGGTGCATAAATGTATTATTTGATGAACAAAGATACCATAACTGCTTCTATTATCAAGAAGGATGGGGGATGGGAACTATTACACCAGAATGCCATACTTCCCACTGGGAAATTTGAGATAAATGGATGGCTTGAAGACAGAAAGGCATTTAAGCATAACCATCATTTGAAAAGACTTATGGAAGATTGTGGGTGTGAAACAACAGAAGGTTTTATCAGGATTACACATGCTGCTTCTATTAATGATTCTTACTGGTTGAAAAAGGTTGATGAAGAAATATCATGGGATGATGTTTCGTTTTATAGGAACAAATTCAACGATACAGTTTCAAAACTGGCATTTGAAGGGCTTGGGTTATATGGAATCCAGATGAGCAGCACTTCGCCTGAACTGACAACAGATGGTTCTTTTCGCAAATGCTGGAGAAAAGAAGATGGAAAAATTTATCTTTATAAGAGAGGGGCATCTGGTGCATACAATGCAGGTCTTGAGCCATATTGTGAAGCACTTGCCTCTGAAATTATAAACCATGTAGATCCAGAGAGTGTCAGGTATACAGTTGTAAAACTGCATAAGGAAACAGCAACAAAATGCAAGTCTTTCACTAATGAGGAAACTGGCTTCGTTCCTTTAAGGAAATTGGTAGACAAAAATATCACAATGGAAGGGCTTTTACAATTCTTTGACAGGCTTGGATGCCTTGAAAAATTCCAGAGGATGCTTGTTTTGGATGCCATTACTTTTAATGTTGACAGGCATCTTGGCAATATCGGGGTACTCGTTAATAACGATACACAGGAAATTAAAGGGATTGCCCCTAATTTTGATTTCAATTTGTCCATGCTTCCCTATGTCATGAAAGAGGAATTTGATGACATTGGTAGAAAACTTCTTGATTATGGACCACAAATCGGAAATGATTTTACAATGATGGGGCAGCAGATGCTTACTTCTAAGATACGAAGTGAAGTGATTGGCTTACAGGGATTTGAGTTTTCCTTTCGTGGAAACCATGATTTTGAACCATGGAGGGTTCAAAAACTGGAGGAAATGGTTAACAAGCAGATTAAAGCAATCCTCAAAGGGGAGAGGCTGCAGACAAAGGATGTATTTGTACCAAAAACAGATGTACAGCAGGATTGGTTTTTTGATAATGCCAAGGAACTTAAAATGTCAGCTTTATTAAAAGAAAAATTAGACAGTATGCATATATTTTCATCTGTTATGGAAGAGATTGGAGAAGACAACCATGTGTTTGTCAGAGCAACTGTCCATGAAGAGGAAGACTTTTTTGACATTATAATATATATGGACACTATGGAAATTTCCTGCGAAAAAAATTACATTGAAATACCAGAAGAAGAAATAAGTACCGAGTTAGAATGGTTTCATAATTTATATGAAGATACTTGTATTATTGTAGATAGTCTGTATGAAAATGGTGTACAAGAAAATAAAATCCTTAATAATGATGAAGAAGATTTTGAGCTTTGATGTCAGCAAATTTGAAAAGAAATATGATTAACAGGCATTCTTTGATAGGATGCCTGTTAGTTTTTAGGCATGATTAGGGGTGTGGGATTTTGGTAGTTCTTTGGATACTTCATATGCAAACATATTATTAAAGTAATACAGAAAAATGATGTATATGATATGTTAAATCTATATCTTCCATATTATTAAATAGAAATTATATTTGCATATGAAGAAAGGGATATTAATTTATGAAGGGGAATATGAACAATAAAATTATAAAAATTGCAAACAAATTACTTAAAAATGACATTGGATTTTATGATTATGAATTGGAATGTTTCATTGAAGATTTTATAGAAATGGAAGAGGAAACTGATTTTCAGGAATTACTATATGTATTACAGTATATTGCAAATGATGGTTATAATATGGATGGATTTGAAATATATGAAATTCCACATCCAAATGTGTATATCTTTTTTAATAGAGATAAACAGCAAATGTTTGATGTTTGTAAAGGCCACTTTTGTCCAAGTAACACATTGGTCTGTGCTGCATATACAAGCCAATGTGTTACTGCTCGTAATTATGATTTATTTCTGACTCCATCAATTTCAGAAGCTATTAGAAAATATGACAAAGAATTATATATTAATGCATAAAGCACAGTATTTTTATTGAATTTTGGCATAATAAATCTGACTTTTTTTATAGATGATACACTCACTGTGATTTTTTGACTCTGAAACAGAAAGAGTCCAGTTTCCAGCTACTATAAAAGGTTCAATATGCATTGAATTTCTCATTTTTCTCTTTTGTGTATCATAAAGATTTGTATCATTAAATACTATTTTAACCCAACTTTTTATGCCTCTGTTATCCAGTGGATAATTTAACATAAAAAATTTTTCTTTGTCATTAGCATAATAGAAAGAAGTTTCAACAATTTTATATCCAACTATTCCAGTTGAATATCTGTCAAAGTTATCATTATTTGCCAAGATATCGCCAATCATTATTCCATTGTATGTATCGTTAATGTTTTTGGAGATACACATAGAATATAAAAGTGGTAGAGTATGTATTCTTAATGTGTTGTTATTTCCTATTTGCCCTTGTTGTGTTCCTGTATCTCCTCTGTGTATATTAGGAATTGTATGTTTTATTCCAAGCATACTTTCAAAAGCAAAGACAAGATCAAATCTTTCTTATGCATATTTATCAGGATTAAAAATGATAGAATTTTTAATGCAATTGGAACTGATATGATCTTTTTTGTGCTTGCTTCTGAAATATGCTTGCCCTGTACCAGGTTTGCATAATGTCATTTCTGCTTTGCATCCATTTGTACAACAATAAAAACAATTGTAACAATGGTTGGAAGAAAAGATGAAAGAATAGTCATTATTTGTCAGTTTGGCAGAAGTCGAACAGAAAATTACATAGGCAGTATAAAAGGCATATGCAGGAGTGATATGCCTTTTCTTTTTGGTTAAATATTCAGCAGTTTTGTAATATCAGAGAAATTGATATATAAGTCCTCATAGATTCCGGCCTTTACAGAATCAGCAAAGGTATAATCTCCAGTATCCTCTGCTTCAAAGTTGTAAACAAGGATACGGTTCTTCTCTGGGTCAACAATCCAGTATTCCCGGACGCCTGCAGTGCGGTATTTAAAGAGTTTTGTGAAATAGTCCATTCTCCTGCTGCTAGGGGAGACGATTTCTATTATCCAGTCAGGAGCGCCAACACATCCCTTGTCGTTCAGTTTGTTTGGGTTACATATCACGCTGATATCGGGTTCCACATAGTTTCTGTCATTCTCATTTAAGAATACTGCAAATGGAGCGACATAAGGTCTGCATGAGCCAGTGTTTGCCCGGATGTATTCCCGGATGGTTCCAAAGAGTTCACCAGCAATATCTTGGTGTTTTCTAGTGGGTGGTGCCATCATATATATTTGCCCATCAATAAGTTCTGCACGTTCTCCATCTGGCAAGGAATAGATATCATCAATGGTATAGAGCCTTTCCTGTGCTAATGCTGGCATAAGTATCACATCCTTTATGGTTATTGTATGCGGTTATAAGCGGTGTATTCATATACTGTCAGTTGCGATCATTTAGATTGTTTCCTGTGTATCGTTCATAGTGAAATGAGCATTAAAGGTACAATCCAAGGCAGTGGCAATTTCCAAAAGTTCTTTTTCTGAAAAGTTATCTCGTGCCATTTTGTTGGACATATTCTGCCTAGATTGTCCTGTTTTCTTGGCTAATTGTGCAAGTGTCATATTTCTTCGTTTTAAGATTATTTTTATTTTTTCGCCCATAGTGATTGCCATAGTCTCACCTCCAACTAAAAACTGAAATAATTTTTACTTAGCATCACTATACACTATAAAGTGTAAAAAGTCAAAATTTTTTAATCAGAGTAAACATTAAAGTTGCTAGGATAACCGCATAAAATAAATATTTTATAAAACCAGATAAAATATAAAAATTTTATTCATTTTCAAGGACTGTATATTTTTGGTATAATCTTTAATAAAGATTATACTAGGAGGAAATTATGGTACGTAAATCAGGAAAAATTGGAGATATACAAGAAACATTGAAGGATTACAACATTGGGATAAAAGATATTACAGGGAATGATATTTTTATCCGCTGTCTTTCAAAAGAGGCAGCAAAAGTACCAGATTACAGGCATCCGTCTTATATAAAGCACAAGCTCCAGGATATACTTTCCATATGTATCATTGGCTTCCTTGCAGACTGCAATGAATGGGAAGAGATAGCAGACTTTGCACGCCAGAAAGAAAAGTGGCTTAAAAAATACCTGGAACTTCCTAACGGTGTACCATCTTCTGACACTATAAGGGTAGTGGTAGGGAACATTGATGCTGCATATTTTTACCAGGCTGTAATACAGTCCATTGAAGCTCTGGTAAATGATGTGCATACTGCTGTTAAAGGACAGGACAATGAAGTGGAAATTCTTTCAATGGATGGAAAGGAAAGCAGGGTGTCAAAAAGAACAGATAGCAATAATGGCAGTATAAAGCCACTGCACACATTAAATTTATATTCATCAGGCTGTGGTTTTTGTATAGGGCAGGAATTTATAAAGGAAAAAACAAATAAAATCCCAGCAGGGCCAGTATTGCTTGGAAAAATGGATTTAAAAGGAAACCACCCATTGTTTTATAAAGAACTGAAGGAATATTTTTCAGAAGAGAAACTGGAAGAATTGGAAAAAATGCTAGTACATTACAAAAAAACAATTGAAAAAGAACATGGCGGTATAGCATCAAGGGAATATTACCAGACAGATGAAATTTGGTGGTATGAAAACAAAAAGAAATGAAAAGGGCTTGCAACATTTGGAATGGTAAAAAAGAAACTGGAAAATATACTGTCAGCATTATCAGCAGATGCAATAAAAGCTGTATTGTATAAGGTATCAAACTAAAAAACAGGTAATTAAAAATGTTTATTGGTAATAACTTTTTATGCGGTTATCCTGATAAACTCTTTACAAAAGTTGTCAATTATACAAAATACTGATATAATTAAATCGTCCATAAGCTTGTTCTCCT
>CAMWXG010000173.1 GCA_947178155.1 uncultured Lachnoclostridium sp.
GGTGTAAAAACGTAGGCGTAGCGGGCTACGTTGAGGATTTTACGCCTGTGCTATCTGAAAAGCAGACCAGCAAAAGGTATGGTTAATTAAATTGGGTTATACTAGTATACCAATGGGTACTTTTAGTTGAAAGATAAATTGGAGGGCAGCTTTATGAGAATTTTAATTGCAGAAGATGATTTTGCAAGTAGAAAGTTTATGCTGAATTTTTTGTCAAAATATGGTGAATGCGACGTAACAGTTGATGGTATGGAAGCAGTTGATGCCTATCTTATGGCTTTGGATGCAGATATGCCATATGACTTGGTCTGCCTTGACATTATGATGCCGACTATGGACGGATATCAGGCATTAAGATCAATACGTGATATTGAAGAGTCGCGTGACATCACAGAGGAAAATCAGGCAAAGATTATTATGACAACAGCACTTAATGAGGGCGCTAATGTCAACAGGGCATTTGAGTTGGGTTGTGTTGCTTATGCTGGTAAGCCTATTGATCAGGCAAAGTTTGTAGATGTTATGCGCAAGCTTGAACTTATTTCATAGGCTGTAAAGGCACAAAAGAATACGACTCATTTAGGAAGGAGGAAATCATGGGAGAGGATATGATTTCAGAAGGTATGCTTGATATGTTTATCTTCGAGACGGAACAAGGGCTTGAGACACTTGAAAACATTTGTCTTGACAGTAAAGATGTAGGAGAGTTCGATGATGACCATGTTAATGAAATCTTTCGTATAATGCATACAATTAAAGGGGCATCTGCTGTAATGATGTACCAGAATATTACTACACTGGCACATAAGCTGGAAGATGTATTTTATTATATACGTGAAAGCAGGCCAGAGTCTATTCCACATGCACAATTACTTGATTATGTGCTGGAGGTACTTGATTTTATTAATGGAGAGCTTGATAAAATCAAGGATGGAAGTGAAACAGATGGAGATGCCAGTGAGCTGATTGACAATTTAGACAAATATCTTAAGCTGATTCAGGGGGGTGCACCTGCTGGAGACAATGCTTCTGGGGAGGGGGAGAAAGCACAGCCTATGCCGGAACCACTTCCGGAAGATAAGCCACATTTCTATATTGCACCTGTAGCATCAGAAGATAGCAGATTTTATACGATTTTTATTACATATCGTAAGAATACGGATATGGCAAATATCAAGGCATATATAGCTGTTAATTCACTTAAAGGTATTGCAGAAGATATTTTATATACGCCAGCTGATATTATTTCAAATCCGGACAGTGCAAATGTAGTTATGGAGTTTGGGTTCAGGATTGGACTTCAGACAGTGTCAGATGCTGACCATATTATGCAGCTTGTAAGTGCCAGTGAGGGCATTGATAATATAGAGATAAATGAGTGTACAAGTGATGAATTCATAGCATTTTGTGTTGAGGCTGAAAAACCGACATCAAGTACAGGAGAAAATGCTGGAGCGGCTGCACAGCCTTCTATTCTTGTAAAAGAAGACAAAAAGGAAATAGAGACAAGTGAAAATAAGACAGAAGATAAGAATGCTTCAGATGATAAAAAGACAGTACAGGCTAATAAAGCACCGAAAAAACCTGCAGTTAAAAAGAATGAAATGCAGAGTTTTATCAGTGTAAATATTAAGAAAATGGATCTTCTTATGGACTTAATTGGTGAGCTTGTAATTGCAGAAGCAGTTGTATTGCAAAATCCTGATTTAAAGGTTCCGGGACTTGATTTAACAAACTTCCAGAAGTCAGCAACACAGCTTTCAAAGATTACATCAGAACTTCAGGATGCAATTATGGCAATGCGTATGATGCCATTAAAGAATACATTCCAAAAGATGAATCGTATAGTATATGATACATCAAAAAAACTTGGAAAAGATATTGAGCTTGAAGTTATTGGAGAGGATACAGAAGTTGATAAAAATATCATTGAGCATATATCTGATCCATTAATGCATTTAATACGTAATTCTGTTGATCATGGAATAGAGAGTAATGAGAGGCGTGCTGAAGTTGGAAAAAAGGACAAGGGAAGAATTGTGCTTGAAGCCAAAAATGAAGGCGGAATGGTATGGATAAGTGTATCAGATAACGGCAAAGGGTTGAAACGTGATGAGATCCTTGAAAAAGCAAAAGCTAATGGGCTTCTTGGCAACCGTTCAGAAAAAGATTTTACTGATAAAGAAATTTACAGTTTTATTACACTTCCAGGATTTTCAACGAAAAAGCAGGTAACAGAATATTCAGGACGAGGCGTTGGAATGGACGTCGTTGTAAAGAATATTCAGGAAGTTGGAGGAGTTCTTGATATTGAGAGCAAAGAGGGGGAAGGCTCCACAATGACTATGAAGATACCGCTCACTCTTGCGATTGTAGATGGTATAATATTCTCTGTTTCAGGAACCAACTTTGTTACTCCTACTAATTCAGTTAGTGAATTTATACGTGTAAAGAAAAAGCAACTTATTGTAGAGCCAGATGGAGAAGAATATGTTATGTTAAGAGGGGAAGCATTCCCGCTTATACGTTTAAATCAATTTTATCATCTTAATAATGCTAAAGAAGATATTGAAGATGGTATTGTAATTATTCTAAATCATGAAGAACGATATATTGCATTATTTGCAGATGAGCTTGTTGGTGAGCAGGAGATTGTTGTTAAACCGTTACCTTCATATATTAAACAGGTAAGGGGAATATCTGGCTGTACACAGCTTGGAGATGGAAGTATTAGTTTGATTCTTGATACTGGTGGTTTTGTAAGCTAATTGACTGGTAAGAGAGGAGGTTAAATATGGCAGAGGAAAAGAATGAGGAGTCATTAGAAAATATAGATCCAAAAAATAGAGAAGAAGAAGAAAAAAAGAAACAATTTATGACTTTTAGAAGCTGTAATGAAATTTATGGTATTTCCCTTGATAATGTTTTGGAAATTATCGGACTTCAGCAATATACGAGTGTGCCGGAAACAGAGGATTATATAATGGGACTTATTAATCTACGAGGAAAAGTTATTCCTGTTATTGATGTCCGTATACGTTTTGGTAAGGAACCGATTGAGTATAATGACAGAACAAGCGTTATAGTAATGCAGGTGTCTGACATGGTTATTGGACTTATTGTAGATGGTATAGAAGGGGTTGCAGATATTAGCGAGAAGGAAATATTGCCACCGCCAAGTGTTAATAACGTGCAGATGCAGTCAAGAAAATATGTATTCGGTATTGGTAAAGTAGATTCAGAGGTAAAGCTTTTGTTAGACCCTGAGAAGTTGGTTATGGGTACAGTAGATGAAGTGAAAGCTGCCGAAGAAGATGAAGATTATTAAACAATATTTAGAAATAATATTGTGAAAATTTTTACTACATTAGTATAGAGCGGATAGTAGCAGATAAGTTAAATAGGAGGAAGAAATTATATTATGAAAAATCTTAAAATTACGACAGAGCTTTACATACTGTTGGGTGGAATTGCCGTTGCACTTCTTTTTGTTGTATTTTTTACAAGAGCAAAAACATCAAAGGTTTACGATTCATATGAAGCAGTAATTGGCCGATTTGATGTTGTCAATGTATCAACATCTGATATATTTACAAGTTATGTAGAGATGACATTAGCAGTAAGTGAATTATTTGTTGGTGATACCGTAAGTAACGCTGACTATGAAAATGCTCTTGAGAAGATTAATAGTGAGAGAGCGAATGTAACTGAAAAGCTTGATAATATCAATTCTATAATACAACGTGAAGACCTTAAGGCAATGGTTAAAGAATTTGAAGAAGTGTCGAGTGAAGAAGATAAAGTTGTTGATGAAGTTCTTGAATTGATTAAATCAGGTAATATAGATGAAGCATATCAGGTATATGATAATGATTTAAGGGATATTGATGCACAAAACAGTGCAATAGTTTCAGAATTAAGTACTAAATGTCAGCAGCTTGCAGACGATAATGCATTAGAAGCACATGAGTCAAGAAAGAGAAGTGAGATGCTTGTAATTATTATTGCATTGGTTGTCATAGTTATTGCATTTATTTTTGAGGTTTACACAGTACGTGATATACGTATACCTCTTGAAGAGTCAGTTGCAGTTTTGAAAAAGATTTCTGTAGGAGATATTAATGTACAAATAAAAAAGCATAAGAATAATGAGTTTGGTATTCTTGCAGATTATATGCAGGAGCTTCTTGATAGAGAACATAGAGTGACTAAGATAGCAAACAGTATATCACAGGGTGATCTTACAACTGATGTAAATCCAAAGATTCCGGAAGATGTTCTTTCTCATTCTTTGAAAGATCTTTTAGACAATAATAATAGTGCAATATCTAGTATTCGAGATGCTGCCGTTCAGGTAGGTATAGGAGCAAGTCAGGTGGCAAATGCAAGTCAGGCGCTTGCACAGGGTTCAACTGAACAGGCAAGTTCACTTGAACAGGTTACAGCTTCTATTACTGATATAACAGGTAAGACAAGAGCTAATGCAGATGATGCGACAAAAGCAAATAATCTTATACTTAGTACAAAAGAAAATGCGGCGCGCGGAAATTCTGAAATGGCAAATATGCTTAGTGCAATGAATGATATAAATGAATCTTCTGAAAATATTTCAAGGATTATTAAGACAATTGATGATATTGCATTCCAGACAAATATATTAGCACTTAACGCAGCAGTAGAAGCTGCTCGTGCAGGCGAGCATGGAAAAGGTTTTGCTGTAGTAGCAGAGGAAGTACGCAGCCTTGCAGCAAAGAGTGCAGAGGCAGCTAGTGAAACAGAGCAGATGATAGAAGATTCAATACAAAAGGTACATCATGGTTCACAGCTTGCTCAAAATACAGCTAATATGCTTTCAGATATTGTGGCGTCCGTAGATGATATTGTGACATTGATGTCAGAGATTGCAGGTGCATCAAATTCTCAGGCAATGGCACTTACACAGATTGATCAGGCTATAATGCAGGTTTCACAGGTTGTACAGACAAATTCTGCAACAAGTGAAGAGTGTGCAGCAGCAAGTGATGAACTTTCAAATCAGGCAAAGAATCTTGAAGAACAGGTTAACAAGTATAAACTTAGACAAAGAGCAGGAGTAAGTCATTCATCATATATTGAAACTTCAAGTTCTGATTCATTTGGTGGTGGAAGTTTCAGTATGCCTAATGAAAGCTATAGTATACCTGATGCATCAGATTTTTCGACATCTGATCACTTACAAAATGAACAGATAATTTCATTAGATGATAAATCATATAGCAAGTAC
>CAMWXG010000174.1 GCA_947178155.1 uncultured Lachnoclostridium sp.
ATATAGAAGGAAATTTGCATTATTTATGATAAATAGAGGAGACTGAATACATGAATGATTTTTATAAAGATAAAAAGGTTTTAGTTACAGGACATACTGGCTTTAAAGGTTCATGGCTTTGCACAATTTTAAAAAATTTTGGGGCAGAAGTAATTGGATATGCAATAGAGCCATATACAGAGCCATCATTGTTCAAAACAGCAAATGTAGCAGATGGAATGGTTTCAATAATTGGAGACGTAAGAGATTTAGAGCATCTGAAAAAAGTTTTTGAAGAATATAAGCCTGAAATTGTTTTTCATTTAGCAGCACAGCCTATTGTAAGAGAGAGTTATAAAGATCCGGTATATACATATTCTACTAATGTTATGGGAGTTGTTAATATTATGGAATGTATACGGTTGTCATCAAGTGTAAAATCATTTTTAAATGTGACAACGGACAAGGTATATAAAAATAATGAGTGGGAATGGGGATATAGAGAAAATGATGTGTTAGATGGATATGATCCATATTCTAACAGTAAATCATGTTCTGAATTGGTAACTGCTACTTATGTTCGCTCATATGGTTCAGATATTGCTGCAAGGATTTCTACTGCCAGGGCCGGGAATGTAATAGGTGGTGGAGATTTTTCAAAAGACCGTATAATACCAGATTGTTTTCGTGCTGTATCAAATGGGGAAAATATTATTGTTAGAAATCCATATTCAATTCGTCCTTATCAGCATGTATTGGAGCCTCTTTTTGCATATATGTTAATTGCTATAAAACAGTATGATAATGAAGAGCTGCAGGATTGCTATAATGTTGGACCTGATGATGAAAACTGTATTACCACAGGTGATATTGTAGATAGATTTTGTAAGTTGTGGGGTGGTAATGCAGCTTGGAAAACAATTTGTGATGAAGGACCACATGAAGATACATATTTAAAATTAGATTGTTCAAAAATAAAGAATAAATTAAAATGGCAGCCAAGATGGAATATTAATGGAGCGTTAGAAAAGACAGTGGAATGGTATCAGGGATACTTTAAAGGAGAAAATATTAAAAGACTTATGGAAAAGCAAATAAATGAGTTTATGGTGATTTAGAATGTTTAATAAAAGAAAGCTATAGCATTTGTATTTATATTAGGAGATTAGTAAAAATGAAAGCTTTAATACTTAATTCAGGCACAGGCAAAAGAATGGGAAATCTTACAACAGAATATCCCAAATGTATGACAGAAATTTCAAACCACGAAACCATTCTTAGCCGTCAGTTACATATGCTTGCAGAATATGATATACAGGATATTGTGATTACAACTGGACCTTTTGAAGACAAGCTTAAAAGGTATTGTCTGTCTTTAGAACTGCCTTTAAATTATTCTTTTGTACATAATCCAATTTATGAAAGTACAAATTATATTTATTCAATATATTTGGCAGGCAGTCTTCTTGAAAACGAAGAAATATTGTTAATGCATGGTGATCTGGTATTTGAATACAGTGTTTTAGATGCTATTTTATCGGGGAAAAGGAGTTGTATGGCTGTAAGCAGGACAGTACCAATACCTGAAAAAGATTTTAAAGCAGTTATTTCTCCTGATGGTTATGTACAAAAAATAGGAGTTGAATTTTTTACAGACGCAGTAGCAGCATGGGCGCTGTATAAACTGTCTGCAAAGGATTTTTTAGTATGGTTTGATAATATAAAATTATTTTGTGAAGCATGCATGACAAATGTATATGCTGAGAACGCATTAAACGAAGTGACGGGTAATTGTAAAATTTCACCTGTAGATATCAGGGACATGCTTTGCAGTGAAATAGATACTCAGGATGATTTGATATTGATAAGAGAAAAGGTAAAGCATATAGAAAATAGGAGTGTTTATATGTGCTTTTCTGCTGATATAATTCATTCAGGGCATATTGCATTGATAAAAAAAGCTTCAAGATTGGGGAAACTGACAGTCGGTATTCTTTCAGATAATGCTGTTGCAAGTTATAAACGTTTCCCATTGCTGCCATTTAAAGAGCGCAAGGCTTTATTTACCAATATTAAAGGGGTTGAAGAAGTTATAGAGCAGAGGGAACTAAGTTATGCTGAAAATTTAAATAAATTGAAACCTGATTATGTTGTACATGGTGATGATTGGAAAAATGGGCTGCAGAGACCAATACGTGATGAAGTTACATCAATATTAGCATCTTATGGCGGAAAACTTATAGAATTTCCATATGCATCAGATGATAAATATGTAGAATTGGAGAAGAGGGCAAGAGCTGAATTATCACTTCCTGACATAAGACGGAAGCGGTTAAGAAAAGTTATTGAAATGAAGGGGCTTGTTACTGCAATTGAAGCACACAGTGGTATTACAGGACTAATTGCTGAGCAGACAGTAGTTACAGATAATGAAGGAAAATCACATCAGTTTGACGCAATGTGGGTTTCAAGTCTTTGTGATTCTACTGCAAAAGGAAAACCTGATATAGAGCTTGTGGATTTGACATCAAGGATAAGAACAGTAAATGATATTATGGAAGTTACAACAAAGCCTGTTATTTTTGATGGTGATACAGGCGGACTTACGCAACATTTTGTATATACAGTCAAGACACTGGAACGTATAGGAGTTTCAGCAGTAATTATAGAAGATAAGACAGGTCTTAAGAAGAATTCACTTTTTGGGACAGAAGTAGTGCAGACTCAGGATAGTATAGAAAATTTTTCAGAGAAAATAAGGGCTGGAAAATGTGCACAAAAGACAAGGGATTTTATGATTATTGCAAGAATTGAAAGCCTTATTTTGGAAAAAGGAATGGAAGATGCACTTACAAGAGCATTTGCTTTTGTTGAAGCAGGTGCGGATGGAATAATGATTCACAGCAGAAAAAAAGAGCCTGATGAAATTTTTGAATTTATAGAGAAATTCAGGCAGGATGATTTAATAACGCCTATAGTTGTGGTGCCTACATCATTTAATACTGTTACAGAAGATGAGTTTAAAGACAGAGGAGCAAATATAGTAATATATGCAAATCAATTAACTAGAAGCGGATTTCCTGCGATGAAACGCACAGCAGAAACAATACTTTACAGTCATCGCGCAAAAGAGGCAGATGATGAATGTATGCCTATAAAAGAAATATTAACATTGATACCAGAGGATTATTAATAGGGCAGGAGATTTTATTTATGCAGAAAGTTTTTAAGGAAGATGAAGAAAAGGAATTTTGGAAAATATTAAATGAAAAGTCCAGCCATTTATTTGTAGTGTGTGGAGAGTCATGTAAAAAGCTTGATATTATAAAGAATTTATCTTTAATAGATGCACAGATTACTTTTTTTAGTGATTTTGAGCCTAATCCTGTGTATGAATCAGTCGTGCTTGGAGTAGAAAAATTTAATAGAAATAATTGTAATGCAATACTTGCAGTTGGCGGTGGAAGTGCAATAGATGTTGCAAAATGTATTAAATTATTTGTACCAATGGACAGGCACAAAGATTATTTAATGCAGATGCGGGAAAGTAATAATATAAAAAATGATAAAAGTAACAAGATATATAATAATATAGATTTGTTTGCCATTCCTACAACAGCAGGAACAGGAAGTGAAGCTACAAAGTTTGCAGTAATTTATAAAGAGGGAATTAAACAGTCAATATCACATGCATCGCTTATTTCTTCTTATGTGTTGCTATATTCACCAGTATTAGAAGTATTGCCTGAATATCAAAGAAAAGTCACAATGCTTGATGCTTTATGTCATGGAATTGAATCATTCTGGTCAGTAAATTCAACAGATGAAAGTAGAGCTTTTTCAGCAAAAGCGATAAAAATAATAGTTGCTAATATAGAAGATTATTTATCTAATACAAAATCAGGCAATAGAAATATGCTTGAAGCTGCACATATTGCAGGACAGGCAATTAATATAGCAAAGACCACAGCTGCACATGCAATGAGTTATAAATTAACATCATTATATAAAATTGCACATGGTCATGCAGTGGCAGTTTGTCTTCCGACGGTATGGAAATATATGCTTGAGAACAGCGATAAATGTGTTGATAAAAGAAGAGAAAGTTTTGTAAAAGAAATATTTGTGAAAATAGCAAATTCAATGAATTGTGCAGATTGTAATATGGCAATAAATTTTTTAGAGCAATTATTAAATCGATTACAATTAAAAGGGCCTGTTATAATAGAGCAGGATTTAGAAAAATTGGTATACTCTGTTAATTCGGACAGATTAAATAATAATCCTGTAAAGTTACAGGATTATGATATTAGAGAAATTTATACTAGAATTTGAAGTTGTAATAGAGCGTGTTAAGTTTAACTGATAATAAATCTATGTAAAAATGTTTTATAGTTATTTTAATATTTAAAAGAGTATGGGGAAATATAGAAAGGAGGCGTTTCATGTCTGCAAAAATCACAAACAAACAACTAGAAGATTTTGAAAACATATTACTCATCCAAAAGAAAAGTCCAAACACAATTCAGTCCTATTTAATAAATATAAAAAAGCTCATATCATTCCTAAACGGCGCTGACCTTTCTGCCGAGAAGATGTATGAATACAAAGGCTGGCTTATTGGAAAAGGGTTTAAGACTCGCACTGTTAATGCATATCTTGCAACGGCAAATTTCTTTTGTGAGACTACAGGGCATCCTGAAATGAAAGTAAGTCTAATCTCTCTTGAATATGAGGACAGTCATAAAAAAAGCCAGATTTCTTCTGCTGATTACAAGAAGCTGGTATTTACTGCATTACAAAATGAGCAAAACAGACTTGCAATGATGATACAGGTATTATGTCTTATTGATATTCGTTTTAATGAATTGTCAGAGCTTACTATAGATGCACTTAATAAAGGCTATATAGTGGTATCAAGAGGCAAGAGAAATTCGATATACATAGAACTGCCTGAAAGGGTAATTAGTGATTTAAAGAAATATGCAGGGCAGGAGCAAATAGTTAGCGGAATTATATTTCGTACAGAGAATGGAAATTTAGTAGATCGTTCTAATTTCCGCAAGGATATTAAGAAGCTTTGTGTATTGGCAGGAGTTGAAGAGGAGTTTGGTTCTATTCAGCATATTAAAAATGTTGTAATTGATGAATATCCATATTTTGGGCTAAAGAGTCTGGAGTGATTTCTTAATGGAATCACTCCAAGTTACAAATATTAGAACAAAAGTAATTCAAATAATAGTTTTTTAT
>CAMWXG010000175.1 GCA_947178155.1 uncultured Lachnoclostridium sp.
TAAGAATTCAACAATTATTGGAGCTGAAAAAAGCTGATACGGTTCCTGTTATTAATATTCAGAATGGTAAAAATAATAACAAAATGGCAATAAGTATAAATAATGAAATAGTAACAGCATTTACAGTAAAAGATTTTTATAGAGCTGTATTTGAATATATGTATAAGCATAAAATTGATTTTGCAAAGTGTGTGCCATATGCAACAGGTAAAAAAAGGTATCTTATTAATACTGAAAACCGTCATATAAATAATACTCCATTTGTTGCTCCAATACAAGTTCAGGAGTATTATGTAGAAACTCATAAAAGCAAATCAGGTGCTGTTAGGGATATATATAATTTTATAAAGCAGGTTGGAGCAGATGTGAAATTTGTTTAACGAGGTAATTTAAAATGGAAGTTAAAATAAGAGAATTAGAGCAGGAAAGTTTAGCTCCTGCTATTGAAATCTGGAATAATGTAGTAGAAGAAGGAATAGCATTTCCTCAAATGGAATTATTGGATTATAACAGTGGGAGGAGCTTTTTCAGACATCAGTCTTATACGGGTGTGGCATATGATACAGGTACAGATGAAGTGGTTGGTCTGTATATATTGCATCCAAATAATGTTGGCAGATGTGGACATATTTGCAATGCAAGTTATGCAGTAAAAAAAGATAGGAAAGGGATGCATATAGGTGAAAGGCTGGTGAAACATTCAATTGAAATGGGAAGAAAGTCAGGCTTTGGAATCCTGCAGTTTAATGCTGTAGTAAAAAGTAATAAGGCGGCATTAGCATTATATAAAAAGCTTGGTTTTACGCAACTTGGTATAATTCCTAATGGATTTTTGCTAAAAGATGGAACATATGAGGATATTATTCCGCATTATATAGAACTATGATAGTTACTTTCCATGTAATAGGTTTGAGAATTTTTGATTACAAAATATAGGAGGTTTTGCCATGGATAAATTAAAATTAAGGAGTATATCGTGTATACTTATTATATCAATGCTTATAAGCGGTACTTCTTTTTTGCCACCATTTTCATTAAATGTTATGGCTGAGGAAGGTTCACAAGACGGTTCGTATATACAAACTCTTCTTACAGATGAAACGAAAGTGACTGAGGGTAGTACAGGAATTTTTAAACCTGAAGTATCAGTATCAGGGGATATAAGGCGTCTGGAATTTGAAAGCAATGATACATCAATACTTGAGGTAGAGGAAACTTCGGGTATATATAAAGCACTGCATTATGGAACAGTGACAATTTCAGTTACCGGTTATGGGGTGCGGTCTGAAGATAATTCATGGGATGATGATTATTTTGATGATAATGATTATTCAGATGACGATGGTTTTTATGATGATAATAACTGGACAGACGATAATTCAGGTGAATTTGGTGGCAATTATACCGGCTGGGCAGATGATAATTCAAATGAATCTGGTTGGAATTATACTGACTGGTCAGATGGTAGTTCAGATGAGTCCGATAATAATGATACTGACCAGACAAATGATAATTCAGATGAATTCGGCTGGGATTATAAAGACTGGGTAGAAGATAATTCAAATGATGATAAATGGTATGATGTAGGGCAGGGCAGTGATGAAGAAAAGTGGTATGATGTAGGACAGGATAGTGATAATGGTCAATACAGTAGCAGTGATGATAGTCTGCAGTATGATAGTACATATGATGACAGTTGGTATAATGACTGGTATAGTCATTATTTTGGGGATGACAACACTAATGAGAAGCAAAATAAAAAAATTCGTAATAGTCAGAAAACATTAATACAAGATGGTGATACATATGAAGAAACAGTGCTGTTTCAGGAAAGTTATATTGTTTATGTTAAACCTGATATGTCAAATGTCACTTTTGATAAGACATCATTATCATTATATATTGCAAAGGGAGATTACAATATAGCAAGCGCAGTTGTGAAAATTAACAGTAGTTATATGTTCAATGAAGATGATGAATTGACCGAATTTAGTTATAATTCATCTAATGAAAATATGTATATTTTTTGCGAATTGGCTGATAATATTTTAACTATTGGTACAAGTAATTCTGGGAGTACAACTATAAGTATAAATATAAATGGGAAGATATTTAAAATAAAATTTAAAGTTACAGAGGTAAGCTTGTCAAAAACTTCTCTTTTATTAGCAAAGGGAAATAGTATGCAGTTAAAAGTAAAAGGGATAAAGGTTAAGACTGAATGGAAGAGCAGTAAAAGTAAAGTGGCATCTGTAAGCAGAAATGGGAAGGTAAAAGCAAAAAAATACGGAAATACAATTATAAGTGCTAAGGTAGGAGATTTAAAACTTGGTTGTGTTGTTTCAGTAACTAGTTCCAAAAAGAAAAAAGTAGTATTAAAAGCTTTAAAGATAGGAACAGGCACTTATAGTCAGGAAAAAAGAATGCAAAAGGGATATTATGACTGCAGTTCGCTTGTTTGGAGGGCATATTCGCCACAGGGATATTATTTTGGAGATAAAAGTTATGCACCTGTGGCAGCGTCAGTTGCACAGTATTTATCAAAAAACCATAGGGTTGTTAAAGGTGGATTAAGCAAGAAGAATCTTCAAGAGCTTAAGATTCAGGCGGGGGATTTGTTTTTTGAAACAGGAGCTAAAAATGGCAGATTTAAAGGAATTTATCATGTAGAAATGTTTGTAGGATATGAATTTGGTGGTTTTGACAGCAGCGGAAATGCATATGTGTACAGCAAGTGGGCAGCGCGCCCGGCTGGATATTACGGGTATGCAAAAGGGCTGGTTTGCCGTCCATAGTAATGTAATAATAATATGCATGCTGCTATTGACTTTTGAGTGTAAATATTTAATAATATATTTGTTTGTTTTATTGTTTGAATTTTAAGGAGGTACAATCTATGATTAAGCTTTATGACAATGGAGTTTATCTTGTCAATGGCACTGAAATTGTTGAGGATAATGCAGAGGCAGATGCTGCATTAAATGCAAAATATGGAAAGGCACCAAGTAAGGAAGAAGCGTCAAAGGGAACTATGGCATATGGAATATTAAAGGCCCATAATACTTCTGATGATATGGATAATCTTCATATTAAATTTGATAAGCTTACTTCGCATGACATTACATTTGTAGGCATAATTCAAACGGCGCGTGCGTCAGGCCTTAAAGAATTTCCTGTTCCTTATGTACTTACGAATTGTCATAACAGCTTGTGTGCAGTAGGAGGTACTATTAATGAAGATGACCATATGTTTGGTCTGTCATGTGCTAAGAAGTATGGAGGAATGTATGTTCCTCCTCATCAGGCAGTTATACATCAATTTGCACGTGAGATGCTTGCTGGATGTGGAAATATGATACTTGGTTCAGATTCACATACACGATATGGAGCACTTGGAACTATGGCAATGGGTGAAGGTGGTCCTGAGCTTGTAAAACAGCTTCTTAACAGAACATATGATGTCGCAATGCCTGGAGTTGTAGCTGTGTATCTTACTGGAAAGCCACAGAAAGGAGTGGGTCCTCAGGATATAGCGCTTGCTATTATTGGAGCAGTATTTAATAATGGTTATGTTAATAATAAAGTAATGGAGTTTGTGGGAGATGGTGTGGCAAATCTTTCGGCAGATTATCGTATTGGAATTGATGTTATGACAACTGAAACCACATGTCTGTCTTCTATCTGGACTACAGATAATGAGATAAAAGAATTTTATGAAATCCACAAGCGTCCGGAGGATTATAAAGAGTTAAAACCTGCTGATGTGGCATATTATGATGGAATGGTATATGTAGACCTTTCAGAGGTTAAGCCAATGATTGCAATGCCTTTCCATCCAAGTAATGTTTATACTATTGATGAAGTTAATGAAAACATGATGGACATTCTTGATGATGTAGAAAAGAAGGCTCTTGTAACGCTTGAGAATAATAAATCAATTAAGTATACTCTTAAAGATAAAGTGCGTAATGGTAAATTATATGTAGAACAGGGAGTGATAGCAGGCTGTGCAGGCGGAGGATTTGAAAATATATGCGATGTAGCTGATATTCTCCGTGGCAAATATATTGGTGCTGATGAATTTTCACTTAGTGTGTATCCATCAAGCCAGCCTGTATTTATGGAGCTTGTTAAAAATGGTACGATAGCAGATATTATGGCAACAGGTGCAACAGTGCGTTCTGCATTTTGTGGTCCATGTTTTGGCGCCGGAGATGTTCCTCCTAATAATGGGCTTTCAATCAGACATTCAACACGTAACTTCCCTAATAGAGAGGGTTCAAAAGTTACAAGCGGACAGATCGCTTCTGTTGCTCTTATGGATGCACGTTCAATTGCTGCTACAGCAGCCAATAAAGGTTATCTCACATCAGCAATGGACATTGATGCAGACTTTGGCAAACCAAAATATTTCTTTGACAGTGCAATCTATGAGAACCGTGTATATAATGGCGTAGGCAGACCAGATTCAAATGTTGAGATTAAATTTGGTCCAAATATAAAGGATTGGCCTGAAATGGCAGCACTTACAGATAATATTGTGCTTAAAATTGTATCAGAAATACATGATCCTGTTACAACTACTGATGAGCTTATCCCTTCCGGAGAAACTTCATCATATCGTTCAAATCCTCTAGGACTTGCAGAATTTACACTTTCAAGAAAAGATCCTGAGTATGTTGGCAGGGCAAAAGCAGTACAGCTTGCAGAAAAGGCGCGTGTAGCGGGAGAAGATATATTTGATGCATGTCCTGAGATAAAAGAAATATTTGATACTGTAAATTCTAAGTTTGAATCAAAGCCAGAGGATACACAGATTGGCAGCTTAATATATGCTGTAAAGCCTGGTGATGGTTCAGCACGCGAGCAGGCAGCTTCATGTCAGAAAGTACTTGGAGGATTTGCAAATATAGCTAAAGAATATGCAACAAAAAGATATCGTTCAAACCTTATTAACTGGGGCATGCTTCCATTTATATTTGAAGAGGACGAGCTTCCATTTGCAAATGGAGATTATATATTTATAAAAGATATAAAAAATGCAATTATTAATAAAGATGAAGTAATAAAGGCATATGTTGTAAATAAAGAAATGAAAGAATTTGACTTAAAACTTGGAAGACTTACAGATGATG
>CAMWXG010000176.1 GCA_947178155.1 uncultured Lachnoclostridium sp.
GTATTATTTTAATAAGATATTATCCATAGAAAGGATATGCCATCTGTGGCAGGAAGGGAATTGTAATGCAGAATGTTAAAATTTTAATTGTAGATGATAACAAAAGAATTGTTAGCTTACTTAGAGATGCTATTATGAAGGAAGAAGATATGGAAGTGGTTGGAACTGCGTCAGATGGAGAGGAGGCTCTAAGCCTTATAGAATTTTATAAGCCGGATGTGGTTCTTTTAGATTTAATTATGCCAAAGATTGATGGACTTGGTGTAATGGAGAGATTAAAGAGCAGCAAGTCGAATCATATACCTAAAATAATAGTTGTATCTGCGGTAAGTCAGGAGAGCGTAACTGAAAATGCATTTGAGCTTGGTGCGGCTTATTATATTTTGAAACCATTTGATACAAGAATGGTAGTAAATAGGGCAAGGGCTGTAGCAGTCTATAATGAAAGTGATAATCATGTAATTAATACTGTGCTTGCCAATCAGCAAAATTCTAAAAACAAGATAAATAATCTGGAAGCAGATGTTACAAATATTATACATGAAATAGGTGTTCCGGCACATATTAAAGGATATCAGTATTTAAGAGATGCAATAATTATGTCTGTTAATGATAATGAAATGCTTGGTTCCATAACAAAAAGACTTTACCCTACCATTGCAAAAAATCATAAAACTACATCAAGCCGGGTAGAAAGGGCAATAAGACACGCTATTGAAGTGGCTTGGAGCAGAGGAAAAATGGATACAATAGAAGAACTTTTTGGATATACAGTTAATTCTGGAAAAGGTAAGCCTACTAACTCTGAATTTGTAGCACTTATTGCAGATAAAATAAGGCTAGAGTATAAAATGCGGGCATAAAAAATATAGTTATTAAAAAAAGTCTTTTCACCGTCCGTTATTTAGGTTATAATATAAATATGAGTAGCGGAAGGAGGTTTTTTGATGAAAAACATTTTATTTATTGCATCAGAGTGTGTACCATTTATCAAAACAGGAGGTCTTGCAGACGTAGCAGGTTCGTTGCCTAAATATTTTGACAAAAAAGAGTTTGATGTAAGGGTGATGATGCCAAAGTATGCATGTATACCTGATGAATGGAAGGAAAAGATGCAGTACAAGACGCATTTTTATATTGATTTGGCATGGCGTAAGCAGTATGTAGGTATTTTGGAGTTAGAATATGAGGGGATTAAATTCTATTTTGTAGATAATGAATTCTATTTTGCAGGAATGAAGCCTTATGGATATATTCATGAGGATATAGAGAAGTTTGCTTTCTTCTGCAAGGCATCATTATCATCATTGCCAAGTCTTAATTTCAGACCTGACATTATACATTGTCATGATTGGCAGACAGGCCTTATTCCTGTATATTTGCATGATATGTTTACTGAAAATGAGTTTTATCACGGAATTAAGACTATTATGACCATACATAATCTTAAATTCCAGGGAATATGGGATTTGAAAAAGGTTAAAGATATTACAGGTCTTAATTCATCATTCTTTACGTCTGATAAACTTGAAGCATATGGTGATGCCAATTATCTTAAAGGCGGCATAGTATATGCAGATATGGTTACAACAGTAAGTGATTCTTATGCTGAGGAAATCAAAATGCCATTTTATGGCGAGAAGCTTGATGGTCTTATGTGCGCACGCAGCAATTCACTTGTAGGTATTGTTAATGGTCTTGATTATGATGAGTATAATCCGGAAACAGACAATATGATATATAAGAATTACAATGCTAAGACATTTCGTAAGGAAAAGGTTAAGAACAAGCATGGACTTCAGAAAGAGCTTGGGCTTTTACAGGATGACAAAAAGTTTATGATAGGTATTGTATCAAGGCTTACTGATCAGAAGGGACTTGATCTTGTAGATTATGTAATAGAAGAGATTTGCGCAGAGGATACACAGCTTGTAGTTCTTGGAACAGGTGAAGAAAAGTATGAGCATCTTTTCAGACATTTTGAGTGGAAATATCCTGACAGGGTTTCTGCAAATATATTTTATTCTAATGAGCGCTCACATAAAATATATGCAGGCTGTGATGCATTTCTTATGCCATCACTTTTTGAACCATGTGGCTTGAGTCAGTTAATGAGTCTTAGGTATGGTACAGTTCCGATTGTAAGGGAAACAGGAGGACTTAAAGATACTGTTGAGCCATATAATGAGTATGAAAATAAGGGCACAGGTTTCTCATTTGCTAATTATAATGCACATGAGATGCTTAATACTATAAGATATGCTAAAGATGTCTACTATAATAGAAGGCGTGAGTGGAATAAAATTATAGACAGAGGAATGGCATTAGACTTTTCATGGGCAAGTTCAGCAAAGAAATATGCAGATTTGTATAATGGATTGTAAAATGAAAATTTAACTTTATCAGGCAAGTCATCTGTTTTGGCAGAAGTACAAGCTTCTGTCAAAATGTTATAATATAGAGCAGCGTATATACGCTGCTCTATAGCATGTTTGGAGGTTGCTTTTTGCAAGATATGCTTCCCACTTTGAGTCCAATATAGTACAAAGTGGAAAGTGAATTGTGAGAATGAATTTTTAAACACGCTATAATACGTGCAATAGGAGGTCTGTATGATACGTTTGGATAAGTTTCTTGCAGATATGTCTGTTGGAACAAGGAATGAAGTTAAAAAAGTAATTAAATCAGGAAACATATTTGTAAATGGACAGCTTGTGTTAAAGCCTGATATAAAAATAGATGAAAATAAAGACTTAGTGACTGTAAATGGAGAGGATATAGCATATTGCAGATATGAATATTTTATGCTTAACAAGCCAATGGGATATGTTTCTGCAACAAGTGACAGCAAAAATAGTACAGTTGTAAGCCTGATAGATGAAAATACAAAAAAAGACATATTTCCTGTGGGAAGACTTGATATAGATACAGAAGGATTGCTTCTTATAACAAACGACGGAAGACTTGCACATAATCTTTTATCACCTAAAAAGCATGTAGACAAAAAATATTTTGTTATTGTAAACGGTGAACCTGATAAATCCCATTTAGCTTTGTTTGAGCATGGGGTTGATATTGGAGATGAAACACCGACACTTCCTGCTAAAGTAAATATAATAAAGAGTTGTACATGGAATGAGTTAGAGAATTATCAGGATAAGATAAAAGAAGCTTGTGATTACAGACAGGAGAATGCTTTTGGTACAAGTGGTAATTGCAGTAAAGCAGGTGTATGGAATGAAAGCAATTATTGTGATCAGGATGATACATATAATGAAAGTTATTACAATGGGAAATATTGTATGCTTGAATTGAAAATCCATGAGGGAAGATATCATCAGGTAAAGAGGATGTTTTTGGCTATAGGTTTTAAAGTGATGTATCTTAAGAGAATACAAATGGGGAGGCTTAAGCTGGATGAGAAACTTAAGTGTGGTGATTATAGAAAACTTACAAATGAGGAAATTTACTTCTTGACAAATGGCGATTGACATTATAAACTATAACACGTAGGTATTTTATGCCTAAAGTTGCTGAAATAGCTCAGTTGGTAGAGCACTTCACTCGTAATGAAGGGGTCGTGGGTTCAAGTCCCATTTTCAGCTTACAAAAGAAGATTTAAAAAGCATTGAAACTTGATAGTTTCAATGCTTTTCGTGCGTTAATAGGTATTTTTTGATTTTTTACAAATAAGGTTAAAAAGGCAGTTTACTATAAGGTCAGCTTATTACTTGCAGGTTAACTTATTTAATGATAAAATATCCATGGATATTATCAAAGTAACAAGCGGGAAATCTGTATAAACAAAGGAGTAAAGCATTATGATTTATATAACGGGAGACACACATGGGGATTTCTATCGCATATTTGATTTTTGCATGAAATTTAAAACATCTGTGAATGATGTTATGATTATTCTTGGAGATGCTGGTATCAATTTCAGCGGCGGCAATGAAGACAAGACAAAGAAAGATTATATAGCGGCAATGCCAATAACATTGTTTTGCATACATGGAAATCATGAGCAGAGACCATACACAATTTCTTCTTATAAGGAGAAAAAGTGGAATGGCGGTATAGTTTATGTGGAAAAAGAATATCCAAATATATTGTTTGCAAAGGATGGAGAAATCTTTGATCTGGATGGGTTAAAGACAATTGCTATTGGCGGTGCATATAGCATAGATAAGATGATAAGGATTATATATAGGTATGGCTGGTGGGAAGATGAGCAGCCTTCAGATGAAATTAAGCACTATGTAGAGCAGCAGCTTGCTGACAATGATTGGAAAGTAGATATTGTTTTGTCACATACGACACCATTAAAATATGAACCGGTAGAGGTGTTTTTGCCGGGAGTAGACCAAAGTATGGTGGATAAATCCACAGAGGAATGGCTGGATTATATTGAAAACAGGCTTAATTATAAGAAATGGTACTGTGGGCATTATCATACAGAGAAGAAAATTGATAAGTTAGAGATAATGTTTAAGAATTTTGATGAGATAACATAAAATTTATAAGGAGGGGTTTTTAATGGCAGGAACTATGGTGCATCTTGTTATTGCGGACAAGCTGTGTCAAGAGTGGGGTGAAAAAGTTTTAAAAACTAAGTATGGTGATATAGAGCTTAAAAGGGATTATTTTGTGGCAGGTAATATTTGTCCTGATGGAATAATGGCAAGGAAGAATTATGTACGTGAAATGAAAAAGCATACACATTTTAGAGATGGCATAAAAGATAATGATTTTACTAAACAGGAAAATGTAAAATTATTTCGTGAAAGGCTGGATGCCTTTATGAAAGAAAGCTTTGCGATGATTGAAAGAGAAGATAATAAGACAAAAAGCCTTTATTTTGGATATTATGTGCATATGCTTACTGATGAGAGATTTATGTTTGAAATAAGACCTGAATTCATGAAAAATATTGCTGTTTTGGGGCTTACTCAAAATGACATGGAGACATTTAAGTATTTTGGAAAGGATGTTGATTGTATAGATTTTAGATTGATTAAAGAATATGCCGGGACTGATAGAATTTATAAATCTCTAAAACAG
>CAMWXG010000177.1 GCA_947178155.1 uncultured Lachnoclostridium sp.
TCTTTATACACCTAACTTTCTTTTAAGTTTATCAGCATATTGCCTTGAAACAATAATCTGTTCGCCATTACACATATTTACCAATAGCCGTCTGTTAAATTCTGCTTTTAATGACTTAACATCTCTTAAATTAATAATCATAGATTTACTTATTCTAAAAAATCCACTGTTGCTTAACTCTTCCTCCAACTCATATAATTTAAAATCTGTTTCGTAATAATAATCTTTTGTGTACAGAAAGCATTTTCTATCCACAGCTTCTATATAAAGAACATCATTAACAGAAATTATAAAAATCTGATTTTCTCTTTTGCAAGTTAATTTTTTATCCATCATTCTAAGCATTGCAGCAATTTTTTCTATGTCCGGAGTTATATTTCTACATGTAATCTCAATATGAAGTTCCTCAATATCGTTATCTGTGTTAATAGTAATCTTCAATCTGACACCTTCTTTCTAAATGTATTCTCCCCTTGAAACAATATTATAATATATAAAAATGTGTGTCTCAATACCAATTAACATAAGCTGCCACAATAAAAGCGTAAGTTGCCATACTTAGAAACTGTTAAAATGACACACACATAAAAACCCTGTAATATTTACAGGGTTTTTATTTCTTATACACTTTAAGCGTCATGGATTTTCCAAAATGCCGCAAACGGCTGACACAGACAAATTTCTGGTTAACATACCACTATGTTACAATCAATTTTCTATTTCATAAACGGAAGAGCTGTTGAGGAATTGTCAACAACTAACTGAACAATTCCTCAACAGCTCTTTTACTAAAAAACACTTAAAAATTTTAATAAATATTTTGAACAATTATTTTGCATCTTTTATGCTAAAACTCATTCTGCCCATCTTATCCTTGCCAAGACATACTACCTTTACATGGTCGCCAAGTGTAAGCTCATCTTCGATATGATTAATTCTCTCATTGCTAATCTTTGAGATATGAACCATTCCTTCTTTACCAGGAGCAAATTCAATAAATGCGCCAAATTCCTTTATAGCCACTACTTCACCTTCAAGCTTCTGCCCCGGGAAGAAATCTGTTACTATAACTTCAATAAGCCTGCGTGCTTCTTGCATCTTCTTACTGTCCTCGCCACATATTGAAATCATTCCTTCATCAGTAATATCTATTCTCACACCAGTACGCTCAATAAGTGAATTAATTGTCTTGCCTCTCTGCCCTACTACATCACCAATCTTAGCAGGATCTATCTGCATCTGCATAATCTTTGGTGCATATTTACTTAACTCTCCACGCGGAGCACTTATTGCAGGAAGCATTACATTGTCAAGAATATACATTCTTGCTTCACGTGTGCGATTTATTGCTTCTTCAACAATAGGTCTTGTAAGACCATGAATCTTTATATCCATCTGAATTGCAGTAATACCGTCCTTTGTGCCTGCCACCTTAAAGTCCATATCACCAAAGAAGTCTTCAAGTCCCTGAATATCTGTAAGGACAATATAATCATCATCTGTTTCCCCAGTCACAAGACCGCATGAAATACCTGCAACAGGCTTTTTAATAGGCACTCCTGCCGCCATAAGTGACATAGTAGATGCACAGATACTTGCCTGAGATGTAGAACCATTTGATTCAAATGTTTCTGATACTGTACGTATTGTATATGGAAACTCTTCTTCACTTGGAAGTACAGGTACAAGTGCTTTCTCTGCAAGAGCACCATGTCCGATTTCACGACGTCCCGGTCCACGGCTTGGTTTTGTCTCACCTACTGAATATGAAGGAAAATTATAATGATGCATATATCTTTTTTCTGTAACATATGAATCAAGTCCATCTACCTTTTGCTTTTCTGAAAGCGGCGCAAGTGTTGTAATAGTACAAATCTGCGTCTGACCGCGTGTAAACATAGCAGAACCATGGACTCTTGGTATAAGATCTACCTCTGCTGCAAGTGGTCTTATCTGAGTAATCTCACGTCCATCAGGTCGCTTATGGTCTTTTAAAATCATCTTGCGGACTGTCTTTTTCTGATACTGATATACAGCCTCACCAAGTATTGCAAGCCATTCTTCATTGTCAGCAAATGCTTCTTCAAGCTTTTCTGTTACCTTACGTACATTTTCTTCGCGTGTCTGCTTATCATCAGAAAATACTGCCTCTTCCATTTCTTCAGGAGGAACAATCTCTTTTATTTTTTCAAACATCTCATCAGGAATAGCACAGCTTGTATATTCATGCTTAGGCTTTCCTACTTCCTCAACCATCTTATTAATAAATTCAATAATAGTCTGATTGATATCGTGGCACATATAAATTGCCTCTAACATCTTCTCTTCTTTTATCTCATTTGCTCCTGCTTCAATCATAATTACTTTTTCACTTGTAGAAGCAACTGTAAGCTGTAAATCACCATTATCCCATATATCCTGATTTGGATTAATAACAAATTCGCCATCTACCATACCAAGCTGTGTAGTGGCACATGGTCCGCAGAATGGAATATCAGAAATGCTTGTCGCTATGGCTGAACCAAGCATTGCTACAAGCTCCGGACGACACTCTTCGTCCACAGAAAGCACAAGATTATTAAGTGTACAGTCATTACGATAATCCTTTGGAAAAAGCGGACGCATTGGACGGTCTATTACACGTGCTGTAAGAACTGAATTTTCAGAGGCCTTTCCTTCACGCTTATTAAATCCTCCCGGTATCTTGCCTACCGCATACATCTTTTCCTCAAACTCCACTGAAAGAGGGAAAAAATCAATCCCCTCCCTAGGTTTTTCTGATGCTGTTGCAGTACAAAGCACCATAGTATCCCCATAACGCATAAGTGCAGCACCATTTGCCTGCTTTGCAACACGTCCTACATCAACCGACAAAGTCCTGCCTGCAAGCTCCATTGAATATGTTTTGTATGCCATTTAAAATCTCCTTTCAAACATTTTCTTAAATATACAGGCTTTACTCGAAACAACTGAAAAAAGCACCTCATAAATGATGCATTTTTCAGAAGTCTCGAAGCCGCCTGCCATTTTAATAATCATAAATACTATATTAATAACTATTAAATTACTATCTTTTGCAGTATACCACTATTACTAAAACTATGCAAGTCCAAAAAAATATCAGAACGTATTTGAAATAGTAATAGTTACTTTTAGGTGTGCATTCCGTGAGCAGTAACCAGTAATATATCTATAATCTTCAAATACGTTCTGATAACCAAAATCTGAAACTATTGTAATATTTTAAGTTATTTTCTTAAACCTAATCTTTCAATAAGAGTACGATATGCTTCAAGGTCTTTCTTCTTTAAATATGCAAGAAGGTTACGTCTCTGACCTACCATCTTTAAAAGACCTCTTCTTGAATGATGATCTTTTTTATTCACCTTTAAATGCTCGTTAAGCTCAATGATACGCTCTGTTAAAAGCGCAATCTGTACCTCTGGAGAACCTGTATCCTCTGGTGTACGTCCATAAGCTTTAATAATTTCTGCTTTTTTCTCTTTACTAATCATTAAATTTCCCTCCTGAATTTTAAATCTTATTTTAACCTGCTACCAAGCACCGGGCGGAGAGGCCAAATCCTGAGTAGTGGTTTTACAACTTTTGTATAATACCATATAACAAATCTTAATGCAATAGTAATTTTTTATAAATCTGCATGGCATTCCACAAATGTTTTCTGTTGCCATGCAGATATGATATAACTTATTAATAACAATTAATACATACTCCTTCTTCCATAACTTCCGTTATTTGGAAAATTATTTTCATAATTACCATTATTATTGTTGTTATTGCTATCCTGACCAGAATAGCCTTCTTGCTCTCCACTATTACTTGTATCAACAGCATCAGCTTTTCTTCCTAGTGTTACTGTAAATTTCTTTTCTTTCCATTCACCGTCATCCGCTCTTTTTACTACAACTTCTACTTTATCTCCAGCTTTGCAGAGTGCAAGTTTTTCCTGAAGTCCTTGCATTTCTGAAACATCCATGCCATTAAACTTTACTATTATATCCCCAACTTTAATTCCTGACTCGGCAGCAGGTGCATCTGCTGTAACTTCACCTACATATATACCTTCTGGAATATTATAATACTGTGCATACTCAGTTTCTACATCTTTTCCTTTTATGCCAAGATATGCAGCATCTTCTTCTGAAACAACTTCTGCTTTAACAATACTGTCAATTATAGGTGCTGCTGTATTAATTGGAATTGCAAAACCCATTCCTTCTACAGATGTTTCTGCATATTTAGATGAATTTATACCTATTATCTCACCATTTGAATTTACCAAAGCACCACCACTGTTACCAGGATTAATTGCTGCGTCTGTCTGCAGAAGTTTCATATTTAAATCTTCGGCTGATACTTCTCTGTCTTTTGCACTAATATAACCAACTGTTACAGATGTACCATATCCTAAAGCATTGCCTATTGCTATTGCCTGCTCACCTATCTTTACTGCATCAGAATCTCCTAATTTGGCAATCTTAATATTTCCCATTGTTTCACTTGAAATATCTGAAACTGCAACTTCTATTACTGCAATATCAGCAGATGAATCTGTGCCTTTTACATTAGCAGAATAAACGCTGTCATCATTAAACTTTACAGAAACACTTGTAGCACCATCCACTACATGGTTATTTGTAACAATATACAAATATTTTTCGTCCTGTCCAACTATTATCCCTGAACCACTTCCTGTCGCATCCTGACTGTAAGTTCTTCCAAAAATATCAGTTGCTGTTTCTTTTGCTGTAACATCTATAGCAACTATTGATGGAAGTACATTTTCTGCAATATCTGATACTCCACCTGAGCTATTATCAGAATTATATGATGAATTCACTACAGATGTCGTATCAATAGTAT
>CAMWXG010000178.1 GCA_947178155.1 uncultured Lachnoclostridium sp.
GAAGCACTAAGAATTTATTTTGACCTTAATCTTGATGGACTTAAAGACAGTATAATAGCTATGTTTGGCAGTGGACGCTGTGTTATTGATACAAAAAGTTTTCAAAATGATATGACAAATTTTGAAACAAAAGATGATGTCTTTACTTTACTTGTGCATCTTGGATATCTTGGATATGATAGCGAAACAAAAGAAGTTTTTATTCCCAATCTTGAAATTGAGGGAGAATTTGAAATTTCTATTAAACGTTCAAATTGGAATGAAGTCATTAATTCCCTGAACAAATCTAATTCGCTACTTGAAGCTACTTTAAATTTTAACAATACAAAAGTTGCAGAAATAATTGACAGTGTGCATGATGATACTTTATCGATCCTAAAATATAATGATGAAAATTCATTAAGTTGTGTTATATCTATTGCATATTACAGTGCAAGAAATGACTATACACTAATAAGAGAATTTCCAGGTGGTAAAGGATTTGCTGATATTGTTTTTATTCCAAGAAAAAATTGTGATAAGCCTGCCATGGTTGTTGAACTGAAATGGAATAAATCCGCTGATGGTGCTATAAGTCAAATTAAAAATAAGAATTATGCAGATTCACTTGCAGATTATCTTGGTAATTTACTTTTAGTTGGAATTAATTATGATAAAGAAAAGAAAAAGCATGAGTGTATAATTGAAAAATTCAAAAAATAAAAATTCAAATTTTTAAGCATAGAATATTCACAAATTATATTTTCCAAAACTTTAATATAATTTCATGAGAGGTTCTATGCTTATTATTTTGTATTAGAGCATGTCTTAAAATTATTTTTTAGATAGATATATTTTATAATTGTATTTGTTCTAATTATAGTTTGTTGAATCATAAATTATAGGGTTTTGTAAATCTTTTTTTGTAAATTTTGCTGATAATGATATATTATCTGTATCTTTCCAGCCATTATAAGTTAAACTAATTGTTTTCCAATTTTCAGGTACTTCCCATACAATAAACCCTCCAATAGTTTTACCCGCTTCAATATGCTCAAATATAGGCGGATAATTTCTTGGACTGTTTACAAGGAAGGTATGATCAGTCTTTTTTCCATTTACTTTTGCAGAAAGATAATTATAATTTATATAATCTTCTTCATTTCCTGTATTTGATATTGATAAAAAAAGAACAAGATATTTATTTCCTTTTTGTGGTTTATCTGTATTATTTTCACCTTCGATTTTTTTATATTCTTTTAAACCTAGAAATTTTACTCTTCTATTGGCATCAAGATAAGCTTCATCAGAAGTAAATTTTACCATTTCAGGAGTTTCTGGCTTAGGTGTTTCATT
Source organism: uncultured Lachnoclostridium sp. (assembly GCA_947178155.1). Lineage (GTDB taxonomy): Bacteria > Bacillota > Clostridia > Lachnospirales > Lachnospiraceae > Butyribacter. Next base: position 1,336 of record CAMWXG010000178.1, read on the forward strand.
TACAATATTATCAGCTTTAGTATCATCAACTTCAGGTGATGGTTGTGAGATAATATCTTTATTATTTTGTGATGTTGCAGCATCTGTTGGGGTTTCCACAAAGGATGCTTTATCTGTGGCAGATTCATTAATTTTTCCACAGCCTGATGTGTTCAAACATGTTATAATCGCAATTATAATTATAGTAAATATTTTTTTCATTTTAGACCTCATTTCTGCATAGTTTTAATACAATCTTACTATATTGACATTGTGTATAAAAATAATCCCTCCCACTAATGGGAAGGATTATCTTTTCAACAATAATAACTTATACAATTATTTGTTATTATCTGTCATATTTTAATGTTTTACGAAGTGCCTCTTCTTTTGTCTTTCCTTTAATAGCGTCATAATCAGGAACATTATCTTCAGGTTTAACAATATTATTATCACCAACACTAGAAATCATAGCATAAGCATCAGGAGCTACTTTCAGGCTCTTAGTTGCAGTCCTGATAACTGATGAGGCTGTAGCTTTTACACTAACCTTTACTGTAAATGTATCACCAATCTCTGCGCCATCAATATATACACTTCCTGAACCATTTTGGTTTACAACACTGCTGTCTACTAAATGAGCAAGTTCATCAATATTTTCTTTATAATCAGAAACAGTAAACTCTGGAGCTTCTAATCCTTCTGTTATTACACAATCATACTGGTCTTTTGCTTCAACCTTACTAAATAATATATTACCAAGCGCAAGACGTGTATCCATAGGAATAATATCAGCGTCCTTTATAGATACTGAAGAAAGTCCTGAAGCTTCATCAGATACCTTAAATGATGTAGATACTTTTGTTATATCTTTGATATCAATTGGGGTTCTACTACCTGCAAGTTTATTTGTAGTTTTACCATTATCCACTTCTCTATCGAAATCTGTATAGATATGTGCAGTCAACATAACAGATTTGTCAGTTCTTTCGTTTTTAGCTGTATTAAAGTTATACAAATCACCCCATTTTATTGCACTGCCTGTTATAGCTACAATTCTATTAGCATTAATCGCACAAAGTACATCACTCTTTAATTTTTCCATACTAGCAGCATCCTCTGGTAAGTCATAACAATCGATTTTATCATCTTTGCTTACAGATTTATTTGGCAATACAAGATTTGCACCTTTATATGCTCCACTAACTTTTACCTTGCTATTTGCAACATGAGTAATATTTGCATAATCCCCAGCTATTCCTGTATATTTATCTGCGATATCGTCACTGCCTAAAATAGCAGAAGCTGATGTAGCTTTAAGTGTTTCACCATTTCTATTTGGTGTATTGTTTGTTGTAATACCAACCTTAGAAGAACTTACTGCAACTTTGAAGTCAGCAACTTTCTTAACTGGAACTATAGTATAATTTACAGGTTTTGCTTTTCCGGCATTGCTGTATACATTGTCACTTGAAGCTTTTGCAAGTATTGAATACTTAACTGTAACACTTCCAACTTCGTTAGTAGCAAGTTCATTTGTATTTGCTACATTACCAAACAATGCATCAGCTAATTTATATTGTACAATACTACTATTGTTAGTAGTATTATTACTGTTGCTGCTACCAGCATTAGGATCATACCAGCTTATAGCATCTCTCTCATCAATTATACCGTCTTTGTTCTTATCTACAGGCTTTCCATCTGGACCGTTCTCATAAATTGGTCTAAGTCCACCAGTGCTGCCTGATGCGATTGTTTCAGAAGTAAATTGCATTTTATTTGTAAATCCCATACTGCCATTGCCTAAAGGCTCAACTTCGAAACCATAGTTTGTTCCGCCAATTTTCTTACCTTCCTGTGCTACTTTCCAGAAGTTCTTAGCCCAATCTTTCTTGACATCAGTAGTCATTGGTTCACCATACTGATCGTAATAGGTCATAGTATCTAAACCTAATCTATATGATTTTCCTTCAACAATAGAATTATCATTTGCATTATTAGCTACTACATCATCCTTAACAGTAGCACCAGCAAAAGTATCTACTAAGCTAACTTCATTTACAGTTGTAGGTCTTCTCATATCAGAAACATCTAAAAGAAGAGTCTGATCTCCGTCACTAACACCACCAACAACAACTGTAGTAAGTGCAACTATTCTGTCTGAACCATCGGCAATATTTACTTTTGTAGTATCATAGTCATGATCAGTATAATCTTTTGCATCAGTCCAGAAGAATTTACCTGTACCGTCTGCCTGCTCTTTGAGTACTAATTCACCAGCAGATGCTGTCATTCTAAGTGTATTTGTAGAGCGTGCAAGTGTTTCATACTTAGTTACAGGATTACCTTCTGTATCTCTAGCGTCATATGGTATCTCAACATTTATATCACCATCTGCTACTGTCTTATTAGGTGCAATAAGATGAACACTTTGAAGCATTGCTGCTTTGCCTATATTAAATGTAAGTAAGTTAGATCTTCCTGTTCTATTTGCAATTGCCTTGATAGTTGCTTCACCACCGCGGTCTACATACATACCAGGCTGAATTGTTACTGATGAATACTCAATTGGATTATCAATCTTGTCGTCAGTAATATCAACTGTATAAATTGCGTCATCCTTAAAATCATTTGTTATATATTCAGGAGTTTCTGTAACAAATGTAACATATGATGGTGTATTTCCATCAGTGCTTCCTGAAATATTTGCTGAAGATGCCTCGATAGGATTACCTTGCTGATCTAAAGTTTCATACAAAAGTACATATGTGTCTTTCTGGAAATCTTTTGGCAGATCTTTAGTAGGTTTTTCTTTCTTCTTATCTTTATTTAAGAAGCCTATTGGCTTAACTTCATCTACAGCCTGCTCTTGACCAACTGTAAGAATTTTATTAACCATCTTACCAGTCTTTGCATGTACACCAGTTACAGATATCTGTGTTCCATAAATAAATGGGTTTCTGTCAGTACCAGTATTATTACCATTCTTACCACTGCTTCTAACAGTTATTCTACCTACGTTCTTATCTACAGTATAGCTGTTTGAAGAAGAAATTGTCCAGTTAATAGATGTATTGCTCTTAATAGAGTCACCATACTGGTCTTTTACATCATAGTAAATAACTGCGAGCATATTCTTGTCATTACCTTCATTTCTTGTAAGTGCCTGATCCCCAAGAATTTCAATTGTTTCAACACGTGAAGCTTCCACCTTTGTTGTCTGTGTAGCTTTAACTTCGTTGTTTAGTGAAACAGTTACAGTATACTCACCTGTTGTAAAATTAGTATCACTTGTAAATGTGTAAGTCTTTCTGTCTTCACTCCAGCTTTCTTTGCCAGCTATAGCAGTTGTATCAGCGCCTTTTGTGATTTTTACTACAGCAGCTGTACTGCATGGAGCATCAAACTCTACTGTAAATACTGAAGCCTTTGTAGCTTTGAAGCTTGTGATAGCTCCGAGTGTCTGAAAGCATTAAAACATGCATGAAATGCCGATTT
>CAMWXG010000179.1 GCA_947178155.1 uncultured Lachnoclostridium sp.
AAACAAGTGGCAAGAATAGCTATAATCAATATTACCACAAAAAGACGCCTGCTTACGCAAGCGCCCTTTGATTATCCATATATTATTTTTTTCAGTGTGCTATGTGCCAATCCGTACCGTTGCGACAAGTATTCTATGGAATATCCATTTTTAAAAAGAAACTGTATTTCATTATTTCTTTTTTTATAAAACTCGCGTGAACCACTAACGGAACCCCATACCTTTTTGGCTGATGTCTTGGGGATATATAACACATCTCCATCAATATATGTCTGAATCTCCCTTAATAATTTCTCTGGAAGTATTTCTGCTGCATTTATATATTTCATTCTTACCGCTCCTTATTTATCTTTTTATAAATAAAGTGCAGACACAGCAGAACATATAGTATTATTCGCCCATGCAGATTTCTATATGTCTGCTATTCTGCATGGGCAAAGGTGCTCTTAAGACCATTTTGAAATAATGCTCGCATTTTTCTTTTCATAGAGCATTGCTCCTTTCCATTAAGCTGCAAGACCTCTTTTTTTAAGAAGTCTTTTTTCAATTACTGAGAATATACATTTGTCTATAATAATTCCCACAATAACTATTACAAGCATTACAAGCATTACCTGATTTATATCTGCAAGGTCACGTCCCATAATAAGAGTCTGTCCAAGACCTATTGATGTGGTCATTACTTCACCTGCCATAAGTGCTCTCCATGCAAATGACCAGCCCTGTTTTAAACCAGATACAAGTTCTGGAAGGCTTGCAGGAAATATTACATAAGTGTAAAGTTGCTTTTTATTTGCTCCCATAGTTAAAGCTGCCTTAGTGTATATAGGCAGTATATTTTTTATAGCATTATCAACAGAAATTGCTATACTAAAAGCTGAGCCCATTATAACTACAAATAATATAGCTTTTGTAGAAAGACCAAACCAAAGTATTGAAAATGGTACCCAACATACACTTGGAAGTGTCTGAACACCTAGTACAATCGGTTTAAGATTTTTCTGAAGGTAATTAAAATGGTTTATTAATAGTCCTATTATTACACCAATAATTACTGCTATTGCGAAACCTGCTATACCTCTTAATAATGAATTTCCAGTTGCTTTAAGCAGGCTGCCATCACTCAAAAGATCCGCGAAACGTTCTGCAACTCCTATGGGTGAAGGCACAGCATATGATTTGCAAAGTTCAAGCATATCAACACTAAGCCAATAGAAAAACTGCCATGCTGCTATTAATATCACTACAAATATTATAATACTCATCGTTTTACCTCCATGAATTTTAAATCGTTTTACCACGAACAATTTCCAATATTTGATGTCTCATTTCAACAAATTCAGGAGCATAAACATGTCTTGGACGAGGCATCGTAACAGGTACAAGACCAGCTATTTTCCCTGTATCAGGAGACAGAGCAACAATTCTGTCTGAAAGATATACAGCTTCTTCTACACTATGTGTAATAAACAAAATTGTACGTTTAGTTTCCTGCCATATATTTTGTAATTCTTCACGCAGAATATTTGAGGTTTGTTTATCAAGTGCCGAAAATGGTTCATCCATAAGCAGAACTTTAGAATCAAGCGTAAGAGCCCTTGCAAGGGCTGTACGCTGTCTCATTCCACCTGAAATTTGGTGTATGGGATAATCCTTATATTCCTCAAGATGAACCATTTTAAGATAATGCATAGCTTTTTCTTCCTGTACATCATTTGGTATACCAGCAAGCTTCATGCCAAATTTTACATTATCAATTACGTTAAGCCAAGGATACAGACCATGCTCCTGAAACATAACTACACGATCTGCTCCTGGGCCTGTTATTTCTTCTCCATCTAATATGATTTTACCACTGGTAGGTTTGTCAAGACCTGCAACTAAATTGAGAAGTGTACTTTTTCCACAGCCTGATTGACCTACAATGCAGACAAATTCACCAGTTTCAATAGTAAGGTTTATTTCATGAAGAGTAGCTTCTTCACTATTTTCAAAATGTTTACCTAAGCCTTCTAAAATTAATGCCATAGCAGTTTATCCTTTCTTTATAATTAATCTGCATATAAATTGTCAGAAGGAAGCTCTGATATAAATTCATTTTCCTTACTGATGTTTGCAAAATCAGTCATAGCATCTTTATTTAAATCAGTACTTACACCAATACGTTCAAATGCTTCGGTTATTATATCATTACTTAATGATTTGCCTGTAGCTTCATCAAGTTCTTTATTTATTTTTTCAAGAGAAGCCTGCTTATCATTGTTGATAGCAAGTGTAGCATTTTTATGTTCTTCTAAAAATTTCTCTACAATTTCAGGATGCTCTTCTTTAAATTCATTACGCACAACTACAACTGCAACATCATATTCGCCTTGCATATATATTTCATCATAATCAAGTACAAGTTCTGCTCCAGCTGCTAAAAGGGTAGCGCCCCATGGCTCAGGTACAAGTGCAGCATCAATATCACCACGTTCCATAGTATTTGCAACATCAGCATTAGCTACTGCTGTGACTGTAACATCGCCGCCATCAGTAACAGGTTTTAAATTATTGTCAGAAAGAAGTTTAAGCAAAGACAAATGTTGTGTATTGCCTATCTGAGGAATTGCTACTGTTTTGCCTGCAAGATCTTTCACACTTGTAATATCAGAACCACTCTTTTTAACAAGAACTGCTCCTCCCTTTGTTGCACTGCTTATTACAGATACATCACCTTTTGATTTAACATTTGCACTAATAGCAGGAACTGGTCCAATATATCCTATATCAATATCTCCAGAGAAAAGTGCTTCTACCTCAGCAGGACCAGCATTAAAAGCCGTCCATTTTACAGTAGTTTCATCTCCAAGTGCATTTTCCAAACTTTTTTCTGATTTCATAAGCAAAGCCTGTGCATGTGTAATATTATTAAAATATCCAATATGCACTTCTTTATTTTTATCAGAATCTTTTCCACAACCTGCTATTCCCATACCAAATACTAAAATTGTTCCCATTAATAAAAATTTTTTTAGATTTCTCATAAAAAACCTCCAATTTGTTATAATATTTTATAAATATTAATGTATGTTCACACTGACTAAGTTACTTGCATTATTTTGCAAAATGCATGTATTTAGTGCTAAAAGCACTGTTGGTACTTAATATAGAATGAACAGTATCATAATTAAAGTTTACTCATATTAGTATTTGAAATAAACTTAAAAATATGACAACGTTTGCATTATTATAGGATACATAAAATATAAGATTTTTAATATTAATTATAAACTTGAATATAAAGGTAATATATGGTAAGATGTAATATATAGCATATATATGATAACGTTTGCAAATTTAGAGGGGGTGGAGAGAAAATATGTCACTTAAAGAAATTGCAAAGATTGCAGGTACATCAGTTTCAACTGTATCAAGAGTTTTAAATTCACCTGATCATAGGTGTAATAAAAATGGACTCTCTGAAAAGATATGGCAGATTGCAAATGAACTTGAATATGTTCCAAATACATCTGCAAGAAATTTAAGGAAAGGCACACCAAAAAAGAATAAGCCATTTACGATAGATGTTTTATTAACACGATTTGATAGTTTAAGTAAAGATGAGTTTTTTAATGAATTATTTCAAAATGCAAAGGAAGAATTTATGAAAAATGAATGTCTTGCAGGTGAGGTTTTAAGCTTTACTGATATTATATCGCTTACAAAGACCGAGATTAAGCCACAGATGATACCATATCGTTCTTCAATGCAAATTATTACAGAAAATGCGGCAGCAATGTCTTTGTCAGTTTCATGTAAAAATAATACAGGGCTTCTTATACTTGGTAAATGTCCGTCAGAGATTATTCCGCTTTTGAAAAAAAGATATCTATATATAGTAGGAATTGACAGAAATCCTACAGAATTTAAATATGATGAAGTTATTTGCAATGGAATAACTGCTGCAGATAAAGCTGTTGAATACTTAATAGCCCTTGGACATAAGAATATAGCTTATATAGGGGATTGTACATACGAGTCACGTTATACAGGGTATTATCAGGCTCTTTTAAGACATAGAATACCTTTAAGTTATGAAAATGTATATCAAAGCGATCAAACAAGGCAGGAAGGCTATAGGATTATGCATGAAATAATTGAAAAATCAGTAAGGCCTACAGCAGTATTTTGTGCAAATGACAGTACAGCACTTGGGGTATTACAGGCACTTAAAAGCAATAAAAAAAGAGGATATTCTCCATCTGTTATTTCAATAGATAACATTGCAGAATCAGAAAAGACTGTTCCAATGCTTACAACTATAGATATACCTAAAAAAGAAATGGTACACTTGGCAGTTACATTGCTTATTGATAGAAAAAGGAATTTGCATAGAGAAAATATAAGGATTGAGCTACCATGTCGTCTTATTGAAAGGGAAAGCTGCAATATAGTGTATAATTAAGTAAGTGGAGGTGTTTATGATATTCAAATTTATAAAAAAAGTATTTTCATTTTTTGGATATGTCATTTTAGCTTTTATTATAGTGTTTATAATATTCTTTGTTTCTATACCATTTGTAAATGACCATATTGCAGATAAGGTTTCTATGAAATTATATAAGATTCCACTTCCTGATGATACAGAATTTGTGGAAAGACAGTTTATGGCAGGGAAATTAACTGGTTCTGGAAATGGTATGGAATATTTGGGAATAATATTAATTAAAAGTGAATTGTCATTAAAAGAATTAAAAAAATACTATTTAGACTATTGTAAAG
>CAMWXG010000180.1 GCA_947178155.1 uncultured Lachnoclostridium sp.
CCAAAGGCAAGTCCTTCGCCTACAGTTAGACCAACACAGACTCCAAAGGCAAGTCCTTCACCTACAGTCAGGCCAACACAGACTCCTTCACAAAGTTTTGCTCCTGTTTCACCAGATGAAACAAAAGACGTAGAAAATCCAGATGAAGGTTATGAAAAACCTTCTGGTATTAATGTAAAATATCATACGCAGGAAGAGATACGTAATTATATCAAAAACAACGATGTTTCTTTAAATGATGCTTTGAAGTTTGATGAAGAACCAGTTACAAAAAGTCCTTATTCTTTAGGTAAGCTATCTGATAAAACATTAAATTCTGCGTTAAAAACATTGAACCAGGTAAGATATATTGCAGGTATTTCTGATAATGTAAAATTATCAGATGAATATAATACTCTTTGTCAGGCAGGTGCACTTGCCAATTACGCTAATGATGAACTGTCACATTTTCCTGATAAACCTGCAGGAATGTCTAATGATATGTATGAACTTGCCACAGAAGGTGCAGGATCATCTAATATTGCATGGGCTTCATGGGCTAATTGCAGTTTGAATTATACTATTGTATCAAGTTGGATGGAAGATGGTGATTCCTACAATATTGAAATGGTTGGACACAGACGCTGGCTTATAAACCCATATATGGGCGAAACCGGTTTTGGTGCAGTTAGTGGAAAGAATGGTACATATAGCTGTGTGTATTCTTTTGATAAGAGTAACAGTTTGGCAAAAGAATATGGCGTTGCATGGCCGGCACAGAATATGCCTTTAGATTATTTTGGAGAGTATTATCCATGGTCTATTTCAATGGGGTATAGTGTAGATGCAGAAGATGTTAAAGTTACTTTAACAAGAAAAAGAGATGGCAAGACATGGCATTTTTCAAACTCAGATTCAGACGGACCGTTTTATGTAAACAATGCCGGCTATGGACAGACTGGCTGTATTATTTTCAGACCAGATAATGGAATTAAATATGAAAGCGGTGATGTATTTAAAGTTGAAATTACAGGTCTTGACAATGATGTATCATATACTGTAAATTTCTTTGACCTTAACGCTTCTTCTGGAAATAGTACTGATAACAATACAGATACTGTAAAAAATGGTACAAAAATCACAGATAACAACTCAAATGCAGTATATAAAGTAACTGGAACCGGAAGCAGCAAAACTGTTGAATATGTAAAAAACAATGAAAAGAATCCTGTAAATGTTATTATTCCTGCTTCGATAAAAATTGCCGGTGTTAAATATAAAGTAACTTCTATAGGAAAAAATGCTTTTAAAGATAATAAAAAACTAAAATCAGTCACAATAGGAAAAAATATAACTTCTATAGGTGCAAAAGCATTTTATGGATGCAAAAAACTGGCTGATATAACTGTAAATACAAATAAACTTACAGCCGCAAATATAGGAAACAGCGCATTTGGCAAAGGTTATTCCAAACCAAAAGTTAAAGTAAATAAAGACAAAGTGACATTGTATAAAAAAATATTTAAATCTAAAGGAATGTCCTCAAAATGTAAATTTAAGGCGCTGTAAAGTAAAAAATCATGCCAAAAATCCTCTAATTTAAGTGGAAAAAAATGTTGACAAATAGTAAAAGTAATGCTACTATACACTAGTATGCCGCTTAGTGAGGCAAATTGAAGTTTTGTGACAGTATGCATATATTTTGTTACTGTGGTAATCTAAGTTAGACAGCAGCAATATTTTACATATTCTGTTTCAAACGCCAAAACTAGCGAGTAATGATAAATAGGAGGTGCAGATATGTACGCAGTAATCGCAACAGGTGGAAAGCAGTACAAAGTATCTGAAGGTGATATCATTAACGTAGAAAAGCTTGCTGCAAACGCAGGAGATACAGTTACTTTTGATAATGTTGTTGCTGTAAATGATGGAACTATGAAAGCTGGGGCAGATGTTTCAGGATCAACAGTTATGGCTTCTGTAGTTAAAGAAGGACGTGCTAAAAAGGTTATCGTTTACAGATATAAGAGAAAAACTGGATATCATAAGAAAAATGGTCACAGACAGAGCTATACACAAGTTAAGATTGAGAAGATCAATGCTTAATATTTAAGGTGGCAGTATGATAAAGGTTACAGTTTATCAGAATCAGAATGATGTGATATACGGTTTTTGTATGGAAGGACATGCAGGTTTTGCAGAGTATGGCAGTGATATAGTATGTTCAGCTGTATCTGCACTTGTTATTAATACAATGAACTCTATTGATAAGTTTACTGATGATAAGTTTGATGAGTCAGTACATCAAAAGGATGATGTTGTTTCGTTTGTTATTGTATCAAAACCTGTCAGCACATCAGCTGAGCTGTTGCTTAAATCACTTGTATTAGGTCTTTGTGCCATACAGAGTGAATACGGTAAGAAATATATAAGGATTAAGATTAAGAGAAAGCAGGAGGTGTAATACAATGTTGAAGATGAACCTTCAGTTGTTTGCCCATAAAAAAGGAATGGGTTCTACAAAAAACGGCAGAGATTCTGAGTCAAAAAGACTTGGAGCAAAAAGAGCAGATGGTCAGTTTGTTCTTGCCGGTAATATAATTTACAAACAGCGTGGAACTAAAATCCATCCAGGTGTCAATGTAGGACGCGGCGGTGATGATACATTATTTGCATTAGTAGATGGTGTTTTGCGTTTTGAAAGAAAAGGCAGAGATAAGAAACAGGCTTCTGTATATCCAGTAGAAAAAGCTTAAGTGGTGTATGTGCAGAAGAGCGTATCAGAGCGCGTTTTTCTATAGGTTTGGTTTTCGTTTTACTTAGCAGGATTTTCATACTATCTGATTTTCGTGTTAATAGTAAAAATTGATACAGGGGCTGTTATATCAGCCCCTATTTGCGTTTTTCTTTAGAAATGAGGTGAAATTATGTTTGCAGACAGTGCTAAAATTTACATTTCATCAGGCAAAGGCGGTGATGGGCATGTAAGCTTCAGGCGTGAGATTTATGTGGCGGCAGGCGGGCCTGATGGCGGTGACGGCGGACGCGGCGGAGATATTATTTTTGAAGTAGATAAGGGGCTTAATACTCTTAATGACTTTAGGTATAAAAGAAAATACTGCGCTGGCAATGGATGTCCGGGAAGTAAAAGAAAATGTCATGGTGCTGATGGTGCTGACCTTATTATAAAAGTTCCAGAGGGAACTGTTGTAAGAGAAGCAGAAACAGGTAAGGTTATTGTAGATATGTCACATGACTGTCAGAGAGAAGTTATTTTAAAAGGAGGCCGTGGTGGTAAAGGTAATGTCCACTATGCAACTCCTACAATGCAGGTGCCAAAATATGCGCAGCCTGGCAGGCCGGGACGCGGGCTTGATGTTATTTTAGAGCTTAAAACTATTGCAGATGTGGGACTTGTCGGTTTTCCAAATGTGGGAAAATCTACATTTTTATCACGTGTAAGTAATGCTAAGCCTAAAATTGCAAATTATCATTTCACCACTCTTACGCCAATGCTTGGTGTAGTGGATATTGATGGTGGCGATGGTTTTGTGATTGCTGATATTCCGGGACTTATTGAAGGTGCCGCAGAAGGAATTGGCTTAGGACATGAGTTTTTAAAGCATATAGAACGTACAAAAGTATTTATCCATATGGTTGATGCAGCATCAACAGAGGGACGTGATCCGCTTAATGATATTAATATAATTAATCAGGAACTTATGAATTACAACAGTGAACTTGCCAAAAGACCACAGGTTATAGCTGCCAATAAGACAGATGTATTTTATGGGACAGAAGAGGATACTGTTATTTCACTCCTTAAAGAAGAGTTTGAACCAAAGAATATTAAGGTTTTTCCAATATCAGCCGTAAGCGGCAGAGGAGTAAAAGAACTTTTATATTATGTAAAAGGGCTTCTGAATGAAATGGATGAAGAGCCTATTGTATTTGAAAGAGAATTTGAAATTGATAATATTACATTTTCTGAGGAAGCATATACTGTGGAATATGATGAGGAAGAAAATGCATATGTCGTGGAAGGACCGCGCATTGAGAGAATGCTTGGGTATACAAATCTTGATTCTGAAAAGGGATTTAGATTTTTCCAGAAGTTCTTACGCGATACAGGTATAATTGATGAACTGACTGCAATGGGAATAGAAGAGGGAGATACTGTTAAAATGTATGATTTGCAGTTTGAGTATTATAAGTAAAAGAGGTGCCATGTGAAAGAAATTGCATTTGAAACAATAATATGTATTTTAGCTTCTGCACTTATTATGGTAATACACGAATTATCTAAAGCAGCGGCATATATACTTATTCGCAAACAGCAACAACAGTCAATTGTTGGTTCTGAACATATATGGCATCTATGGAGATATATTGATCCTGTAGGAATTATTTTGGCAATTACATGTTTTGTGCCTGTTTCAAAGCCACACATGTTTAGGATAAGAGATAAATTAACAAACAGTGTACTTGGTATAACAGGCTTTACTGTATTATTTGTACTTTTTGTCTTTAATGTATTTCTAATTAATACAGGCAGTTTTGGCATAGGAAAAATTGTCACATCTGGAGGATTTTGGGGTAAATTTACGTCAATTTTTCTGCAATATATGACAGTTCTAAGTTTTGATATGTTTATTGTAAATATGTTTCCTATTTCAACATTTGATATGGGGCTTCTTATAGCAGGAGCATCATCAGGCAGGTATCTGCAGATAATAAAAGCAGATTCTCTTATTAAACTTATACTTTTGCTAACTCTTATGT
>CAMWXG010000181.1 GCA_947178155.1 uncultured Lachnoclostridium sp.
CCAGATGGCTTCGGCGGTATCCATAGCTTCTTGCCACGCCGAAGTCATCAAAATCCGAATAAGGGAATCCTTTTGCAATTGGAGAAAATGCTTTCAGCCCTTAGCAGGATTTCCATTGTATTCGCAATATTAAGCCCGCATTTTAATGATATCTCCGAAACATGTGCAGGCTCCAGACTTAAACTAGAATACACCATTTTTTCTGTTGTTTCAAGCATAACCTCAACTTTTTTCTTATATTTATCTATACTATCGTCTTTAAATATACCCATTGCATCCATAATATCACGTGTGTTTGTGACAAGTGCCGCACCTGATTTAATAAGTTCATTGCTTCCTGAATAAAGGCTGTCATCAATATTTCCTGGTACAACAAAAATATCCTTTCCCTGCTCAAGCCCAAGCTCTGCTGTAATAAGAGAACCACTTCCTTCTCTGGCTTCAATGACAAGAATTCCATCTGAAAGACCACTTATTATACGGTTCCTCATTGGAAAATTGCCTGAAACAGGCGGCATACCGGGTGAATACTCACTTATTATCCCTCCATTTTCCTGCATAAGCATGTACTGTTCAATATTCTGTCTTGGATAACATATGTCAGCTCCACATCCAAGTACAGCAAAAGTTCTTCCACCTGCAATCATAAGTGCACCTATTTGCGAACTTATATCAACACCCCGCGCAAGCCCGCTTATGACCTGTAAACCATTTTCTGCAAGCTCCTTTCCAATTTTTTTTGCTGTTTCACACCCCCTGTAAGAAGCATTTCTCGCACCTACCACTGCAATCGAAAGTTTATCCTCATATGGAAGCCTGCCCTTGTAAAAAAGACTGTAAGGAGAATTATATATATTATATAATTTTTTAGGATAATGCTTATGTCCTTTATATGTCAAATGTATGTTGCTTTTTTTCATTTTTTCATATGAATATTTTATATTGTCAGTATTTTTGCTATGTAAAATCTCATATATATCAACTTCCCTAAGCCCCGCCACTTCATAAAGCGATTGTCTGGACGCTTTAAATATCTCTTCCTCACTGCCAAACTTCTCAAGTAAATGCCCTATCTTTACACAGCCAATTCCTTTTATGCATGACAGCCAGTATACATATTGTATATGTTCCATAACTTCCTCCTGTTAATTCCAGTATTTTCTGTCTATGCTCCTATAGCATACAGCCTCTGCAATATGCTGTGTATCTATTCTTTCGCAGTCATCTATGTCAGCTATAGTACGTCCAACTTTTAAAATCTTATGATATGCCCTTGCACTAAATTCCATACTGTCAAATATATTTTTTATATATCTATGCGCCGCATCTGTCAGTATGCAGTATTTATTTATACCGGCAGCAGTAAGCTGGGAATTATACATAAAATTTTCATTTTTATATCTTTCTTTTTGGATTTCATGCAACTTTTTTATAATGCTGCGTATCATATGTGTACTTTCATTTTTATTTTCATTTAAACTGTAAATATCGTCATCTTTATATATGTTTACGTCATTTTTACATATATTGTCATTACTGTAAATCTCTTTAAATTTAAGTGATACTGTTTCTGTACATATGTCAATTCTGTCAAGAAATGGTCTGCTTACCCTGTCAAGATGATTTTTTATCTGGATAGGTGTACATAAGCATTTTTTCCTGTCAGGATAAAACCCGCACCTGCATGGATTCATTGCCGCAATAAGCTGACACTTTGCAGGATATCTGTAACTTCCCTCAAGCCTTGATACATTGACATATCCTTCTTCAAGCGGCTGTCTTAATACCTCAAGAGTCTGTTTCTGAAACTCAGGCAATTCATCTAAAAAAAGCACACCTCCTGATGCAAGACTTATCTCACCGGGTTTAGGATATCTTCCTCCTCCGGATAAAGCAGTTTGTGTAATAGTATGATGAGGTGCTCTAAACGGTCTTTTTGATATAATGGGCATATCTTTATCAAGAAGTCCTGCAACACTATATACTTTAGAAATCTCCATACACTCTTCCAAAGATATTTCAGGCATAATACCTGCCATACGCCTGGCAATCATTGTCTTACCTGTTCCCGGCGGTCCAATTATAAGAAGATTGTGCAGGCCAGCTGCAGCTACCTTTGCCGCCCTCTTTGCCGCCGCTTGTCCCTTAACATCAGCAAAATCATAATTGTCGTAATATCCTGCTATCTCATTTGACTTATAGCTGATGCAAGTTTTTTGTGCATAGTCATCAAGCATACCGCTTTTAAGAATGTTTACTGCATCACAAAGGCTGTCAACAGCTATAACTTTAATACCTGTAACAAACATTGCTTCACTTGCATTATCAACAGGAACCATACAATATTTAATTCCATTCTCAAATGCAGTATAAACCATTGGCAGAACACCGTTTACTGCCTTAAAACAGCCATCAAGACCAAGTTCCCCTATAAATATAACATTATGTATGCTCTCTCTCTCAATATAGCCAAAAGCGCCCAGAACAGCTATAGCAATGGCAAAATCGTAACCTGTACCATCCTTTCTGATATCTGCCGGGGAAAGATTAACTGTTATTTTCTTTGGAGAAAGTTTAAATCCGCTGTTTTTTATGGCAATACGCACACGCTCTCTTGCCTCCTTTACTTCTGATGAAAGAAATCCGACAAGCATAAAGCATGGCAGCCCTTCTGAAACATCAGTTTCAACCTGTATCATATGTCCCTCAATACCACATACAACTGCTGAATAAGCTTCACAATACATAATTACTCCTTCCACTTATGCGGTGGAATTGCTCTCCTGCGCATATGATATCACATATGTATTTCAAAGTCAAGTATTTTAGTACATATGTTTTGATGAGTATTTTATAAAAAATCAAGTTTGACATCATCATTTTTCATTCAGTGAAAAAAAATACCGCAACGCCTATTTTTCGAGGTACAGCGGTATTTTTAACATCTATATTTTTAACAAAAATGGAAACTATTTTTGTTAAAATAGCACAAAACTACATTTTTTTTCTATAAAACAAACTTTTCAATTTGGCATGTATGTTTTTTACATTTTTTGTCATAATTTATTCCTACTAAAAGCAAATTTCCACTATATTCTTTAAGTGCATTAATATATTGTCTTTCTTTTATTTGTGCAATCGCTCCCTCTGCTGATTCATTATACTTTAATTCTACTAGCATAGCTGGCTTATCTGAATATCGTTTTGGAATAAATACAATATCTGCAAATCCCTTTCCTGACGGCAATTCTCTTATAATCGTATACTCATTCATTGCATTATAATATGCCAAAACAATAACACAACTTAATGAATTTTCATCATTATATTGTAATATAGAAGTACCAGCCATATGGACATCTTCAATCCCCTTTGCTACTTTATCAGAATTTCTCTCCCATGTATAACGAAGAAGTCTGTCAGATGCTTCTATTGCCCTAATCACATCAGCCCAGTCTGCATTTTTTACT
The DNA here is from genome assembly GCA_947178155.1 of uncultured Lachnoclostridium sp. GTDB lineage: Bacteria > Bacillota > Clostridia > Lachnospirales > Lachnospiraceae > Butyribacter. Next base: position 3,471 of record CAMWXG010000181.1, read on the forward strand.
GCTGACTTAAATTCTGCCATTACCTCATAATTTGGAATATACACTTCTTTCCTCTCTGCATCATATGCCAGATATCCCAGATGAATCAATACTGTTAGTACATCATCTTTATTATGAAAGGAATTTAAATCGTTTGAAAAAGTTAAAGTATCTACAACACACCTGCCGCCGGCAATCATTTTTAATATGGTGTCTTTTAAACCATCAAAATTCATACTGATATAGCCTTTAAGAGACTCAAATGTTCCTGTCCTCGTCCAATAATTATCACATTCTTCCTCTTCTATTGCATTAATAAGAGAATTGGGACTGTAAATATGTTTTTCTCTAAGAAAAGAATATCCATCATACCATTGTTTTACTTCCTTAAAATCCATTTGATAACGATGGCACAGATTCTTTACTTCTTCTTCTGTAAAACCTGTATATTCTGCCAGCCTGCCTGGTTTTAGCATTGTATATTCCCTAAAATTATTCATGGCAGACTGTGTATTATATTTCTTAATCGGCAAAATTCCTGTCAGGTATGCAAGGCTTAAAAATTCCTGTGCCTGACTATTTTTAAATAGGCCACGTAAAAGATTTATATACCTATCTTGAGCTTCTATATTTTCCCTTTCCTCACGAAATAGAGTATCCCATTCATCAATAATAATAATGAACTTATCCTTTGTGTCCAAATGAATTTTAGCCAGTACTGTAGGCAAATCTTTAGCGTCTTTTCCAAAAGATTGGGGATAAGCTTCTTTAAGCTCTGAAATTATATTTTTTTGGAAAATTTCAGTTAATTCTAAAACATTTCCAATAATTTTTGCAAGGCGTAAAAATTCATTCATATCTGCATAGATTACATTGTGTTTGTTTAAATGCTCTTTATAATTATTTGCTTTAGAGATATTTAGTCTGGCAAATAATTCCGAAGAATCACAAGATTTACAATAATATGCCTTAAGCATCTGAGCTGTCATTGTCTTTCCAAAGCGTCTTGGACGGCTGACACATATGCAACATTGTTCTGTATCCAGCCGTTTATTTATAAACTCAATCATTCCTGTTTTATCTACATAAATCTCTGACCGTAATGCACGTTTAAAAACTTCATTTCCAGAGTTTAGATAAATTCCCAATAACTCTTCACTCCTTTTCTATTCATTCTGTATCTAATACTAATTGAAACAATATTATGTTGCAGATGCCGCCATTACTAAACATTCTTTTTTATAAAAACAAACACCATATTTAAT
>CAMWXG010000182.1 GCA_947178155.1 uncultured Lachnoclostridium sp.
CTGCAAATAAGAAGGCTCAAAATAAAGGAGCTTCAAATAAACAAACAAAGCAGAAATCTTCAGGAGAGAAATCGGATAATATGGGGCGTGATATACAAAATAGCGATAAAAACAGCAATAGGAATAACAATTCACATGGTGGTGATAATAGGGACAGCAGAAATGCTAACCGCAATGGAGGAAGGCGGGATAATCGCGACCAAAACGGGCGTGACAGCGGACGTAATGATAATAGCCGTAATGGACGTGACAATCGTGACCGCAATAACCGCGATAATAGAGGTGAAGGACGCAATAACAAGGATAAAGACAGAGATAATCGTTCATCAAATCGCTCAGGACGTGATAATCGCAATGGTTCAAGAGGCAATAATGGGCACAGCGGAGCTGCTATGTCTGTAGACTCTATGAAATCAGAGGTAAAACAGTCACGTCAGCAGCGCGCTAATAAGGATTCAAGAAGTGCTAAGCAAAGACGAGGCAAAAATCGTGAAAGAGATGAAATTGATGATGAGTTATTTGGGCAGACTAAGAATAATCGCAAGAAAAAAGATCCTAATCGCAAGGGTGCATTTATTAAGCCAGAGCCAGTTGCTAAACCTAAGGAGCCGGAAGATGGCATAAGAACAATTACACTGCCGGAGAAGCTGACCATAAAAGAGCTTTCAGATATAATGAAAGTTCAGGCATCAACAGTTATTAAAAATCTCTTTATGAGAGGGCAGGTCGTAACACTTAATCATGAGATTACATTTGATGAAGCAGAAGAAATTGCTCTTGAATATAACTGCATTGCAGAACAGGAAGAAAAGATTGACCTTATTGCAGAAATTCTTAAAGAGGACGAAGAGGATGTATCACTTATGAAAAAACGTCCACCTGTAGTTTGTGTAATGGGGCATGTAGATCATGGCAAGACTTCACTTCTTGATGCTATACGTGAAACACATGTTACATCTCGTGAAGCAGGCGGTATTACACAGCATATTGGTGCTTATGTAACAGAAATAAATGGAGAAAAGATAACATTCCTTGATACGCCGGGACACGAAGCTTTTACATCAATGCGTATGCGTGGTGCTCAGTCTACAGATATAGCAATACTAGTAGTAGCAGCTGACGATGGTGTTATGCCACAGACAGTAGAAGCCATAAACCATGCAAAAGCAGCAGGAGTTGAGATAATTGTAGCTGTAAATAAGATTGATAAGCCTAGTGCAAATATTGAAAGAGTTAAGCAGGAGCTTGTAGAGCATGGTCTTGTAGCAGAAGACTGGGGAGGCGATACAGTATTTGTGCCTGTTTCTGCTCATACAAAAGAAGGTATTGATGCACTTTTAGAGATGATTATTATTACAGCAGAAGTGCTTGAGTTAAAAGCAAATCCAAATCGTAAAGCGAGAGGTGTTGTTATTGAGGCACAGCTTGATAAAGGACGTGGACCTGTTGCAACAGTCCTTGTACAGAAAGGTACACTGCATGTAGGAGATAATATTGCAGTTGGTTCAGCATATGGTAAGATTCGTGCAATGATGGATGATAATGGAAGAAGAGTAAAGGAAGCTCTACCTTCTACACCTGTGGAGATACTTGGACTTCATGACGTTCCTGATGCCGGAGAAATATTTATGGCAACAGAGAATGATAAAGAAGCAAGAAATATTGCTGAAACTTATATTGAGCAGGGCAGAGAGAAGCTTCTTGATGACACAAAATCTAAGCTTACCCTTGATGGATTATTCTCACAGATACAGGCAGGCAATATTAAGGAATTAAATCTTATAGTAAAAGCAGATGTACAGGGTTCAGTAGAAGCTGTAAAACAGAGTTTATTAAAACTTACTAATGAAGAAGTTGCAGTACGAATTATTCATGGTGCGGTAGGTGCAATAAATGAGTCTGATGTATCACTTGCAAGTGCATCAAATGCCATTATTATAGGATTTAATGTAAGGCCTGACAATACTGCAAAAGAAATAGCAGAGAGAGAAAAAGTTGATGTACGTCTTTATCGTGTAATATACAATGCAATAGAAGATATTGAGGCAGCAATGAAGGGTATGCTTGATCCTGAATATGAGGAGAGGATAATCGGTCATCTTGAGGTTCGCCAGCTCTTTAAGGCATCAGGTGTAGGGGTAATTGCAGGCTCATATGTACTTGATGGAAAGATAGTACGAGGCTGTAAAGTACGTATATCACGTGATGGTGAGCAGATATTTGAAGGTGAACTTGCATCACTTAAGAGATTTAAAGACGATGTAAAAGAAGTCGCAACAGGTTATGAATGCGGTCTTGTATTTGAAGGTTTCAATGAAGTAAAAGAAGAAGATAAGATAGAAGCATATATAATGGCAGAAGTTCCACGTGTATAGATTAGTTAAAAAAGTTCGCTGCTGTATTTGCAGTGAGAGGAAACTTTGCTGCCTAATGGGGGAAATATGAGAAAAAATAGTATAAAATACTCACGTATGAATGGTGAAGTACATCGTGAAATCAGCAGAATAATTTCTATGGAAATTAAAGATCCACGGATTCACCAAATGACATCAGTAGTGTCTGTAGATGTGACACCTGATTTGAAATTTGCAAAGGTATATGTAAGCGTTCTTGGAGATGATAAGGCTAAAGAGGATACACGTATAGGACTGACAAGTGCAGCATCTCATATACGTACTCTCTTAGCAAAGTCATTGAATCTTAGAAATACACCTGAACTTAGCTTTATAATAGATGATTCTATAGAGTATGGTGTTAATATGTCAAAACGTATAGATGATTTAATGCAGAAATAAGTGTGAGTAGGTTCGCTTGCGCGAACCTACTCACACTAAAAGAATGCAAAAACAGCATGGGTAATTGCCAGTGGTTAGTGTTGATTAACAATGGAGGGATTATTTATGAATGAATTAAAAAATATAGTTAAAGATGTAAATAGTATATTTATTGCGGGACATATAAGACCTGATGGTGATAGCTGCGGAGCATGTCTTGCTGCGTATCACTATATCAATAATTTATATCCTGATAAATATATAAAGGTATATTTAGAAACATTACCTGAAAGATTTGACTTTATGGATTCTAATAAGGAGATTATAACAAATGATATACCAGATGAAAAGTTTGATTTATTTATAGCGCTTGACAGCGGTTCTGCTGACAGGCTTGGAGATGCACAGAAAGTATTTTATGAAGCAAAGATGACAGTTTGTATTGACCATCATATTAGCAATAAGAATTATGCCGGACAAAATTTTATTGAACCTGATGCAAGTTCCACATGTGAAGTTTTATATGGGCTTATGGCGTATGAAGATATAGATTTTAAGACAGCAGAAGCATTGTATGTAGGTATAATGTTTGATTCGGGAGTTTTTAGATATTCAAATACATCACAAAAGACAATGGAAGCAGCAGGTGCGCTTATGGCAAAGAAAATACCATTTTGGGACTACATAGACCAATGTTTTCTTAAGAGAACATATACGCAGACACAGCTTCTTGGGAGGACACTTCTTACAAGTATGCTGCTTATGGATGGAAAATGCATAGTTGCAACTATTACCAGAAGAATGATGGAATTTTATGGAGCGCAGACAGAAGATATAGAGGGAATTATAGAACAGCTTCGTGTAACGAAAGGTGTGGAAGTGGCAATACTTTTGCATGAAACAGGAGAGCAGGAATATAAAGTAAGTCTTCGTTCAAATGATTATGTTGATGTAAATAAAATTGCAGAATATTATGGAGGAGGCGGTCATGCCAAGGCTGCAGGTTTTACAATGAGGGGTTCGGTTCATGACGTAGTGAATAATATAACGCAACATATTGAGATTGAAACATAAATCTTGGAGGCAAGGAATGAATGGTATTATAAATATTTATAAAGAAGAAGGATTTACCTCACATGATGTTGTAGCAAAACTGCGCGGTATTTTACATCAGAAAAAAATTGGTCATACAGGAACACTTGATCCCGCTGCTATTGGTGTACTTCCAGTATGTTTAGGAAGTGCAACCAAAGTATGCGGGCTTCTTACTGACAAGGATAAGTCGTATCATGCAGTGGTAAAGCTTGGCATTGAGACTGATACACAGGATACTACAGGCAGAATTATAAGAAAATGTGATATATCAGGTATTACAGAAAAGAAATTACTCGAATGTACAGCTAAATTTAAAGGAAATATAATGCAGACACCACCTATGTACTCTGCAGTTAAGGTAAATGGAAAAAAGCTGTATGAGCTTGCAAGGCAGGGAATTACAATAGAAAGAAAGCAAAGACCTGTTTTTATTTCAGAGATTAAGATTACAGAAATTGATTTAGATAACAAAACTTTTGCCATAGATGTGACATGCTCTAAAGGTACTTATATAAGGACATTATGTCATGATATAGGAAATGCTCTTGGTGTGGCGGCAGCAATGGACAAGCTTGTGCGCACAAGGGTTTCTGTATTTAAAATTGAAGATGCCATAACATTGTCAGAGGTAGAGCGTCTGGCAGATGAGGGCATCAGTGAATTAGAAAAATATTTGTTAACAGTAGATAAGCTTTTTAATAACTATCCTAAAATGTATATAAAACAGGAATTTTCTTCATATCTTGCAAACGGAAATGTTTTAAGTAAAAATATGTTTAAAGAGATTGATACAGATATAAATACAAATTTGGATACAGCTTCATCAGTAAATATGCTTGTAT
>CAMWXG010000183.1 GCA_947178155.1 uncultured Lachnoclostridium sp.
ATGAGCTTTCAGACGAATATTCTTCTGTTATTAATATTGTTTCTGATTTAATTTTGCGAATGGATAAAAATTGGATTTTGGGTGACAGTCTAAGTGAGTATGATTTAGAGGGAATTGTATTAATTGATGAACTTGAAACACATCTTCATATTGAGCTTCAGAAGAAAATTTTGCCATTTTTAGTAAAGTTTTTTCCTAAAATTCAATTTATTATTACTACTCATTCTCCATATATACTTAATTCAATTTCAAATGCTAAAGCATATGATTTGGAGAATTGTGTGGAATTAGAAAATTTATCTGTATATTCTTCAGAAGGACTTGCAGAGGCATATTTTAATGTTGATGAATATTCAGACGAGTTAAAAAAGAAAATTGATAAATACAGATATCTGATAGAAAAAAAGGAATTAACAGAAGAAGAGCGTGCAGATAGAGCAATGCTTCGGATTGAACTGAAAAATATTCCACAGGGGTTATCTGGTGAAGCAAGAGATATATTTTACGAAATAGAGGGTAGAGGTTTATGATAAAAATATTTGTAATTTGTTATACAAATTTTGTTTTGAAGAATAAATTTTAAAGTACAGAAATGAGGAATGAATTTTGAAACGTTGGGTTAGTAAAAGATACAATGCAAATTATAAAGCAATAGCATTACGTTATAATATATCAGAAATATTTGCGGAGGTTCTTGTAAAGAGGGGATTATTTACAGCAGATGCAATGGACAAATATCTTTTTCCCGATATAAAAGAAATGTATGCACCAGAAAAGATGAAAGATTTGGAAAAAGCATGTGATATTATAAAGGCATCAATATCTGAAAAAAGGAAGATTATGGTTATTGGTGATTATGATGTTGATGGTATTATGTCATCGTATATATTTATTCATGGACTGGAAATGTTTGGAGCTGATGTATCATATCGTATACCACACAGGGTAAAAGATGGTTATGGCATACGTGACTATATGGTAGATGAGGCTTATGAGCTTGGTATTCAGACTATTATTACCTGTGATAATGGAATATCTGCGATAGATGCTGCAAGACGTGCAAAAGAACTTGGTATTACATATATTCTTACTGACCATCACGAGGTGCCGTCTGAAAATGAGGTTGAAATAATTCCTCCTGCAGATGCAGTGGTTAATCCTAAACAGTCGGCATGCAATTATCCGTTTTCACAGCTTTGTGGTGCAGGGGTGGTGTATAAAATTTTAAGCCATATTTTTGAAGAATGTGGTGATAATAGATATATAAATGAACTTTTGCCGTTTGCTGCTGTTGCGACAGTTTGTGACGTTGTACCGCTTGAAGATGAGAACCGTATAATAGTGAGCAATGGAATTAAAATTTTGTCAGATAGAAATTTAATGAAAAATATTGGAATGTCATCTCTGCTTAATGAATTGCAGATTGATGGACAGGTTTCTTCTGGTGACTTGGGATTTAAGATAGGTCCATGTATTAATGCGGCAGGAAGACTGTCTGATGCAGCCGAAGGGCTTAAGCTTTTGCTTGAGAAGGATAATGATGTAGCTGTAAAGTGTGCAGGAAAGCTTGTTGAATTAAATGAAATAAGGAAGAATATGACCGCAGAGGCTGAACGTAAGGCAGTAAATTTAATTGATAAGATAGATTTAAATGAAAGACCTGTGATTGTATTATTTCTTAAAGACTGTCATGAAAGCGTGGCTGGGATAGTGGCGGGTAGAATAAAGGAAAGATATTACAGACCGGTGTATATACTTACAAAAGGTGAGAATGGACTTAAGGGTTCAGGACGCTCAATACATGGATATCATATGCAGTCAGAGCTTATGAAATGCAAAGATATTCTTATAGAATTTGGAGGACATGCAATGGCGGCAGGATTTTCTCTTTTAGAGGAAAATCTTGAATTGTTTGCTGATACATTGAATCAGAATTGCAGGCTTACAGATAAAGAGCTTTTAGAAAAAGTAGTATTTGACAGGGAAGTTGCTCTTTATGATATGAACTGTGAAATAGTTAAACAACTTGATTATATGCAGCCTTTTGGCGAGAGTAATCCAAAAGCTGTATTTGCAAAGCGTGAGGTTGTTGTCAAATCTGTTTATATGTGTGGTCGTGACAATCAGATTGCAAGACTGAAATTGGAAGATGGTGGGAAGATATTTGATGCTGTGGACTTTAGTGCAGAGAGTTGTATAGGTGCTGCCATAAAAGAAAGATATGGCACAGCAGAATGGGAGAATATGAAAAGTGGCATTTGCGGACAGAGCGTGGATATATTGTATTCGCCTGAAATTAATGAAAGATATGGCAATTTACAGTTTAAAATAATTGATTGCAGATAAGTAACAAAAGTAAGCCAAATGGCTTACTTTTGTTATTGGTGAAAAAGCATATGCTTATCGAAATCTTTCCGATATTCTAAAGGAGTAAGACCAGTGACTTTTTTGAAGCATGATGAAAAATTATGGTTATCCTGAAAACCTAATACATATCCTATTTGCGCTACAGTATCTTTTGTATCAGTAAGTAAAAGTTTTGCCTGTTCCATTTTTTCTGTCATTATACAATTTTTTAAGGAGTTTCCAGTAATGCTTTTAAAAAGTGTTGATAGATATTTTGGATTGTAACCATAATAGTCTGCAATTTGTGATACAGTTACAGGTTCACTAATATGCCAGTGTATGTAATCTATAATATCATCGCAGAGCTGCTTTTTATCTTTGGATTTTGAAGTATTACCATTTAGAGGTTTAAGCTGACTTTTTAGTTCGAGCAAAAGAGATGTTGTGCAAAAGTCGTCATAGCTTTTGTTTTGATAACGTTTTTCACAGTCTTGTAATTGTTTAAATAGAATTATAAGTCTTTCATATGCCGGAACTATTCCAGTAAGAGGAAGTATAAGATATCTGGTGCGTATCTGACCATTTAAACAAATTCTATATTCATCATTAGCACATTCAGGAGGATATGTCATAACTTCGCCCTCGTTTTGGGCGAAGTGAAGCCAGTAAAAAGAGCAGTCAGAGGATTTCCAGCCTCTTTGCAGTGTTAAAGGAGGCATAATAATATATTCACCAACGGAAATTTCGTATTTAGTATTATCGGATTGTATATAAAGAATTCCTTTGGTCACGAGTATAAGTTCATAGTCGTATAGTGTGCGTGTTAGATGGCTCCATTCAGGTGTAGGAGCTTCAAATTTGCCTGTCCAGTTATAAATAAGGGGCTTTTCTATGTTAAATATAAGTTCTTTCATTTTGGCTCCTTTTGGTCTTAATAGTATTTGCTATATTTTGTTGCATATTATTATATAAGTATATAGTAGTAGTGGTCAAGCTGTGATATATATAAATTATTTTGGCATTTTTTCCATAAAATCTTATTTGTTATTGTTCGTTTTGCATGATTTTTCGCAAAATGTGTGCATTTCAGCGCTGAAAGCGCTGCTTGTTACTATGAGCGGCATAGCCGTGAATAGTAATAACTCTTATTTTTCAAACGCAAATTTTATCTTGATTTTTGACTAATATGCTGTTAGTATATATTTTAAGAATTGTGTTGTTTATATTACTTTGGATAGTATGTTAAAATAAAGGAGGTAGATTATGGCAGATTTATCGGCAATAAGTGCGTTGTCGTCCCTTAATGAAAGAGATTTATATTATCAGTATCTTATAAATAATAATTCAACAAGCACGATGCTTAATGCACTGTCAGGTAATTATTCTGATGATTCAGGCAGTGATTTTTCGGGAATAATGAGTGCAATAAGTTCAGCATATTCATCATCAGGGCTTTCATCTGTTCTTGGTTCATCATTGGGAATGCTTGGATCTATTAATAGTGGCGATATAGGTTCACTTGGAGCACTCACAAGTTTTTCAGATATTTTAAAGCTTTATATGAATACACAGACAAGTGAGGCGGCAGGAATGGCAGAAAAGCTTTCTGATGCAATGCAGAAGGCTGAGGAACAAGGAGAACAGGATACATCTTCTTACAAAACCGTTCAGGAGATATATGAGTTTTTTAAAGAAAAGTCAACAATGGCAGCAGCGGCACTTGGATCTAATACTACAGCATCATCAGCTAATGTATCTTCTGTTAATGCGGCAGTATCAGCACCTGTACAAATGGCAACAGAGCAGATGACAGAGTTTGACTTTGATGCATTTGAAAGTGATATGGATAACAGCATCAGTGCATCGATGGTAGCAACGGGCATAAGCATGATATAAGAAATCGAATCAGGTAATGCAGTGTTATTATAAAAAGTAACAAAAAAGTAACAAAATATTAATAAATATTATATTGAATTGAAATAAAAAAGAGATAAGATATTAATATGTACCTTATCTCTTTTTTGCAAGTTTTATATATTTAGATGCATAAAATCATGATTTATTTTAAATCTGAAAAAAAGTGATGAGAAAAATCTTGTAAGTATATATATTATTATTGTTACTGTTGGTACAATTTGCAATGGCATCACAAAGTTTATATTAGCTGAAAATTGCCATGCAAGCATAAGTATTAATAAACAAATTGATGAGAATTTTTCACTGCGGTATCTCAGAATAGTGAAATGATATTTTTTTGCAGTAGGTGCAAGGA
>CAMWXG010000184.1 GCA_947178155.1 uncultured Lachnoclostridium sp.
ATTTTATATGCGTTTAAGTAATGATAAGTGCAAATGCATTATAATTGTGTTTTTTGTTACTATGAGCGGCTTAGCCGCAAGTAGTAACAAAAATGTTTACATTTTAAATGCAGACATTAATGAAGGATATATTTTTATTGAAGATAACTAAAGATTTAATACTATTTCTTTGTTTATGGGATTATAAGCTCTGTATGCCATGCCTGCCGATTTCATCATTCTTTTAGCAGCTATTACAGAAGGGGTATCGGCATATTTATCACTTAAATATATTACCTCATGTATTCCTGATTGTATAAGAGCTTTTGTACATTCATTGCAGGGAAAAAGAGTGATATATATTTTAGCGTCTGACATATTTGTGCCAGTGTAGTTAAGAAGCGCATTTAATTCAGCATGGCATACATATAGATATTTAGTATCAAGAGGATTATCTGCTGTACGTTCCCATGGATATTCATCATCTGAGCAGCCCCTGGGCATACCATTATAGCCAAGTGAAAGTATTTTATTATCATCACTTACAATACATGCCCCTACACTTGTATTGGGATCTTTGCTGCGCATAGCAGAAAGCAGGGCAATTCCCATAAAATATTCGTCCCACTTTAAATAGTTTTCTCTTTTCATAAATTCCTCCATTTTAGTTCCTGAATATGAATAAGTTTCTATAAAGAGAAAAAACTGCCCACACCGTTAGGCAGTTCTTTTATTGATAATTAATATATTATGCAAGTTTATTTACAGCTATAGCCAGACGAGAAATTTTTCTTGAAGCTGTTTTTTTATGGTATATGCCCTTGCTGGCAGCTTTGTCAAGCTCTTTAGTAGCTTTTACTAATGCTTCTTTAGCAGCAGTTTTATCATTTGCTGCAATGGCAGCATCAACATGTTTAATAGCTGTCTTAACTCTTGACCTTACAGCTTTATTTCTCTCTGCATTTCTGCGGTCAACTAAAATTCTTTTCTTTGCTGATTTTATGTTAGCCATCTCTTACACCTCCCAATTATGAACTTTTTGGTTTCATCAAACCGGACACGGTCGCTTTGAAGTAAACACACTTATATATAATAGACGATATGGTTAAAAGTGTCAATATGTTTATTTCAAAAATCTATTGATGTTAAAAAAATGTTACTATTCACGGCTATTCCAAACATCATGCGAAAAACCATCCGGCTATGTCGTCTGGTGCTGCAAAAACAGCAGCTTTTGCTTTTCTTATGATGTTTAGAACAGCCTACACACTGGTTTTAGAAAATAGTCACCCTCATATGTGCAAGCACGACGAGTTTGACTATTTTCTAAAACCAGCCATGAATAGTAACAAAAAAGCAGATTACTTTTCAATAAGTCTTTGAAAATAATCTAATTTGTGGTAGAATGTAAGAAATTTATACAATATGAATTGAAAGGAGAAGGAATTATGTATGATGTAGTCAAAGTGGTAGTAGAGGTTGCATTTTTTGTAGTTGTAGGAATTGCAATTTTTCAGGCTATTAAGAAGAAAAAGGATGACAAATAATTATACAGTTACATATGTTGTTGTATTATAACCAGAGTTTATTTGCTTTGTTAGAAACTCTGGTTTTTGTTGCTATTTTATCAGCAAAAGGTGTAAATAGCGAGGAGGATTAAAATGGAATTTAGAAAAATTTTTGATACAATACCAGAACAATTTGACAAATATAGACCTAGGTATAGTGTTGAGTTATTTTCAGAATTGATTGACTATGCACAAATTATGTCAGGTAAATCAGTTTTGGAAATTGGACCAGGAACAGGACAGGCTACAGAGCCTGTTCTTAATTCAGGATGCGATTACTATGCGATTGAGCTGGGTGAGAATTTTTCAAAAATGTTGAATAGAAAGTATAGTAAGTACTCTAATTACAGCCTGATTAATGATGATTTTATTACGTATGATTTTAAAGAACAAAAGTTTGATATGATTTATTCTGCTACTACTATTCAATGGATTCCAGAGGATATTGCATTTTCAAAAACTTTTGATTTATTAAAGCCTGGCACAATTTTGGCAATGATGTTTACTACGAGTGAATATAAGACATCAAATGAAGATTTGTATAATAAAATCCAGCAGATATATTCTGAATATTTTAAGCCTGATATAAAATATGAACATGGTGACTTTAAGTATGAAAATGTTGTAAATTATGGATATGTTGATTTTAGAAAGCGTGAGTTTCATGGTCGTAGAGAATTTACAGCAGATGAATATGTAGGAATGGCAGGGACACATTGTGACCATCTGACTGTTCCGGAGCCTTATAAAAGTAAATTCTTCAATGGACTTAGAGAAGCTGTTTTGGAAGCAGGAAATAAAATTGTTTTTAATGATACATATATTTTGATGACCGCCAGAAAGCCTGAATAAGCATAAAAACCATCTATTCAGGGGATAATAATGTATGCAGAATAAAATCAAGAGAAGGGAGCTGCAGGCAATATGGTGGAAAAGAGAACTGACCTTGCCATAGAAGCAAGAGAGAGTTTTCCAGAAGACAATGTTGAGATTAAAGGCGTTATTTTAAAGGATAAGCTTATAGAAAAAGACAGAATCAGAATAAGTACAGTAAATATTGTAAATGAAAATGGTGCAAGATGCATGAATAAGCCGATTGGAAACTATGTTACAATAGAATTTACAGATAAAAGCAGGTATCTTGATGATGATGAGCAGAAAAGTTTTGAGGAAAAGGTATCGGATTCGATATGTAAGATTCTTAAAGACATAGTGTCTGATAATGAAAAAGATAATTCTGTAATAAGCAGGATAGGCAGAAATTCAGGTGAGAAAAAGCATGATTATATGGTAATGGGACTTGGCAACAGATTTGCTACTCCGGATGCTCTGGGACCTGCTGTAATTGAGAGAATAGATGTAAACCGCCATATGGTAAGAGAATTTGGAGATGAAGCAGCAAAGGGTGACAGTATTGTTTGTGCAATTACACCAGGAGTTATGGCCCAGACAGGTATGGATACAAGCGAGATTTTAAAGGGACTTGTTGAAAATATTAGACCAGATATAATATTTGTTGTTGATGCACTTGCTTCAAGAAGCATTAGCAGACTTTGCAGGACTATTCAGATTACTGATACAGGTATATCTCCAGGTGCAGGGATTGGCAATAACCGCAAAAAGTTAAATGAAGAAACAATACATGTACCTGTAATTGCTATTGGGGTTCCAACAGTAGTGGATGCAGGGACAATAGTTAGCGAGTGCATGGAGGAAACGTTGCAAAGACAGGGATTTTCTGAAAGTGAGATACGAATTTTTATTGAAGGTTTGAAAGATGACAATGTAAAAAATATGTTTGTGACGCCAAAGGATATTGATGAGCAGATTAGGTGGATTGGACGTATTGTGTCAGAGGGAATGAATAAATTCTTTGCGGCGTAGTAATATTATGGCTGTCAGCGGTCAAATGCTTGCGGCTGTTTTATGAAAGTGTTGATATGAAACATTTTCGCTTGTCTTATACTTTCCAAGGTAAAGAAAGTAGTATATCATGACTAATTGTTGCATTAAAAATTTATGTGTTTTATGAGGGAGATTATTCCATACGAATAAAAAGAACTTCACCTTTTAAAGAAGAACAAATAAGTCCTGTGATTGCATTCATATACTCGTCAGAGGTTATGGGAGAAGGTCATATTGGCTTTTTAGACTTATTTGGCAGTTATATCAAAAGTGAAGAAATAATTGAATATGTACGTCAGCACCATAAGGATAAGACGACAAAGGGAAGGAATTGTAATTTATGCATTATAATTGTTTAATTGTAGATGATGAAACTGATTTAGCTAAAATGACATGTGAGTATTTTATGATGTTTGATGTGAGCTGTGAATATGTGGATAATTCGGCTGCCTGTATGGAATTTTTACGAAAGAATGATGTAGATTTAATATTGCTTGATATTAATTTAACAGAGGAAAGCGGTTTTAATTTGTGTAAAAATATACGAGGATATTCTGACATTCCCATATTATTTATAAGTGCAAGGCAGAGTGATGATGATATTCTTATTGCCTTAAATATAGGAGGTGATGATTATATAAAGAAGCCATATACTTTAAGTGTGCTACTTGCAAAGGTAAAGGTGATGCTTAAAAGAATGTCTGCTAATAAAGAAATTTATTTGCAAAATACTGCTGCCAAAATGGGAAATGAAGTAAGAGAGGACTCTGTAGGAAAAGCAGTATCAGAAAGAAGCTGTATTTATCTTGATAGAGCGACTTTAAGTGTATTCGTAGAAGGAAAAAAGATTATTTTAAAATCAAAGGAGTTTTCACTTTTAGAATGTTTGTATAAACATAAAAATTCTATTGTGACCAAGGAAGAGTTATTTGATTCTGTATGGGGAGATTCTTTTTATAGTGACAGCACTTTAAATGTACATATACGCAGAATACGTGAAAAGATAGAGGAAAATCCAAGTGAGCCTGAATTTATAAAAACAGTTTGGGGAACAGGATATATACTCAAAGTATAATTAAAATAGAGGATTTTATAATGAAATTAAGATATATTGTAATTATTTATACAGTTCTTATG
>CAMWXG010000185.1 GCA_947178155.1 uncultured Lachnoclostridium sp.
GTAAAAACACAGTAAAAATTAAGAAAGGCGGAACATAAAAATGACAATAGGAGAACAAATTCAAAATATACGTATAAGTAAAGGACTTACACAGGAACATCTTGCAGAACTTTTAGACGTTTCAAGACAGTCTGTATCAAAATGGGAACCGCAAATTCACACCGCAAATTAGTTATAAAATTTATCTGGAAAAATACACCATTATATGATATACTTTATGCTATAGGAAGCAAAATTGGCTTCCTATAATCAATTTAAAGCATTTATTAACGGAGGAATTTTTATCAATGAAAGGAATAATTCTTGCCGGAGGTTCAGGTACAAGGCTATATCCGCTTACAATGGTAACATCAAAACAACTGCTTCCTGTTTATGATAAGCCCATGATATATTATCCGCTGGCAACCTTAATGCTTGCCGGCATACGCGATATACTTATTATATCAACTCCTAATGATATAGGTAACTTTGAAAAACTTCTTGGAAATGGAAGCAATTTTGGTATTAATCTTGAATACAAAGTACAGCCATCGCCAGATGGTCTTGCACAAGCCTTTATAATTGGTGAGGAATTTATAGCCGGTGACTCATGCGCAATGGTACTTGGTGACAATATTTTCTATGGAAATGGTCTTTCAAAACATCTTCAATCTGCTGCTGTCATGGAACATGGTGCTACTGTATTTGGATATTATGTAGATGATCCAAAGCGTTTTGGTATAGTAGAATTTGATAAAAACGGAAAAGCTATCTCTATAGAAGAAAAACCTGAAAATCCAAAGTCAAACTATTGTGTGACTGGGCTTTACTTCTATGATAATCGTGTGGTAGACCTTGCTAAAAAAGTCAGACCTTCTGCACGTGGCGAACTTGAAATAACAGATTTAAATCGTATGTATCTTGAAGAGGGATGCTTAAATGTAATAACCCTTGGACGTGGATATGCCTGGCTTGATACAGGTACAACGGACGCACTTGCTGATGCAACAGAATTTGTCAGAGTTATTGAAAACCGTCAGGGTATTAAAATATCAGCAGTTGAAGAAATTGCATATAAAAATGGATGGATTGATAAGGAAAAACTTATTGAATCTGCAAAATTGTATGGCAAATCAACTTATGGCAAACACTTAAAACAAGTTGCAGAAGGAAAAATTCTATATTAAATGGAGGAAAATTAAATGAATATAATTGTAACAGGCGGAGCCGGCTTTATAGGCGGCAATTTCTGCCATTATATGACAAAAAAATATCCGGATGATACTATTTTATGTATAGACAAGCTTACGTATGCCGGAAATTTAGAAACTCTTGAACCTATAATGGATATGCCTAATTTTAAATTCTTTAAGACTGATATTACTGACAGAGAAGCTATATATAAAATTTTTAAAGAAGAAAAACCTGATATTGTAATAAATTTTGCTGCTGAAACACATGTTGACCGTTCTATAGATGATCCTGAAGTATTTTTAAATACCAACATCATAGGAACAGGTGTTTTACTTGATGCATGCCGTGAATTTGGAATCAAACGATATCATCAGGTATCAACAGATGAAGTATATGGCGATCTGCCACTTGACAGACCTGACATGTTTTTTACAGAAACTACTCCTATTCACACAAGTAGTCCATACTCTGCCGCAAAAGCATCCGCTGATTTAATTGTGCAGGCATATACCCGCACTTTTGGCATGCCATGTACTATCTCAAGATGCTCTAATAACTATGGTCCTTATCAATTTCCTGAAAAATTTATACCTCTTATCATATCTAACGCAATGAATGATAAGAAAATCCCATTATATGGCAAAGGTGACAATGTCAGGGATTGGCTTTATGTAAAAGACCATTGTATAGCAATCGATTTAATTATACGTAATGGCAAAGAAGGCGAAATCTATAATATAGGCGGCCATAATGAAAAGAATAATCTTGAAGTTGTAAAGACTGTACTTGCCGGGCTTGGAAAATCTGAAGAACTTATTAATTTTGTATCAGACCGCCCCGGACATGACAGAAGATACGCAATAGATCCAACTAAAATACATGGAGAACTTGGCTGGCTTCCCGAAACACCATTTGAAGAAGGTATCAAAAAAACTATAAAATGGTATCTTGATAATGCAAAATGGTGGGAAAATATAATAAAAGGTGAATACAAAAACTACTACGAAAAAATGTATGGCAACAGATAAAATTTAATTTTCAAATACACTCCCTAAAGCATATTTGAAGCCATTGGCGCTTAAGTCTGTTTTTCAGATTTTATGCGCCATTATGCGCTTCATCTAAGCATATGTGCACTATCTATAAAAGCACTTATAAATTGCTAAATATACTCTAAAGCTCTGTCTCACAAAGTTTCAAAGCTGCCGCTATAACCTTATCCATATCATAATATTTGTACTCTCCAAGCCTTCCTCCAAATATAGTCTTATCCTCACTCTCTGACAATCTTTTATACTTATCATATATCAAATTGTTTCTATCGTTATTCACAGGATAATAAGGTTCGTCTCCCTGTTTCCATTCAGATGAATATTCTCTGCTTATAACAGTTACAGGCTGTGTGCCAAAGTTAAAATGCTTATGCTCTATTATACGTGTGTATGGCACATCTGCTGATGTATAATTCACAACGGCATTTCCCTGATAATTTTCACATTCAAGCTTCTCTGTCTCGAAGCGCACTGAACGGTATTCAAGTACGCCAAGTTTATAATCGTAAAACTCATCAATCATCCCAGTGTAAATAACTTTATCTGCATCAATTTTATCATTTACATCAAAATAATCTGTAGAGAGCCTTACCTCAACCCCCTCAAGCATACGCCTGACTATTTCCGTATATCCCTCAACAGGTATTCCCTGATATCTGTCATTGAAATAATTATTGTCATAGGTAAACCTAAGAGGCAAACGCTTAATTATAAACGAAGGCAAATCTTTACATTCTCTTCCCCACTGCTTCTGTGTATATCCTTTAATAAGTTTCTCATATACATCACGACCAACAAGTTTTAATGCCTGCTCCTCAAGATTTTTGGGCTCTTCGATATTAAGTTCACTTATCTGGTCTGCAATAATCTTTTGTGCTTCTATAGGGGTTTTAATCCCCCACATCTTACTAAAAGTATTCATATTAAAAGGCAGATTATAAAGTTCATCTCCATATACTGCGACAGGCGAATTAATATAATTATTAAAGTCCGAAAATTCATTTATATATTCCCATATCTTCTTATCAGATGTGTGGAAAATATGTGCACCATACTTATGAACCTGTATTCCATCAATCTCTTCTGTATATATATTGCCGCCAATATGCCCTCTTTTATCAATTACAAGACATTTCTTACCTGCTTTCTTTGCCTCATGTGCAAAAACAGCTCCAAAAAGCCCTGCACCGACAATTAAATAATCGTATTTCATACTATGACTCCTTTTTACCTGAAAATATAAATATTTTACTAAAAATATAATTTAAAACTACTACAATAACATTGGATATAACTTTTATCAGCATTCCATTATAATGCAATACATCAACAAACACATACATAATAGCAAGATCCATAAGCCCTGTTAAAAGCCTGCATCCAAAAAATGAAATAATCTCATAAATTAAAGCTGACCAAGTATAAGTCTTACTTTCAAATACAAACATTTTATTGGTTATATATGCAAATGTCACACTTATAATCCAAGCAGCTATTGTACTGATAATAGTTCCTATATTAATGCCATATGCAAATACCCAATATGCAAAAATATTAATAAGTGTAGTAAGCACACCAAATATTAAATACAATATAACTTCTTTGTACTTTAAAAATAAATACAGTATTACACACCATATCCTCTTAAGCATAATAAGCCTCCAGACAGCATAATCTAATGAAGTCCTGTTGTACAACAGGACTTCATTATTTAAAATACCCTAAAATCTCAATACAAACCCTTTTTATAAATCAATCGAACCTGATTCTTCCGCATTGTCATTTATTACATAATATGCCTTGCCTTCTTGTGGTTTAACATAAAGATTAACCTTTTTTACACTCGATTTATCTTTGCCAAACTCTTCACAATACGCATTTACTGCCGCTTCAAATATCAACTCATCACTAAATTCCAAATCATTGTACTGAATATACAACTTATGCTCTACCCCTGAGATATCGCTATGTGCTGCTGTAACATCCTCTGCTTTAACATCCTTTGTTGTATTTGCAACCTCTTCTGCCTTTGTTTCCATACTATTATCCATATAAATTCCTCCAATCTGCTCATTGGCAACGGCTGTTATCTGCTCTACTGCCACATTGTCCTGTTTTAATTCAGGCTTGTCTGCTTCTTTTTCCTGATTTAACTGCTCCATAGAAGATTCTTTCCTGCGTTTTTTATTCTTCTCAACCCTTCTTTGCTCCATCATAAGCTTCTTGTTACTTCTTCTTTTACTAGACATACTTAACCATCCCTCCATATTTTGTATAAATGACCAACTTTATTATATGACATATTATCCAATAT
>CAMWXG010000186.1 GCA_947178155.1 uncultured Lachnoclostridium sp.
CTGATATACTATCTGAACATAAGAATTAGACATAACATATAATTTATCATATTTTTCATGATCTAATTCTGCAGGTTTAATAATGGGTTTCCCCTCAAACTCTCCTGTTTTAAAATTGTCAAGAAAATATTCGATATCTCCATTTATTGACTCTCTCTTCTTTCTAAAATATCCTCCCATTCCTAAAACTGCTACTTTCATATAAACTTTCCCTTCTTTTATTCAAAGTTTGATTTCTCTCTTATAATACCTATAGCCTCTCTTATTCCTTCTTCAAAACCATAGTCTGGCACAAAGTTAAAATCGTTCTTTAAATCAGATATATCAAACCATTGTTCTGAATATAACAGACCATCATTTTCTCTTTCACCTATTCCAATTTTTTTACAATCTGGAAATTGCTTCTGAACCATTTTTAAGTACCAATCTAACCTGTTACTTTCCTTACCTCCAATAAAATATTCAGTATGCTTGCATTTTCCTTCACCAACTGCAAATAATGCCTTTATACAATCTTTAACATAGATAAAATTATATGGCTGCAATGCGTCTGAAAATTTTGGTACCAAATTCTGCATAATAGTCTTAATCTCATAGCTTATAAGATTACTTATAGAAAGATCTGAACCATATATATTTGACAGCCTGCACCATATTACTTCAATATCTTTACCATATGAAACTACTCTAAGCATTGTATGCAGATAATCTTTAGCAATAGCATATATTTGGTTTCCTGCCTTTATCTGCTTTCCATATGGTTCTCTGTCTAATATCAAAAATTCTGATATCGTTCCTATTCCTATAAATTTCTTGCATCCTATTTTTTCTGCAATATTAAAACATGAAATTCCCATTTTTACATTTTCTATCTGAATATCCAAATCACATCTTCCAATGCCATAAGAATCTTTCCATGCAAAATGATAAAACACATCTATTTCTGCATTTTTTAAAACTTCAAGTTCTGGTGCATTTTTATTTAAATCGCATTGTATAACATGCAACTTGTCAGATTGTATTATTTTAGTATCTAATTTATTTTTATTAATAACTGCATATACTTCTACACCTTTATTAAGAAGCTCTGTTATTAATTCTTTTCCAATAAATCCTGATGCACCTGTCACTATTGCCTTATGCATAATATCCCTTTCATAATCTTGATTAGATTTATCTGATTTGGTCAAAATCCACCATACATATCTATAAACTCTTTAAATGTTACAAGATTTTTATCTTTTTCTGATAAAATTACATCTTCAACCTTATCAATAGGCCAATCTACTGATATATCTTTATCATTCCATATAATTCCATCATCATATTCACCATAAAATACTTCATTGCACTTATATGACACTACCGATTCTTCCAAAACAAGGTATCCATGACCACAGCCCTCTGGTATTAATAATTCATTATTATTTTCAGGACTTAGATAAAACCCCTGCCACTTTCCAAATGTAGGTGAAGCCTTTCTTAAATCAACACATACATCGAATATCTTACCCGATATGCACCGTACTAATTTTGCCTGCTGCTTCTCTCTCTGAAAATGAATGGCACGTACTACACCTTTATGTGAAACTGTATAAAATACTTCTTTCAATGAATGCTTTATTCCCTGTTCTGCAAATATAGTTTCAGAATAATCTTTTATAAAGCTTCCTCTGTTATCCTCCATAACAAATGGCGTGATTAATTTTAATCCTTCAATATCGCAGTTTTTAAAACAAAACTTTCCCATATGTACTCTCCTTTAATGCAGAAAGATATTGAACAACCTGATTTCTTGTAAATGTCTGCATATCTGCACCTTTTATATACTCCTTGCTCCATTTCACAATATTATCTATTGCCTCGTCTACTCCGTAACAAGGTTTCCAGCCAAATATTCGTTTAATTTTAGATATGTCAAGTTTCAAAAAATTATCTTCATGTAGGTCTGAGATATTATCTGGAGTTTCTGTCTTCCAATTTAAATTCTCTCCCCATTTATCACAAAATTTTTTAACCAGCTCCCCTGTTGTAATGCAATCTTCTTCATATGGCCCAATATTATAAACACCCTGCAAAGACTTATCATTATATTGCATCATTGCTACCCAAAGATATGCAACAACAGGCTCTAATACAAATTGATATGGTCTTATAGAATATTGATTTCTTATAACAATTTCTTTATTATCTATAGCAGCTCTTACACAATCTGGAACTATTCTGTCTTTTGAAAAGTCCCCTCCGCCGATAACATTACCTGCCCGACAGCACGATATTGACATTTCACTATCTTGATAAAATGATTTAAAATAAGAAGATGTTACTAATTCTGAGCAGGATTTAGAATTTGAGTAAGGATCATATCCATTTAACCTGTCAGTTTCTCTGTATCCCCATTCCCATTCATTATTTTGATATACTTTATCTGTTGTTACATTCACAAACGATTTAATTGTATCTACATAGCGCATAGCTTCCAATACATTGACTGTTCCCATGACATTTGTTTCATATGTATATACAGGAGCTATGTATGACTCGCGCACTATAGGCTGTGCAGCCATGTGTATTACTATATCAGGCTTTACATAATCTATGGCTTCTTTTAAGGAATTCAAATCTCTTATATCCTTATAAAATGTTTTATATTCCTTGTCCAATTTTAATATATAGTGCATACAATTATCTTCTTGTGGCTTTAATGCATATCCATAAACTTCTGCTCCCAATGTTAAAAGTACCATTGACATCCATGAACCTTTAAAGCCGGTATTTCCTGTAATTAATACCTTTTTATCTTTGTAAAAAGAGAAATCTACTGCCTTTCCCATATTTTCCATGGCGCTGTCCCCCTTTTATCTAATTCTTCTAATTTCTTTTTGTCGCGCATTGTATCCATACACTGCCAAAACCCTGTGTGCTTATATGCAGAAAGTTCTCTTTCCTCTGCCAATCTCTCCATCGGTTCGCGTTCAAAAACTGTAGTATCATCCTTTATATAGCTAAATATATCAGGTTCTAAAACCATAAATCCTGCATTTATCCAGCCTATATCCTGTTTTTCCTTTTCAGCAAACCTAAGTACTTCTCCATTATCTGCAATGTCAATATGCCCAAAACGGACTTCCGGCTGTATAGCCGTAATAGTTGCCTTCTTCCCTGATTTTTTATGAAATTCCAACAAAGCATTAATATTCACATCTGAAACACCATCACCATATGTAAGAAAAAACGGACTTTTATCTACATAAGGCTCTATGCGTTTAACTCTTCCACCAGTCATGGTATCTTTTCCTGTATCTATTAAAGAAATTTTCCAAGGTTCTGAATATGTGTTATGTACAGTAACACTATTGCTATTTAAATCAAATGTAACATCAGAGTTATTTAGATAGTAATTAGCAAAATACTCTTTAATCATATGCCCCTTATATCCACAGCATATAATAAATTCGTTATATCCATAAAATGAATAAAGTTTCATAACATGCCACATAATAGGTTTGCCGCCAATTTCTATCATTGGCTTTGGTTTTTCCTGTGATTCTTCACTTATTCTTGTCCCATATCCACCTGCTAAAATAACTACCTTCATATCTTATCCTCATTCCATAAAAACATAGCTTTTGCAATCTTTTCACCAAAACGCTTTCTGCACATTGTTTCAACTTCTTTTGCGAAACTTAATTTTTTTGAATATGCCTGTGAAGCCATAGACTTCAAAGCACCATAAAGTATTTTTATATCTTCATAACTTTTTATAATTCCATCTTCCTGAAAAACATCAAGCAATATATCAATCTCTTTATCAGAAAATTTAAAACCATAAAACTCAATATTGTCTTTTTGAATTTCTCTTATTACTCTTTTTCTTTCATTTGAATTATCTGAATTAGCTATTGTTGTAACACTATTTGGAACTACCCTGTATTTCAAAAAGATTTCACCTATATTAGCTATATTTCCAACTTTTAATACATCACACCAAAACTTATAATCTTCCACACCATAACAATTATCTGTATACCTGATATTATTTTCATCTATTACACTTTTTCTTATCATAGTGCTGCCATTTGCAACAGCATTATTAAAAATCATATATGAGCGTATATAGTTACAATTTATTAATTGTGGACGAAACATATCTTTACCATAACCATTTTCATATATTGTCTCTGCATAACCACCAACAACTGCTATATCCTTATTAGCATCCAGATATTCAACTTCTCTTTGCAATCTATTTGGTAATGCAATATCATCAGCGTCCAAAAGTGATATGTATTCACTATTACAAACCTCTAAAGCTTTATTTCTGCTTCCGGTTAAACCAATATTTTTTTCATTAACTATAAAATTTATCCTAGAATCCTGATATTGTTCAACTATGGAAATGCTATTATCAGTTGAGCAATTATCTATAATCAAAAGTTCAAAATCTTTATATGTCTGATTCAAAATACTGTCAATTGCCTGGTTTAAATATTTTTCTGCATTATATACAGGCATAAAAACTGTAACTTTGCTCATAT
>CAMWXG010000187.1 GCA_947178155.1 uncultured Lachnoclostridium sp.
TTAATGTTCTGTAAATTTACCTGATTTAAGAAATGAATTTGTTACAATACTACCTTTAAAATTGCTCATTATACACCTCATTTTCGCCTGCAAATTCTTGTGCTACTTTTTCTATCTCTTCTTCATCAACAGGTGCAACATTGCCTAAAAATAAATCAAAATCATTCATTGACATAAGTACCTTTCGTGGCTTTGTACC
Organism: uncultured Lachnoclostridium sp.; assembly: GCA_947178155.1. Lineage (GTDB taxonomy): Bacteria > Bacillota > Clostridia > Lachnospirales > Lachnospiraceae > Butyribacter. The sequence continues at coordinate 200 of CAMWXG010000187.1, forward strand.
CTCTGCCGGACCTACAACCCCTGCCTTGTTAAGCTGGTCAATAATTCTTCCTGCTCTGTTAAAACCTATTGAAAAACGTCTTTGGAGCTGCCCTGCCGCTGCTCTTCCAGATTCAATAACAAATCTTCCTGCATCTTCAAAATACTCATCTCTGTCATGTTTTGTTTCTTTTGGTTCGGCAGCAGCTTCTTTGTCTGGCTCAACTATTTGAGTAACATTTTCATTATATTCAGGCTCTTCATTGTTACTGCAGAGAAATTCAACCACATCACTTACTTCTGTATCTGAAACAAATGCGCCTTGAACACGTACTGGTTCTGAATATCCTGATGTGAAAAAGAGCATATCACCTTTTCCTATAAGCTTTTCAGCACCGCCTCTATCAAGTATTGTGCGTGAATCTGTTGCTGATGATACTGAAAATGCTATTCTTGATGGGATATTTGCTTTTATAAGACCTGTAATTACATTTACAGAAGGACGCTGCGTAGCAAGCACAAGATGTATTCCTGCGGCTCTCGCAAGCTGTGCAAGTCTGCATACAGCTTCTTCAACTTCTTTTGATGCAACCATCATAAGGTCTGCAAACTCATCTACTATTATTACAAGGAATGGCATTTTTTTATAGCCTGCATTTTCGGCACCTTCAAGAGTTTTAACCTTCTCATTATATCCGGAAATATTTCTGACGCCAAGTTCTTTAATCTTTTCATATCTGTCCATCATTTCGCGTACTGCCCAATTTAATGCGGCAGCAGCTTCATTAGCATCTGTAACAACAGGACAGAAAAGATGTGGTATTCCATTATAAACGCTAAGTTCTACTACCTTAGGATCTATCATTATAAGCTTAACATCATCAGGATTTGCCTTATATAAAATACTCATTATAAGTGTATTTATACAAACTGATTTACCTGAACCTGTTGCACCTGCAATAAGAAGATGAGGCATTTTAGCTATATCTGTCATAACAAGTTTGCCTGCAATATCTTTTCCGACTGCAAATGTAACAGGAGATTTTGCTTTGCGAAATGCTTCACCTTCAAGAAGTTCTCTAAATGCAACCATACCAGGCTCTGGATTTGGCACTTCTATTCCTACAGCCGATTTTCCGGGGATAGGCGCTTCTATTCTTATGCTTGAAGATGCAAGGCTTAGCTTTAAATCATCAGCTAAATTTGTAATCTTATTTACTCTTACACCCTGTTCTGGTATCATTTCATATCTTGTAACAGTAGGACCACATGTAACAGCCCCCATCTTTACATTTACATTAAAACTCTGTAAAGTTTCCTGAAGCTTTGATGCAGTATTTCTAAGCTCATTATCTGACATTTTGCTGTCTGACTTATCAGGTAGTTTTAACAGCTCTATTGGAGGGAAAACATATTCTTTTTTACTCTCTTCTTTCTCTGCCTCCTTGCTGTCATTTAAGGCATTAAATGTATCAGATGCAGATACATAGCCTTCCCCGCCAATCCGTCCATGATTTGTAGTTTTTTCAGGCCTTTTATATGAAGGCTGTGGCATTTGTACATTTTCCTGTGTGGTATTTGTTTCCAAATCCTCTTGCTCAAGTACATCTAAAGTTGACATTTCCTCAAGTGGTAATTCCTTTTTGACCGGCAATATCTTATCATCATTAAGGCTTATATGGCTAGGCAGAGGAAGCTTCTCTAATCCTGTTGCCAAAACATTTTCTTTTGCAACTGTTTTTTCTATTTCAAAAGCTTCATCTCTTGTTACAGGTTTTTCTACTTCAAAAGCTTCATCTTTTGCCACAGAGCTTTCTACTTCAAAAAATTCATCGCTTGCTACAAAGTTCTCATCTTTAAAAAATCCGTCGCTTGTCACAGCACTTTCTTTTACAAAAGCTTCATTTTCTGTCACAACACTTTCTTCTTTAAAAGCTTCTTCTTTTACAATAGAATTTTCTTTGTCAAAAGGAGCTTTATATTCTACATTATTTTCTGTAGCAATGTTCTCATTATATAAATTGGCTTTAATTGAAATTGGCTCACTGGTATTCTTATTATCTGCTTTAACAGTATCAAAATCTTCTATATCATTTGCTATATCATCATCTTTGAATATTTCTATTATTTGAGGACCTTCGTGAACTGTATCTGTTTGCAGATTGCCACTTTTTTTGCCAAATTTTAATTCCATTTCTTCTCTAAAGATTGGAATTCCTGCTATTGTACGCCTTCTTCTTTCCTCATCTGTTTCCTGATTGTTAAGAAAATCATTTTCATTATTAAAATCAGTTCTTATACTCTCATCCTTTTCACTTAAATTTTTATTTAATTTAATATCATAATCAACTGTACTGTTATAATTAATATCAGTTTTAAGTGTATTGCTATAATCAGTATTAATATCAGGCTTAACTTTATCCTTATTTTTTATATTCCTATCAGTTTTAGCTTTACCTTTATAATCCGATTTATTGGAAGCAGATTCAGGATTATTGCCTCTCAAAGCATCCAGCGCATCAAGGCTTTTATTTACAGCACTAAGATTAATAGACTGCATCACATTATCTGACCTTCTGATGTCTGAACTTGTCCTGCGTCTTTTTTTTGCAGGCATATACAAAGGCTCTGTATAATCCTCTGCACCGCTTATTTCGTCATATGTCTGCTCCATCTCCTGCATATATGCATTTCTTCTACGGATTGCCGCCATAAGTTCTACTCCATTAAAAATAAACAGGCATAGCAAGAAAAGTGCAAACATTATAATAACAGCACCAACTTCTCCTGTAATTTTTGTAAAAATACTGCTTATAGCCCTTCCAAGCATGCCAGCACTTGTCCTGCCTGATTTAAATACATCTTCAAGTGTCAAATTCATGCAGTCAAAATATCCTTTGTGCATAACTTTATGGCTTGAATAATATTCAGACATTAACTCCTGTTTAAAAAGAATGTCAGTAATCCCAAGAAGAAGCCATACAGATACCCCGGAACTTATGATTTTTCTTTTTACACGCCTGTCCCCGCTGTTTACAACAGCAAAAATATACCCAATTATTGCAGCTAGAGGAAGCAGCCATGCACTCCAGCCAAATATCCCAAATGCAAAACCGCCAAATATTCTTCCAACTATACCGCCAAGCCCAAAATAACTTAAATATAAAAATACTGCAATAATAGAAAGCACCAGCATTGTCAGTGCAGTTTCAAAAGCCATTCTGTCCTTATATTCATTGACTTCTTCAACCTTGCGCCTGTATATTTTTTCCTGCTCTGCCTTTGATTTCCTGCTCTTTTTCGATGCAGGCTTCTTTTTATTTGAAGTATTTGTGCTTTTGTCTGCGTTATTTTCATTCACAGTCGTAGCCCTTTTTGCCGCTGCCATCATACTACCTCACTATTACATAAAATTATATCCTATCGCAATACAGCCAACTATTACACAATAAATTGCAAAATATTTATATTTCTTGCCACTTACAAGTCTCATCATAAAGCAAATCGCCATATAACCTACTACTGCTGCTATAACTGTTGCCACAGCACATGCTATTATATCATCTTCTACTATAATATCCACATTGAAATCTTTTAGTTCAAGTACAACTGCACCTAATACTGCAGGAATTGACATTATAAAAGAATATTTAACAGCAAACTTTTTGTCAAAACCACATAAAATACACGCCGTAATAGTCGTGCCAGAACGTGAAATTCCCGGCATTGTTGCAAATCCCTGTGCAACTCCGATTAAACCTGCACTGCCGTAAGAAACCTCTTTTGGTTTCTTATCACCTGCTTCTGCTAAATCTGCTAAAATAAGAAATACAGCAGTAATAAGAAGACATACCCCCGGTACAATTATCATATCATTTGCAGTTTCAACAATATCAGACATAAGAATTCCTATAATACCTGTCGGTATAGTTGATACAATTATAAGCATAACAAATTTACGATATGAACTTCTTATCACATGCTTATATTTAATATTTCTGTTAAAAATCCTTGCAAAAAAAATAAATATATTTGCCAAAATATCAATTAAAATATGTACTCCTTCGGCGATAAGTTTACCAATATCTTTTCTAAATGCTGCAAATATTGCAACAAGCGTGCCAAAATGAAGCATTACGTCAAAAAACATACCGCCATTTCCCAAATCAACACCAAGCACTTGCTTTATGATAACAAGATGACCTGAGCTGCTAATTGGCAGAAACTCAGCTAACCCCTGAATAATACCAAGTATTACCGC
>CAMWXG010000188.1 GCA_947178155.1 uncultured Lachnoclostridium sp.
GCTGACTCTAAAAAGTATTTAGAAGTTTGTGTATTTGCAGTTTGTATATCATCAGATATATTTCCACTTAAATATTCTGTCAGACGCTGACTGCTTTCAAAATGTTTCTGCAGACTTTCCTGTCTCATCAATGCCTCCTGTGCTGCCCTCCTCTTTTGTGCTTTTTTAATATATTTTTCCAACTCTTCTTCTATCTCCTCATTACGTTTCTTCCACCACGATTTTTCATCATCATCTAAAATAGAGCTATTACTGCCTGTTTTGTTCATAGGGACACTATGCCCTACATGTTCTTCAATAGAGGCACCAAATTTTTCTACACATAAATTGCCTGAGGCACCAACCCAGCCTGCAAAAGGATTGCGCACAGAGCGGTTTTCTACTGTATATCCCAATATCCATGCCTCGTAATCAGCATCATTCTTCATCTGCTCCCAGCCATTATCTGAAATAGATACAATCTCTCTATCCGTTAATCTGGTATAATCAAATGGAATGCTGTCCAATAGTTTCATTATAAAATCTTTATACTCATCCATAGACATTTCTTCTCTTGAAACATTTTCTACTCCATTCTTTTTGAGTACAGACCTGCCTGCTCTTATCTGCTCATCCACATGGTCTGCATTTTCAGGATGTTTTCTTTTATATTCCTTTGTTACACTTTCCTTTTTTACCTTATCTATATTTTCTGCAAATCCTGAAACAATATCACTGTTTCTACATTTTTCATTCGTACTATTATATTTGTTATAATAATTAGTTACATTTGAAAATTCTAAACTCATATTTTAATTTCCTCCTGATATTTACTTTATGCTATTTCCTCTGTCATTCGGAAATGCTATCCGCTCCCTCTTATGAGTCCAAGCGGTCATATTGCTTATTTTACATATCATCTGCTACTGTCTCTGTAAACTCTTCTTCATTTAAATATTCTGAATCGTTTGGCATATATGTTGGTTCAGATATTTTTATACTCATATTTGTTTCCATACCGCCAACCTTTGTAGTAATAATCAATACCCTTGAACCATCTGGTTTGACAATTATCTGTGAACTGCTGTCTTCTTTTTCATCATCCTTTTTCGTTTTTGCTTTTTTACTCTTTTCTGCTTCCTTATCCTTCATTTCTTTAAATATAGGACTAACAGAAGCCACCTTTTTGTTATCACCTTCTTTCTTTGCTTGTACATTACTATAATTGTAATCTTGTAAATTTGGAACTGTAATCATAAAATCTTCCTTCCTGTCTTTTATTAAAAGCATACAAATAGTTACTATATAATGCTCTCTAGATATTTATCGGCAGCCTTCTATACTTTAATTACTTAAAAAACCGCCATTTAAGGCGGTTTTTCTTATAAGCATACATATCTACAATTTACTTTTTGTTACTAAACAGCTAAGCTATAACTTACCTGACAATGTTAAATTTCCCACATTGTTCTTCCATATTATCTACAACATTCATGCTATCTTCAATATCATCCTGTATCTTTGAAATACTGCCTGCAAGAGAAGTTGTCCCTAAAGCAGCATTTTCAACACCTTTAGCACTGTCCTCAACAACAGAAGCTATATTATTTATTGCTTCTGTAAGTTTATGTATAACATCGCGAAGCTCATTTGTCTTATCAGATATCTTTTTCATCTCCCCATTTATATAAACAGAATCCCCACTATACTTACGCCCTGACTCTACAAAATTTAAATAATCCGGAAGAACATTATCATCAATATAATTAACAATTCTATTTGCATTTTTACTTAATTCATTTACAGCTATTATAACAGTTTCATTAATTGATTGTATATTATTAGCTGTCTCACGACTACTCTCTGCAAGCTGCCTTATCTCATCAGCTACTACAGCAAAACCCTTACCAGCTTCTCCTGCCCTTGCGGCTTCTATTGAGGCATTAAGCGCCAAAAGATTAGTCTGACTTGATATCGAAAGAATATCATTTGTAAGGCTTTCTACCTTTTCCACACTTTTACTATTTTCTATTGCCGCTTTAAGACTTTCTATAATCTGTCCAATCATTGTTTGTGTCGTACTCTGGCTGTCCACAGCATCTTTCTCTAAATTAGATGCACGCATCTCCATTTCCTCTGAATAAGTTAAAACACCTGCACTTGCCTCTGTAAAAACTCCAATACTTTTATCAACCTCCTGGATATCTTTATCTATCGCAATAATTGTAGCTGATACCTCCTGCATAGATGCTGAAAGCTCCTGCATTACAGAAGATACGTCACATGAACTTTCATTAGCATTTTCAACACTTTCTGATACACCATCAAATGCTCCCTTTAGTTTACGAGAACTCTCAACAACATCACCTATAACTGTCTGAAGAACATCCATAAACTTATTAATACCTTCAACAAGTTTTCCTACCTCATCTTTAGTTTCTATTGGAATACGAACTGATAAATCCGCATTATCTTCTTCAAGCCTGTTTATAATATCCTGAAGTTTCTTTGTTGCCCTACCTGTTGGATTAGTAATAGTGACAATACAACTAAATAATGCAATAACAGATACTATACATGCTATTATAATCATTGCAATATTAAAGCTTATATTCGCATTAAATGTAGCTATCTGTTCCTTATTAGAAGCCTCAATATTTGCCTGCCTGTCATCAAGTAGTTTTGCAATATTTGCCTCTGCATTCCCCACAACTTTTACAAGGTCCTCATTAGCCATATCTATAGCCGAATCTATATCTTTCTCATCTCTGCATAATGATACTGCCTCATCATATACATCACTTAATTTAACATAATTTGCCTTAAATACATCATAATTAAGCTTTTCACCTTTGCTGCCTGATAAAAGCTTTCCATACTCTTCAATCTCTGTTGAAACTTTGCTCCTCACCTCTTCAATATCTTCAAGCACCTGAGCTTTAACACTGTTGCGGCTAGTTACAAAATATGTATATAAAAGCTTCTGCATTGTTTGAAAATCTTTTGACAATGTATCAAGTTTATGTATAGCATCAACATTATCCATTGAATTTTGAATACTCTCCTTCTTAAGCTGTGATGTTGAATTTATTCCCCATAATGCATATACAATACATACTGCAGCCAATACAAGTATCGGTATAAGTACTTTAGTTCTTAATGATTTCATAGGCCACCTCCATTTTTTAAAATGCAGTCCAGTATTTGTGTGCCGGACTGCATCCCATAATCTAATAATATGACATTAAAGCCAAACAATAATTGACTTCAATATTATAAAAAGTGCTTTTTATCTTACATATATTATACACAATTTTTCTTAAATAGTCTATCAAATTATAATAAACTTGTATTGCTTAATCCATGTTAATACTATTTATTACCTGCTTCATAGCATTTATTGATTCCTTAAAGAGTTTAGCCTCACGTTCATCTAAGTCAAGACATACTACCTGCTCTATACCATCATTTCCTATAACTGCCGGCATACCTATACATACTCCGTCAGCTTCATAATAGTTATGCTGCATACTGCTAACTGTAAGTATACTTTTTTCATTTCGTACAATACTCTCACATATTCTCCTTACAGCCATAGCAATACCATAATATGTTGCTCCTTTTCTATCTATTATTTCATATGCACTGTTTTTAACCATATTAGAAAGCTTCATCTTATTTTCATCATTCGTTTCATAATTGCGCATCTCACAAAACTGATTAATTGGCACTCCACTTATATTTACGCTGCTCCAAGCAGTAACTTCACTATCCCCATGTTCACCAATTATAAATGAATGAACACTTCTTGGATCCACATTAAGACGTGTACCTATAACATATTTAAGTCTTCCCGAATCAAGGACTGTACCACTTCCAAGTACATGATTCTCTTTAAATCCGGACAATTTAAGAGTAACCCAAGTAAGAATATCAACAGGATTACTTACCACAAAAAGTATTGCATCATCTACATATTTAGTAATACTTGGAATCATATTTTTAAATATAGCAACATTTTTATTAACCAAATCAAGCCTTGTCTCGCCCGGCTTCTGACCTGCACCTGCTGTTATTATAATAATTCCTGCATCTTTTAAATCGCTATAGTCACCAGCATATATATTTATTGGCTTTGCAAAAGGTATTCCATGATTTAAATCCATAGCTTCTCCTTCTGCCTTATCTTTGTCAACATCTATAAGTACCATCTCACGAAATAATGAATCCTGCATAAGAGAAAATGCAATTGTAGCTCCTACAAATCCGCAACCTATTATTCCTACTTTAGATAAATTCATAATACCCCTCATTTCTGCGCCTTTGCGCCCTTTACTAAATTTTCAAAAACAAAAACAGACATACTGTCTTTACATTTCAGTATGTCTGTTTTTACTTAGATTATTCTTTTATAAATATATTTT
>CAMWXG010000189.1 GCA_947178155.1 uncultured Lachnoclostridium sp.
ACCTAATAGATGGCAGTATATTGTATGGCAAAATTTATAAAACAAAAATTTGCGATGAATTAATAATTAAAAATATAAGGAGAGGTTGAAGTTTATGAGAAAAAAGAAAATCATGGCATCTGTACTTACTTTGGCGCTTGTTGCTTCGTCATTTACATATGGACTTGACGCCACAGCAGACACAACAGCAGATGCACCACGGGCATCAGAAACAGGTTCTGGTACACTTACAGTGACTACTTCAGCAGCTGTTGCAGAAGGTGAGGTTGCCCTTCCTCGAAATACGGCATCTAATCCACTGGGTGGATATGACACAAATGGCAATATGATTTATGGTGGGGATCCTGCTGTTTTGGTAGATGGTGATACACTTTACCTTTATACAGGGCATGATGTTTCTACAGACTCAGAATGTGCAAGAGCTGTATATAACATACCTGAGTGGATATGTTATTCTACAAAGGATTTAAATGACTGGAAATATGAAGGTCCTATTATGTCTGCAGATTTACCATGGAGCAGTGATAAAACATCAGGCTGGGCTTCACAGGTAGTTAAACATTATGATAAAGAAGCAGCTAAAGATAAATATTATTTCTATTATTGTTCATGGGATAAGACATCAATGGGAAAGCAGTCAATAGGTGTGGCAGTTTCAGAAAGTCCTACAGGACCGTTTGTTGACAAAGGAGAGCCTATAGTAAGGGGAACTCTTACAGAGCCTCAGACAAGCAATTGGAATGATATTGATCCAACTGTGTGGATTGAGACGGGAGAAGATGGTGTAGAGCATCGTTATCTTGCATGGGGCAATGGTAAATTCTATATATGCGAACTTGAAGAGGACATGCTTAATGTCAAAGATTTAAATGGAGATGGCAATATTACATGTGGTACTGATGTTAAAAGTGCAGATATTATAGAACGTACTGCAGGACTTCAGAGATTTACAGAAGCGCCATGGATTTACAGACGTCAGGATGAAAATGGCAATTACTATGGCAAATATTATCTCTTCTATGCTCATAACTGGAGAGAAGATTCGGCATATGCTACAACAGATAATCTTATGACTGGCGAATGGGAGTATGGAAGTGTAATTATGCCTCCAAATGCAACTTCAAATACAAGCCATATGGGTGTATGTGATTTTAAAGGAAAGACATATTTCATTTATCATAATGGCGCACTGCCGGGAGGTAATGGCTACCGTCGTATAGGCAATATAGCAGAGCTTACATTTGCGGAGGATGGGAGTGTAAATCCTGTTCCGGAACTTGCATCAGGGCTTTTTGGAAATACATCTGAAATATATACTAATTCAGGGGAGAAACTTTCTCATGTGACATATAAGAATACTAATTCAGATGGTGATTACCCTATAAGTCTTAATATGGGGGCGGGCATTGGTGAAGAAAATGAGGATTCACAATGGCTCTTTATGGATGGTAAGGCAGATAAGGAAAATGCCGCATATGTATCAATACAGTCAGAAAATAAGCCGGGACTTTATATTACAACAGTAAGTGAGTCAGAGGTAATGCTTACACAAGATACAGATGCTTCTGCTGCTACGGCAAAAACACAAACTTTCAGAAGCATAAAAGGGCTTGATGATGCTTCTGGTGTTTCATTTGAAAGTATAGCATATCCGAACAGATATCTTACTATATTTAATGGCTCGCTCATACTTACCGATGGCAGCAATAAATGTGCATCAACTTTCTATACAGAAGTAGATGAAAACAATAAATCTCTTCGTTCTATAGCTGCTACAATAGGTGAGAACCAGTTTCATAAAGGTGACAAGGTTAACACATCTAATGTAACTGTAACTGCTGCATATGCTGATGGAACAAGTAAGAAGGTTACAGATTTTACAAGTAATGCTGCAGATATAGACACATCTGGCACAGGTACTAAAACACTGGTTATTACATATACAGAAGGTGGTATAAGCAAGTCTGACAGTGTAAATATATCTATAGTTGCAAAGCTTGGCAAAGTGAAAGGTCTTAAGGCATCTATTAAGACAGGCAAGAATCAGAATAAGCTAAAAGTATCATGGAACAAGGTATCAGGTGCAAAGGGATATGAAATATACTACAGTAAAAAGAAGGCAAAAGGTTATAAATATATAACAGAAACATCTTCAAAAAGTTGTACATACACTGATACTGATAAGGTATTTAAGAAAGGTAAGACATATTACATAAGAGTGCGTTCTTATAAGGAGTTTAATGGTAAAGATGAATACAGCGCTTATACAATTATTAAGGTTAAGGCAAAATAGTGTTAATTTATAATTAAGTGAAACATTATTATATTTAGATTGATATTTGTGTAAATTGTTAAAAAAATCACTAAAAAATCAAAAATTATTCATATTTTTTACACAGAGTATTGACAAATATTGTACAAAATGTTAAAATAATTTAGTAGTTAATGAAGGATATTTTATGAAGGAGGAGTTAAATTATGATTAAAAAATTTTTAAGCGGTGTTTTAGCTGCCGCTATGGTAGTAAGTGTAGCAGCAGTAAACCCGGCAACAGCAGATGCTGCAAAGGCACCTAAGGCAACATATACTTTTAATATGGACAAAGCTAACAAGAATGTTGTTGCAGTTGCGCGTAAAGGAGATACTAATAACTTTACTACAGGTAAAACTGACACAGGTACTATGCCAGAAGCAGCAAATGCAAAGAAAGTAAAGCTTAAATATCAGAAAGGTAAGAAAGGTAAAGCTCTTTATTTAGACCGTTCTTCATCATATGGTGCAGAACTTAAGGGTGTTAAACTTGGAAGCAAGTCATGGACAGTTTCGTTCTGGGTAAAGCCTGAGAGTAGCTTAAGTGACTATATGGCCCTATTCTTTACAGGGAATAAGATTACAGATGTTAAGAATACAAAGTGGCTTTCTATTACAAAGAGAACTGATATAGGTACTGACGGTTCGCCTCTTATTTGGTCTCATGCTTTGACAAATGGTGCTAAGGAAGAGTTCCCATGGTATTGCTATCAGGATGAGAATGGCACATGGGTTCAAAAAGAAGCTGTTGAAACAGGAAAGTGGACACATATTACACTTGTTGTTGATGCAAATGATACATGTGAATATGGCGAAAAAGGTGACGAAGGATATGTTAAAGGTGCTCATGGCTGGACATATGTAAATGGAAAACTTTATGGAAATGGTACTATTGCAAATGGTACAATGTCTAATAGCAATAGATTTTTCCTTGGAATTAATGCATGGGATACACCATTCAAGGGTTGGTTTGATGAAGTAAATCTTTGGAATAAGGCTCTTACAGATAAGCAGGTTGCTGCTCTTTATAAGACATACAAATAATTAAAAATTAGCAGAAATGCTTTTATACATGAAGAGAATAGACTGTCATACCTTTGGTATGACAGTCTATTTTTTGCTTTTTAAAGTATAACTATGTAGAAGGGCTGGGATACAACCTAAAAATATTGTCAGATTATGTAGATTATGCTATAATTCTAATGAGGAGTAACTGCGTTACAAGGTGGAAAACCTCCCTAACTTCGCAGAAGAAGGGAGGTGGTGCTGATGAAGATGTTTACATTTCAGGATTTAATCCTGTTTGCGACTTTTGTAATCACACTGCTTGCCTACATAGATAGTAGGAATAAGCGAAAATAAATAAACCTGCCTTGTACTTGACTGGTCTTGGCAGGTTTATTATATAAACATCAAACGGGAGGTCAACCACTTTGTGGGCAGTTGCTCCTTTATGTATATAATATAACATAATTGGCTTTATATTGCAATAAAATTTTGTTTTTGTATTTTGTTTTATGAAGATATAAGTTACTTTTCATACCACGCCATTTTGTATGATTTTGGAACAAAATCTTATTTTGGCAGAATGTATGCAAGCAGTGCTGAAAGCACTGCCTCTGTTACTGATAACGAGGTGAATAGTAACAGATATAAAAATATTGTTGGATTATGTAGATTATGCTATAATTTTAATGAGGAGTAACTGCGCTACAAGGTGGAAAACCTCCCTAACTTCGCAGAAGAAGGGAGGTGGTGCTGATGAAGATGTTTACATTTCAGGATTTAATCCTGTTTGCGACTTTTGTAATCACACTGCTTGCCTACATAGATAGTAGGAATAAGCGAAAATAAATAAACCTGCCTTGTACTTGACTGGTCTTGGCAGGTTTATTATATAAACATCAAACGGGAGGTCAACCACTTTGTGGGCAGTTGCTCCTTTATGTATATAATATAACATAATTGGCTTTATATTGCAATAAAATTTTGTTTTTGCAAATTTTTTCGCAAAGTTCTTACAACTTCAATAAGTTTTTTTGGATACATCATAAAAAAAGCTGCTATACTTTAGCAAGAACCGGATCAAG
>CAMWXG010000190.1 GCA_947178155.1 uncultured Lachnoclostridium sp.
ATGCAGGAGAGGGTATAATGTGGAAAGTTTGTGTGGAAGAAAGTAAAAAATTTAAAAATATTGAATATATTTTTCCTACACAGCAATCAGATGTAGGAAAAATAATTGGTAATTTTTCATTAAACAGGGGTGTTAAAAAAATTATTATTTTTGGAAGTAGTGTTACATCTGCATGTAATCCATGGAGTGACATTGATGTTTTTGTAGAACTTGAACATGAAATTAGTTTGAAAAAGCCAAGAATTGAGGTGCCTATTGATTTATGGACAAATTATGATGTAGATGATAGATTAATGCAGGAAATTAATGAAAAGGGGGTTATTGTATATGAACAATGAAACATTGTTTGATAGGGCCGAAGGGAATTTTAGGTATGCTGTCAGAAATTATTCTCTGTTTTCAGGAGATGAGTTAGAATTAAACTTCATTGGCTATTCACTGCAGCAATCTGCCGAACTTGCAATAAAGCATTTAATGGAGATAAATGGAATAAGATATGAAAAAACTCATCAAATTGAAGATTTATTAGATACATGTGAAGCGGAAAGTATACCAATTAGATATACAGAAGATTTTTATAATTTTGCTCCAGCTATTTCAAGATGGGAATCTCAGACAAGATACATTAAAAATTATCGTTTAGCAAAGAGGCAAGTTGAAAAAGGTATAAAACTGATTAGAGAGTTTCTTATTATAAATGGTGCTTCAGAAGAGGATTTAAAACCATCTTTACCATTTGGTGTAGATAGTAGCAATATTTGATATAGAATATAGAAACTTTTTATTCATACTTCCCCCTCCTATCACATATAATAATACGAAAACGAAATATTTATTAACGAGGGAAAATATGGCTACAGTTATGCTAGATGCAGGTCACGGCGGATATGACAATGGTGCTTCTTTTAATGGAAGGAAGGAGAAAGATGATACATTAAACCTTACTCTTGCCATTGGTACAATTCTTGAAAATGAAGGAATTGATGTGCTCTACACAAGAACAACTGATATATATCAAAGCCCTACACAAAAAGCACAGATTGCAAATGAAAGTGATGCAGATTACTTTATTTCGATTCATAGAAATTCAAGTACATCTCCAGAAATGTATTCAGGAGTACAGACACTTGTTTATGAGAATTCAGGCATTCCTGCAGTATTTGCGGAAAATATAAATAGCGAGCTTGAAAAAGTGGGATTTTTCAATATAGGAGTGGAGGAACGCAAAAATCTTGCTGTTCTCCGCAGAACAAAAATGCCGGCAGCGCTTGTAGAGGTAGGGTTTATAAATACAGAAAAAGACAATAATCTTTTTGATTTAAAATTTCCGGAGGTTGCACAGGCAATTGCAAAAGGTATAGCTGATACAGTGCAAGGGGCTGATGTACAAGGCAGTTCTGATGAAAGTTTCAGCGTCGAAACAGGTTTGTTCAGACATTATGACAATGCTGTAAATCTTGCATTAAACATGCAGGCTGATGGATATGACTGCTTTATAGAACCAAATAATGACTATTTTTGTGTATGTCATGGAAGATATAGTGATTATAAAGCAGCAGAAAGGGCACAGAAGAGACTTTTTGCAGAGGGTTATGAAACGAGGATAATAAAAAAATATAATTAAAAATACCGAAAACACTTGCATTTATTGAAAAGTAGTGATAAACTTTAGATGTATTAATAATGGTAATTATTAGTAAGAGTGGATGCGCAATCCACTCTTTAGTTTTGCAGAAAAGAGGTAATGCACTTGACGAAACATGAGGAATACGAGGAGCGTACAGAAAAGCTTCTTGAACCAATTATGAAAGAGAATAACTTTGAACTTGTAGATGTTGAGTATGTAAAAGAAGCAGGTAACTGGTATCTTCGTGCGTATATTGACAAAGAGGGAGGCATCACGCTTAATGATTGCGAACTTGTTAATCGCACATTAAGTGATATTATGGATATTGAAGATTTCATTCCTGATGCATATATTCTTGAGGTAAGTTCTCCAGGGCTTGGCAGACAGTTAAAGAAAGAGAAAGATTATAAGCGAAGTATTGGAAAAGATGTTGATGTAAGATTTTATAAAGCAAGGGAAGTGCCAGCAGGAAAAAATAAAAAAATAGTGTCCGTTAAGGAAATTACAGGTACACTTAAATCTTATACAGATGACACAATTACTATAGAAACAGATTTTTCAGAGGATTATGAAATCAAACGTTCGGACATTTCTACAATTAAGCTTACAGTTATTTTTTGATATGCAGTATAATGAAAGATTGCAATGGATTGTTTGTGTCTGCTTTTCGGGCATGACTGGAAGTATGTAAATATTACTAAATTGGCATTATTTAATAAATGTACTAAATTACCAGCGATGTGTATAAGGAGGAAAATAAAATGGCAGCGAGAAAGACAAAAGCGGTAAGTAATGACTGTTCTGAACTTATTGATGCGCTTGATGCGATAGAGAAGGAGAAACAGATTAGTAAAGATGTAATATTGGAAGCCATTGAAAATTCTCTTATTGCTGCATGTAAGAATCAATACGGCAAGTCAGAGAATATCAAGGTAAACATAAATCGTGAAACTGGAGAAGTAAAGGTGTACGCACAAAAGAATGTTGTAGATGATGATGATATAGAGGATGCGACAGAGCAGATAGGCATAACAGAAGCAATACTAAGGTATGATGTACATGATATAGGTGGTACAGTAGATGTAGAGATTACACCTAAGAATTTTGGAAGAATTGCTGCACAAAAGGCAAAGCAGGTGGTGGTACAAAAAATTCGTGAGGAAGAGCGTAAGGTTTTATATGTACGGTATCTTGAAAAAGAAAGAGAGGTTATTACAGGTATTGTGCAGCGTTATAGTGGCAAAAATGTCTGTATAAATCTTGGCAATATAGATGCGATACTTATGGAGAGTGAACAGGTTAAAGGAGAACATTTTAATCCAACAGAACATATTAAGCTTTATGTTGTAGAGGTAAAAGATACACCTAAAGGTCCTCGGATAACGCTTTCTCGTACACACCCTGAGTTTGTAAAAAGGCTTTTTGAAGAAGAAGTTACAGAGCTTCAAGATGGTACTGTTGAAATAAGAAGTATTGCTAGAGAAGCCGGCTCACGTACTAAGATGGCAGTTTCAACAAATAATCCCAATGTAGATCCTGTGGGAGCATGTATTGGGATGAATCAGGGACGTGTAAATGCAATAGTTGATGAGCTTCGTGGTGAAAAGATTGACATAATTACATGGAGTGATGAGCCAGCAGTTCTTATTGGAAATGCATTAAACCCTGCAAAGGTTGTTTCTGTAGATGTAAATGAAGAAGAAAGAACTGCGAAGGTATTGGTTCCGGAAAGCCAGTTGTCACTTGCTATTGGAAAAGAAGGACAAAATGCAAGGCTTGCCGCAAAATTGACAGGATATAAGATAGATATTAAATGTGAGGTGGATTAATGGGGACTAAAAATACCGTCCATGCCAGAAAAGTTGTATTGCGTCAGTGTACTGGATGTGGTCAGCGCAAAGAGAAAAAAGAGCTTATTAGGATAATTAAAACACCAGAGGAAAATATTGAAGTAGATTTTACAGGCAAGAAAAACGGAAGAGGTGCATATATATGTAATTCAGTGGAATGTCTGGAATTAGTTAAGAAAAAAAAGGCTTTGGAGCGCTCCCTTAAGGTTACCATTCCTGAAGAGGTGTATGAAGAGCTTGAGAAGGAGATGATTGGCAGTGGGGAATGTGAATGTACTCCGTCTGCTGGGACTGGCAGAAAAGGCGGGTAAAGTAAAAAGTGGTGAATATATGACAGAAAACTCTGTGAAATCAGGGGAAGCAGCCCTTGTAATTGTAGCAGAGGATGCTTCAGAAAATACAAGAAAAAAGTTTAGAAATATGTGCGAGTATTACAAAGTACCGATTAGAATTCATGGAATAAAAGATGAACTTGGTCATTATATAGGTAAAGAGTTCCGTGCATCTCTGGCAATTACTGATGAAGGCCTTGCACAAGCAATAATGAAAAAAATGGATTAGGAGGTCGTAAGAACGTATGGCAACAAAAATGAAAATATATGAAATTGCAAGAAGTATGCAGGAAAAAGTTCCTGACTTAAAAAGTAAAGATGTGGTACAATTTTTGCAGGAAAATGGATTTGAAGTAAAAAGTGCACAAAGTACTATAGAAGATGATGCAATAGCTTTTCTGCTTAGAAATTTTAAGAAAATAAAAATAGCTGCAGTAAAACCAAAAGAAGCTGCAGCAAAATCAGCTACAAAAAAAGAAAAGACAAATCCGAAAACTTCTAAAAGCGATACTTCTAAAAAGGAAGCTGGGAATAAAGGAATACAAAAAG
>CAMWXG010000191.1 GCA_947178155.1 uncultured Lachnoclostridium sp.
TAATAAAACCCACAAATTCATTTATGGAAAATGTAAATATTTTTTATAGTATAACATATTCTTCCAATTATAACACTATTATTTTATATTTAATTAATTTTATAGTTGACGAATACTATTCCTGTGCTATATAATATTTTTGTTACAATTACATATTATAAATAATGCTGTTACCCATCATGTATTATTTGTGTGATAGGTATTTTTTTGGTAATAGCAGAATGGAGGAGAATATGAAACTCACAAAAAAACTTTTATCCGTAGTTATGGCAGCTGCAGTAACTGTAAGTTTAGCAGCATGCGGTAGTGAAAGCGGAAACGATAACAAAGCATCTTCTGGATCTAATGAAAAGACATACCACATAGGTATATGCCAGCTTGTTGAGCATGAAGCGCTTGACGCAGCTACAGAAGGGTTTAAAGATGCCCTAAAGGAGAAGCTTGGCGACAATGTAGAATTTGATACACAAAATGCACAAGGTGAAGCGACAAATTGCTCAACAATCTGTAATGGATTTGTCACAGATAATGTTGACCTCATCATGGCAAATGCTACAGGGGCACTACAGGCAGCAGTATCTGCAACAAATTCTATTCCTATACTTGGTACTTCTGTAACCGATTATGCAACTGCATTAAATATATCTGATTGGAAGGGAAGCACAGGAACAAATATATCTGGAACATCAGACCTTGCTCCAATTGACCAACAGGAGAAAATGATACTTGAGATCCTTCCTGATGTTAAGCAAGTGGGAATTGCATATTGCTCATCAGAACCTAACTCTGCTTATCAGGCAGATCTTATGAAATCAGCACTTGATAAAGATAACATTGCATATAAAGAATATACAGCTGCTGATTCTAATGAAATTCAATCAGTTATTACTACTGCATGTGACGAATGTGATGCAATATATGTGCCAACAGACAATACAATGGCTTCAAGTGTTGAAACAATAAAAAATGTTGTCCTGCCAGCTGGTATACCTCTATTTGCAGGGGAAGAAGGTATATGTATAGCAGGTGTTGCAACTCTTTCTATAAGCTACTATGATTTAGGATACACTACAGGAGAGATGGCATATGAAATCCTTGTAAATGGTAAAAATGCTGGAGAAATGGAAGTTCAATTTGCTCCTGAAACTACAAAGAAATACAATAAAGAAATATGTGAAACTCTTAATATAACAGTTCCAGAAGGTTACGAAGAACTTGCAGTTGCAGATTAAAAAGACTAAAATTTCACCAAAGTATAAAAACTATACCAAATGAAAATAAAATCAAGTCTATAAAGAAAACTAAAATGTCATTTTTAAAATAATAAAAAGTATTAAAGGGCCGACGCATTAAATAAGCGAAAGCCCTTATAATATTTTAACTTATATATTCATTTTAAGCGTTAGGTATATAAATATACATTATATATGTCCAACGCAGTAGCAAACCGGTAATTATAAACGCTATCTGTAGTATTATATCAACCCATTTTCTTCTAATCTTTTTTTCTCCTGTCTTATAATTCTCCTCAACCATATCTATCTGTGGTGATGTTTTTTGTATAAGCCAGAAATACAATCCATTAATAAAGAACCATAAAAGAAACATGCCTGCACCTAGTAATTGATATAAACCCTCACCCTTAGGTGTATAGTTTTGTGCTGCTCCTTTTGCATCCGTCAGTTTAAGAAAAGCATAATAGAGAAAATCAAGTGATATATAGCCCCATACAAGGCTGACAATAGAGAAAATAAGTTTTTTCCACCATCGCATTTAAAAATCAGCCCCCTAAGTTAATTGTTATCCATTATGCAAATAAATCAATATTCATACCTAAGAAAACTGAAGCTTCTGCTGACATTTTTTCACGCTCATACATATTGTCAGTATTGTAACTTACATTTTCAACTGAAGCATATTCTTCTTTAATAGAATTAATCTGTTTTGTTTCAACTGACTTAACTGTATTTCCAGTCTGCTTCTCCTCTTGGTATAAGGCAGTATATCTGTACCTGTCTTCCTCAAAAGCTGACAGTTTTTTAATTGGCTTTACTGGTGTAACTTGCATATTTCTAACATTATTATAATTGTGATTATTAAAAATATATAAATGATTAGCTGCACTATTTGGTGATATTCTCTGTATAATCATACAAATTCCCTCCTTCCATACCAACATTGATAGCTGTTATTTATATTTTTACATATTTTCCTAAGATACATTTTGTACTTATTAATAGTATACGTCGAAAACCGGCATGATGCAATACAATTTTTATAATTTCAGACTTTTCTTTATTTCAATAATTTTATCACGAAGCTGAGCAGCAAGCTCAAAATTTAATTCTGCTGCTGCAGTATTCATTTTCTTTGATAATTGGGAAACAAGCTTATCAAGTTCTTTTTTATTCATTGACTCAATATCTTTAACAATTTCCTCAGTTCCACTCTCAATTTTCTTTGATATACTAATAAGATCCCTCACTTCTTTTTTTATGGTTTGTGGTGTTATTCCATGTTCCTCATTATATTTGTTTTGTATACAACGTCTGCGATTTGTTTCATCTATAGCATTTCTCATTGAATCTGTAATGTTATCCGCATACATAATAACCCTTCCATCTACGTTTCGTGCTGCTCTTCCTATAATCTGTACAAGCGATATTTCAGAACGTAGAAACCCTTCCTTGTCAGCATCAAGTATGGCAACAAGTGCTATTTCAGGAATATCAAGACCTTCCCGTAATAAATTTATTCCAACTAAGACGTCAAAAACGTCCATTCTCATATCTCTTATTATTTCTGAACGTTCAAGAGTGTCTATATCAGAATGAAGATATTTTACTCTTACTCCAACTTCTCTAAGATAATCTGTTAAATCTTCTGCCATTCTCTTAGTAAGAGTATTAACCATAACTTTATTATCAGCCTTCACTGTCTTTCTTATTTCTCCAAGCAAATCATCAATCTGCCCTTCTACAGGCTTCACAAATATTTCAGGGTCCAAAAGTCCTGTAGGTCTTATAATTTGCTCTATCCTTGCAAGCTCATGCTCCCTTTCATATACATTTGGTGTAGCAGATACAAAAAGCATTTGATTAATGTGAGCCTCAAACTCTTCAAAGTTTAATGGTCTATTGTCAAGAGCAGAAGGAAGTCTGAAACCATAATCTACAAGTGTAGTTTTGCGTGATCTATCCCCTGCAAACATTCCTCTGACCTGTGGAAGAGTAATATGCGACTCATCAATCATTATGAGAAAATCATCAGGAAAATAATCCATTAATGTATGTGGGGGCTGTCCTGGTTTAAGACCTGATAAATGTCTTGAATAATTCTCTACACCAGAGCAAAATCCTGTTTCCCTCATCATCTCTATATCAAAATTAGTTCTCTCTGAAATTCTTTGTGCTTCAAGAAGCTTGTCCTCACTTTTAAAATATCGTATTCTATCTTCAAGCTCTTTTTCGATCTCCAGTATAGCCCTTTCTAATGCATCATGATCAACAACATAATGTGATGCTGGAAATACAACCATATGACCAAGTTCTGCTTTTACCTCACCTGTCAGCACATCTATTTCTGTAATCCTATCAACCTCATCACCAAAAAATTCTACTCTTATTGCCTTATCAGATTCAGATATTGGAAATATCTCAAGTACATCACCATGAGCCCTAAATGTACCACGTTTGAAATCCATCTCATTACGTGTATACTGCATGTCCACAAGACGCTTCATGACATCATCCCTATCCTTAACCATACCTGGTCTTAACGATACAGTCATATTTTGATAATCAATAGGACTTCCAAGACCATATATACATGACACACTTGCCACGATAATAACATCTTTTCTCTCAGTAAGTGCTGCTGTCGCAGAATGTCTAAGTTTATCTATCTCATCATTTATAGAAGAATCTTTTTCTATATAAGTGTCAGATGATGGCACATATGCCTCAGGCTGATAATAATCATAATAAGACACAAAATATTCCACTGCATTCTCAGGGAAGAACTCCTTGAACTCACCATAAAGCTGTGCGGCGAGTGTTTTATTGTGCGCTATTACCAAAGTGGGTTTGTTAAGCTGTGCTATAACATTTGCCATCGTAAATGTCTTGCCTGAGCCTGTCACACCCAATAAAGTCTGGAATTGATTGCCTTCTTGGAAGCCTTTCACAAGGGCTTCGATAGCCTGTGGCTGGTCACCTGTCGGCTTGTATTCTGAATGAAGTTTAAATATATTTTGTGCAGTTTGCACAA
>CAMWXG010000192.1 GCA_947178155.1 uncultured Lachnoclostridium sp.
TTTATATGGTGAAAAGTTTGGAGATGAAATTTTAGACTTTATAATAACTCAATTAAAAGAAAACTGTAATGAAAACCAGTTTTTTATAAATCTACGCAGTGATGTATTTATGGTGGTAACAGAATACAATACTGAGGAAGAGCTTGTTAACTTTATACAAAAAGTGGATAGTAGTATCAGTAATTTTAAAGATGTAAAACTGCAGATGTCTTATGGTGTATATACTGTTGAAGATAAAAAAATGGAACTTAGACAAATGGAAGACAGAGCAGCTATGGCAAGAAAAGCATCTAAAAATAATATTTTAACAAATATTTTGTTTTACAAAGAACAGTTTAAAGATTCACTGTATAATAGAAAGTTTATTGAAGAAAATATACAGACTGCCTTAACAGAAAGACAGTTTTTAATGTATCTGCAGCCTAAATACAGTATTGCAAAAAATGAAATAATAGGAGCAGAAGCGCTTGTAAGATGGTATAATCCTGAACGTGGCATGATTTTCCCAAATGAATTTATACCTGTTATTGAGGAAAATGGTTTTATCAAAAAAGTTGATTATTACATATGGGAAGAAGCTTGCCGCTTTATTAAAAAATGCGAGGACATTGGAATTAATAACTGCCCAGTCTCAGTTAATGTATCACGCATACATTTAAGAGATGATGAATGTATAGAAGTTCTTTCCAGTATGATAGAAGAAATTGATATTTCAAAAGAACTGCTTGAGCTTGAGATAACAGAAACAGTAGATAACCAGCAAGTAAGCTTAAAAGCTTTACAGTTAAAGGAAGAAGGCTTTACTCTTCTTATGGACGATTTTGGAAGCGGATACTCTTCATTAAACATTCTTTTGGAAACCCCATTTGATGTAATTAAGCTTGACAAAAAATTTATGGAAAATATGATGGTGTCAAACAAAGGAAGACTTATACTTGAGCATGTAGCATTAATGGCAGACAAGCTAAAGCTTGGACTTCTCGCAGAAGGTGTTGAAACAAAGGAACAAGTAGATTTATTACAACATATAGGCTGTGATCAGGTTCAAGGCTATTATTATGCAAAACCAATGCCAGAAGAAGAATTTTTTGAATTGCTTAAAAAACAATATGGAAAGTAATATATAAAAATTTAATACATTGAAGGGGGCTGACCAAAAAAGTCAGCCCCCTTAGCTTATTTAAACTTCAATATACTTAAATACATCAGCACTTTTCAGCCATGCTAAAATCCGTACTTTATGCCTCAAATATTTAATCGTTATTATAAATTCCCTTTATTTTTTGCTGTAACGATTCCACCTGAAATCGCCTGTACATCCTTCTCATCAATAGCGCCTTTGATAAGCATAACCTCATCTAAATCTCCGCTAAAGTAAGCATCCCATGCATTTGCTCCAAAATAAACTTTTGAATTAGCCTGCATCATGATACCTTTTGCAACATCACCTTCTCCTACAAGAGTTCCATTAATATAAAGTTTGCCATGTACTGTGTTAGCTGCTGTTCCTGCTTTTGAACCATCAACTACCAGTACGACATTCTGCCATTCATTTGCCTTGTAAGCAACTGTACCAGTAACATCTACATATGCACCATTATTAGACCAAATAGGACGTTCAAATGTCAGGTTCAGCCAATACTCTGGTGAGAATGTTCCTGCTGTAAGTGTAGGATCAACTGCACTTCCAAGTACTGTTGGTTTAATCCAATATGAAATTGTGTAGCTTTCACCGAGGACAGATGCATCATCAAGCAGCTTTAATCCATATGTTCCATCCAAAGTTATTGCCTTTCCACTATTCACACCAGTATCTGAATACTTAAAGGTTACATCTGATTTGTCTTCAAGTCCCTTTGTTGCTCCAGTCATCTTCTGAACTGCTAAAGCTCCATCGGCCTGATTTTCAAAATCAAGTACTTTAAGAATTTCACCGCCAAATTTGAATCCTTCATAATCCTTTTCAATAGTCAGCTTATATGTCTTATTTGTCACAGCATCCTCTGCATATACTGTTATAACAAGTTCAGTTTTTGTACCTGTCAATGTAATATCAACACTTCCATCACTGCCTGCAAGTGCATCGCCTGCAAATACATATCCATTCTTATCCTTCATTGATAGTACTGCCTTAACAGAGCTTACAGAAGATGGAACTTTCATGCTGTAATTACCTGCACTGTCTTTTGTTACGGTTATTTCAGTTGTTTTATCCCCGTCAACAGCTGATGCAGTTATACCTGCAAGTTCATTATCACTTGACAATGAGCCACTTGGCCCTGAAACACTAGGCTTGTTATCTAAATAAAATGTTGATGCAAAATCCTTACCTGACATAAGGTACATTTTACCTCCAAGAATTGTCAGGTAATAACCCGGCTGTGATACACTCTCATAAGATACACCATTAGCATCAGACAGACCTGCAACTTTTTTGAATGTCTGTTTCTTCGCAGTTTCAGCAATAGCTTTTATATCATAATCCTGTGCAAGAGTTACACTTCTGTCATCATTAGCTGTAAGATAAAGTCCCGGCTTATTTTCTGACTGGATAGATACATAATCTGCATTTGTTGTATCTGCTTTTCCTGGAGTAAGAACCCACTCAGAATCTTTAGCATCTGCACCCGCATATACACCTACACCAACTTTTGTATATGGATAAGCAGCATCTGCACCTGAGTTTTCAAATTTCTCGTGAGAAATCAAATCCCCTGTTCCAGTATAAATCTTTGAAGTAGTTCCATTAATTCCGGCTGCGGTTTCAGGTATCTCTGTAATACTGCCATCAGCATTGAAATTAATCTCTGTGATACAAGGAGTCCTTCTAAAACCACTTCCTGCCGGAAGTGAACCATTGTGATATACAAAGTAAGTTTTTCCATTGAAATCAAATACTGCCATATGGTTTGTATTTGATGTAACACTTGGAGGCATTACAATATTGCCAAACGTCAATTTACCATCCATTAAGTCATCTGTTGTAGCATATGCCATTTGCTCTCTCCAACCATATGCATAGAACAGATAGTACTTACCTGTATAGCTGCCATTTGCATCCTGACGGCGATAAATCCATGGTGCTTCTGTAAATGTAAGACCTGCAACATCTTTTTCAATGATATCCACATCTTTTGAAGTCTTTCCACTTGCCTGTGTGCCAAATGTAATCTTTCCATCTCCATTTATATCTTTTACGGAAATCATATCCTCATTTAACTCACATACAAAGAATTTACCATTGCCCCATGCAAGATAGCGATGTGTAACACCATTTTCATCAGTTTCAATCCATGCTGTAGGATCAATATCATTCCATCCACTTGTCTCATTTGTTGTTGTTGAACCTTTAACAAGAGGTGTTCCCTTATCTATAAATGGTCCTGTCGGACTGTCAGCAACAGCAACACCTATAGACTGCTTTCCGCTGTCTGTCTTATCCCATGAGCAATAATACAAATAATATTTACCATTGTATTTCATAACCTGACCTGCCCATGCAGCATCAGCAGTTCCCCATGTAACATCTTTCATATTAAGAACAGTACCATGATATGACCAGTTCTTAAGATCTTTTGTTGAATAGCAGCAATACTCAGGAATATTGTAGGACTCAACTGTAGATACATCATGTCCCACATACAAATATATTGTATCGCCATCTACTAAAATAGATGGATCACCACCATATATAGGATTTCCTGCACTGTCAACTGTAGCAATAGGATTCATATTTGATGAAAATTCAGACTGTGCCGGTCCTGGTGTTTGTGACGAGCCTGGTGTCTGTGATGATGGTGCAGTTGGCTCTGGAGTTGTAGCAGGATTTGAACTCTCATCACCTGTAACTTTAATATTTACATAAGTTTTTTTAGTTTTTTTGTCCTTGCCTTTTACAGTAACATTAATCTTTGCTGTGCCCTCTGACTTAGCTGTCACTACTCCTTTTTTAGTAACAGCAGCAATAGCTTTTTTGTTAGATGTAAATGTAACTGACTTCTTTGCCTTTGTAGGTGAAACAGTTACCTTAATTGTAGCTTTCTTGCCTGCGGCAAGAGTATAAGTCTTCTTTGTAACAGTTTTTGTGCCAATTTTCAGTGTAACACTTTTAACAGTTTTATTATTTGCTGCTTCTGCACCTACACCTGTAGTAAAAGCAGATGTGATTGCCATTGTGACAGCAAGTCCGACTGCCAAAAAGCGTCCATGATTCTTTTTAAGCATACGCTTGC
>CAMWXG010000193.1 GCA_947178155.1 uncultured Lachnoclostridium sp.
ATTGAATGGTATAAAAAACTAATCAATGAAATGGAGGATAAAAAATAATGCAACAACTCAAATTGGATTCTTCGCCAATCATATATTACACTAGCGGAAAATATTGTAGTGAATGTGTATTGTTTCTTAATGCTGCATTTGTCAATCACAAAATGTTTCAACTATAAGCTATGCTATAAAACACTCTTCTTATAGATATTTTTCTATATCACTTTCTGTAAGGTTATATTTCTCCATAATTATTGTTCTAATTTCATCATTACTTCTAAAATTATGAAGTATTTCTATTGCACCAAGTATTTTTCCTTTTTCTATTCCCTTTTCCATTCCTTCTTCTATACCCTCTTCTATACCTTCTTTTCTAGCCTTTTTTTCTAATTCCAATATCATAGGCTGCATTATTTTCAACATCATTTCACCCATTTTAACATCCCCTCTCAATTCTTCAATTAAACTACTATTGGCGTTCAAAGTTACTTCAAGAATTGCTTTTACAAGTTCCCTTTCATATTCATCAGAAATTTCTACAGATTTTTCTATAAGCTTTTCCATATTGTCCTTTTCCATTTTATCCGTTAAGGCTTTAATCCACATGTGCTCTTCCGGTTTCAGTTCCTTTGCAACAATTATCTGTGCTGGAAATGGAGATATACCATGTATATAGTATATACCCATATATGGCATAGTTACCTTTATGTTGTTATTTTTAAAATATTGGAAAAGTTTTTTCGGTTTTAAATCTGTAATACAACAATGTACTAGAGCATGTTTGTTCTATTCGTTGCAAGTATCATTTACCTCCATTCTAAACTATATCACCACTTTCCATACTCAAGAAAATATTGTGCCGCTTCTTCTGCTTTCCTTGTTATCTCCTTATCATAACCTGTCACATCAAGAAGTTTTATTGCATTGCGTGTCTTTGTACTTCCATTTCGCAGTTTATAATCAAAAATTACATCTCCTTCTGTAACTTTTTCAGAAAAATGATAATTATCAAAAGTGTCTTCTAAAATTCCTGTAAGTTCTAAGTCATGTGTTGCCGCAAAACACATTGCGCCAGACTTTGCAATATGTTTTAATATCTGTGATGAAGCGGCGATTCGTTCAAGTGTGTTTGTTCCTCTTAGCACTTCATCAATAAAGCATATTATTGGCACTTTTGATGTTTTTATATTATCAAGTATACGTTTTAATGATTTTATTTCTACTATATAATAGCTTTCACTACTTAAAATATCATCTTTAAGTGCCATAGATGAATATATGTGGTAACAGCAGGATTTATAGTTTTGTGCAAGGACTGTATGAATTGTCTGTGCAAATATTGCATTTATTGCTACTGTTTTTATAAAAGTTGATTTTCCAGAGGCATTGGAGCCTGTAAGCAGAATACTTCTTTTTACACTAATAGAATTTCCAACTGGTTCTGCAATAAGCGGATGGCACAAATCCTCAAATTCCATGCCACCAATACAGTCTTTATACTCATTAAGTTTTGGAACACACCAATTTTCAAGTCCTGCTCTATATGATGCGGCTGATATCATACTGTCAATGTACCCGATAATATCATACATTTCCATAAGTTCTTTATCATATTTTTTAATTTCATTAATCATTGTGCATATTTTTATATGGTCAATATGAAAGAGTATTCTTACATAATCAAGAATCGAATCAAACAAATCGCCACTCATACCGCCCCCTGATACAAGCCAGCTGTTTCTGCCAAATTTTTTAAATTTTCTTGTACAAGCTGTAAGTCTCTCCATATATTCTTCAAGTCCACAGGCTTCTACTTCTGCAATTTCCTCTGACTGTCCTGCAATACGCACTATAAATGCAAATACTTGTATATATGAATAAAGTTTTGCCTTACTTTTATAATAAGTTAATACATTAAAAATAATAACAGCTATAAGCACCAGCACCATGCTTGCAGGCTGTATAAAACAGAGTATACCTGAAATAACAAGCGCAAGTGCACATGCAATATGATAAAGTTTATTTTCACCTTCCATGTCATGTATACTTTGAAAATATTGATATACTGATATTTTATTAACCTTGCCCATACGTGCAAGTGCTATCTGAAGCTTTATACGAAACTCTTCATTTTCTTCAAAAATATTGATTATGCGCTCTCTTTCCTCAAGCTCTTTTATATCTGTTACAGGCTTTCTAAGAAGTGCATAAAAATATTCATCACCAATAGATGTAAGTGTACAATTCACACGTTTATATATAGTATCCATATTTAAATCATTATAAGTAATATCATCTATGTCTCCCTCAGAATTATTTTGCCTATAATAATATTCAATAACTTTCATAAGCTCATGTGGGTATTCCTCTCTTACAGGACGCCCCCATGAGTTTTTCAGACGTGTATACAATCGCTTTTTATAATTGTGTTCGTCATAAATTCCTTTAACAATTAGAAAAATCAGAACCGCTGATACCACAATAATTACTTTATATGTTATATCCATAAATCAATCTCCTATTAAAACAGGCAAGTCTAAAATCTGCCGCTTAAGAAGCATAGGTTAGACTTGCCTGTTGAAGCTTGAGCGTATTTGAAAATTCATTCTCACAAAGTGCGAAGCACATCTTGCAAAAAACAATTTTCAAACACGCTCTAAATTATCATTACTTTTCACACACACCTACATTACTCTGCCGATTTTAAGAGGCTGACGGTAATATGCGCTTGAAATCTTTATGCCATCTCTTGCATTGCTTGCATGTATAATCTGTCCTCCACCTATATAAAGTGCTACATGGCTTACTGAACCACTTCCATAGAAGAACAAATCTCCAACCTGAACTTCTGAGCTGCTCACTGACCTTGTCGCTTCCGCCTGTGCTCTTGATGTACGAGGAAGTGAATATCCAAAATGTTCATATATACGCATAACAAAACCAGAACAATCAGCACCATTTGTAAGGCTCGTGCCACCCCATACATATGGATTGCCTAAAAATTGCATAGCATAATCAACAATTGATGCTGCTGTTGATGAACTTCCGCTTGAAGAACCATCTGAATGATTCTGACTGATTGTAACCGCACGGTTAAGATTATATGTGTATTCAATAAAATCTTTGCTTACAAATGCCTTCTCCTCATCAATTTTTATCATTGACCAGTTAGCAGCATCCTCATACATTCTATCTACATCAATACCACGAAGCATTTTCTTTGTGGCATATTTATCCATATAAGCCTTAAGCCATTCTTTTGTAATATTCTTTTTGCCTACAGTATACTCCTCATCAGCTGAAATCTGGTCATATATAGTAGATTCTGTTGAAGGGAGTGTACGTACATTTAAAGTTTCTGTATTTACAGTAGCCCTAAGTGTAGCTACCTCTTTTGCTTTCTTTTCAGCAGCCTCATCTTTTAAAAGATATTCAGCCTTAACCCAGCCTCGTACCTTACCTGATACAATCTTTGCCCAGCCTTTTCTGATTTTATATATATTGCAGCCTGAGTTTTTAGTCATTTTGCCAATAATTTTTGCATTTTCACTAGGTCCTCTGCGCACATTCAGATAATTATCTACATCTGCCACGCCTAACCTGTCATATACAAGATTAAGTTTTAAATGACTTGTTTCACTAGTATTATCCTCATCTGGCTCTGTTATATCAGATACCTTTGAGACATCTGCATTGTCAGAATTATCCTGCTTTTCTGCTGTCTCCTTCTCTTCACGCATCACTTCTGCAATAACAGCATCACAATATTTTTCTAGAGAAAGTGTAATACCAGCCATAGGTTTTTCATTTGTAACAGCAACACTACGCCCCACAGCAGGTATGACTGTTAATGATACAACAGCGCTGGCAACTACAGCAGTAAGTTTAATAATACTTCTTCTCATAATTTTCTCCATTCTGTATATACATGCAAAACATACATGTTGGTCTAATAAATATCTAAATCATTACAAAATTGTTACAAATACATTAACGATTATAACAATTACTCTCTGTTTTGTCAATAACTTGTTAAAAATGAGTTACATAAAGCATTTCCACTGTGAAAAGTAACTTTCCATTCTATCATACTTTTGTTAGATTTGCAAGGAATTTTTTATCTTCTTTGGATAGATTCGCCCTTTC
>CAMWXG010000194.1 GCA_947178155.1 uncultured Lachnoclostridium sp.
TTGTACAGGCAAGGAAATTAAAAAAATTAAATTGGATTTACTTTATCAAATTTGTATAAACAGCTTATCATCAGAAATAAACAAACTAAAATTAAATGATAAAACAAATCATAAAAACATCTTATTTTACAATGCTTATATTCTGTCAAGCTTTTTAAAATATAAAACCGGCCGTTTTCCTTTTAAATATGAAAATGAGCTCATTATACACTCATTTATCAAAAAAATTGAAATTGGCACCAATAATGATATTGACATTTTTTTTAATTTTAAATAATTAACCTTTTACAAATGACAGCATATCATCTATAAAATTCAACCCTATATTATACAGGCAGTATATAAGCACCAGCGCAAGCGTCCATACAAGTATTTTATACATAAGATATCCCAAAACAAAATATTTTTTATCTGGCGGTGTTCTTTTACTTACTGCAAGTACAAGTATGTACAAAAAACCTATTATTGGTATTTTTATCCAGCAAATAGTTTGAAACCATTTTCCAACTTCTGCAAACTTTTCAAAACCTGACATTTTCTTTCTTGATTTTTTACTATCAGCTTTTGAATCAAACTCTCTTTTATCTAAGTTTTTTGTATCGGCAGTTTTCGAACTAAGTGCTCTTTCATTAGATTTTTTTGTATTATCTGCTATTTCTGCATTGGCAGATCCTGAATTAAATGCTCTTTCATCAAGGATTTTTATATCATTAATTTTTGTATCTGATATCCTTAAATCTGGTATTTTAATATCTGATAATTTGATATCTGGTATTTTAATATCCGGCACTTCTATATCAGATATTTTCTTTGTATCCGGCACTTTTTTTGTATTAGGTATCTCTTTTGTATCACCAGTCAAATTTTTATTGTCTGGACTTTTTAAGTCACTATTTGTAAATTCTTTCTGCCTGCCAATGTCTTCTTTATTTTGATTTTGATACTGTTGCACTTCTTCGTGACTCTTTGTTTCCTGAATCTGCTTCTCCTTCTCTTCTTTCTGATATGCCTCAACAGCTTCTTTAAGAGTCATATTGTTATATTTATCATCAAGACTGCTCATATATCCCCCTTACCATTCAATCGCAGGCTCACTGCTTTGAGCCGGCTGTGCTGTAGGTGTTTCTTCTGGTATAACAGATTGAAAACTATTTTGCTGTTCAATATATTCATCATAAGTTGGCAAAGCTTCTATCTCCGCTTTATATTTTTCAAACAAAGCTCTTAATGAATCATATTCACTGTAGCTAATACATGCTTCAAGTGCTTCTTCTGCTCTTTCAATTAGTTCATCCATATTATCAGGCTGATATGAATGTCCATGTAGCCTGTTTATTCTTGTTTTTGCAAGCGCTATGTCATTCTTTTTCTTCTGTGCTCTTCTTTCAGTTTCTGCCTTAATCTGATTTTCTTCTGCAATACGCTGATTCTCCTCTGCCTGTTGCTTTTCATAGGCTTTTACTACTTTTGACCACTTTACAGATTCATCATAGAGTGAATCATACTTATCCCTTAAACGCCTTGAATAACTTTTGCGTACATCATCATCTACAATATTTGAAATCATATCTCTTAATGTAGTATACTCCTCTAAAAACATGTAATAATCAGCCATACTTACAATATATATTTCTTCAAACTCTTCCAACTTTTTTAGAACTTCTTTTTGATATTTTTTGTCTTTAAGTACTTCAGCATCTGCCGCCTTTTCTTCCAGTATTACCCTTGAAAAATAATCCATTCCCAAAGGACGTTTGCCATCAGGCGTTTTAGCTGTTCCCTCAATAATATCACCATTGCTGTCATACTTTGCAAGACATATCGTAGCAGGCATATTAAAATCTTCTGGCTCAAGATTTTTATGTATTTCATTCATATAATTCTTCCATATTACACCTGGCAGAGATGCTCCTGATGTTCCAGGCATTGCACGTGGAGTATCATATCCTGCCCATACAACAGTTGTGTAATATTTAGTATATCCACAGAACCAGACATCCTTGCTTGAATTAGTTGTACCTGTCTTTCCTGCGCATATATGCTTTCCATCAAGCTTAAGTGAACGTCCTGTACCATATTCTTCATTAAATACACCTTTAAGCACATCTGTCATCATCCATGCTGCATCTTCTGAATATGCCTGAAACTTATCATCTGTACTTTTATAAATAGTACCATCTGATACATGTTCTATCTCTTTAATACATGTCCTTTCACTATAAGCTCCATTATTTGCAAGTGCAGAATATCCTTTTGCCATATCTACAACCCTTACGCCCTCTGTAAATCCTCCAAGTGAAAGTGACATATTATCATTGTCTATATAGCTTATATTACGGAAACGCAGCCTTTCAAGATATGACATACCATATTCAGGAGTAATAGTTTGAAGTACCTGCCAGGCTACTGTATTTAACGACCTTGCCACTGCTTCCCTCACCCTTACTTCACCATAATAGCTGTCACCTGAATTTCTTGGCCCATTTTCAAATTTGTGATCATTTACAAGTGTTGATGGCGAATATACACCAGACTCAAATCCCGGCGTATAATCTATAAGCGGCTTTATTGAACTTCCTGACTGTCTTGCTGCTAAATAAGCCCTGTTAAATTCATCCTTTGTGCCACGTCCTCCAACTATGGCTACTACATAATTAGTTTTATTGTCAACAGAAACTGCTGCTCCTTGGAGAGTATATTTCCCTGTATCTGGATCTCTCTCTGTATTATAAGCAAGTCCTTCATTTATTGCCTTTTGAAGTTTTTTCTGTTTCTTCATATCAATTGATGTGTAAATCTTATAACCACCTGAACGTATATCATCACACTTTTCGCTATAAACTTTTGAATATTTTTCCTTATATTTTTCGTAATCCTCCTTATCTTTAAATACATACTTGTATTCAAAATCTTCTTTTTCCATAAGTGCATTTGCTGCACAATGAATAGCATAACTTACAACATAATTTTCATTTTTACCATCTTTTGTAAGTTGTTTTACTTTAATCTTAGTTTTTATTGCAGCATTATATTCTTTTTTAGTAAGAACCCCTTCTTTGTACATCTTATCT
Organism: uncultured Lachnoclostridium sp.; assembly: GCA_947178155.1. GTDB lineage: Bacteria > Bacillota > Clostridia > Lachnospirales > Lachnospiraceae > Butyribacter. Next base: position 3,072 of record CAMWXG010000194.1, read on the forward strand.
AAAACTTCATTTCTTTTATCAAGTGCTTTTTCTGGATTATTAACAGGATCATATGCAGATGGATTATTTGAAAGTCCAATAAGCATAGCTGCCTCTTGTGGCTCAAGTTCAGATGCTTCCTTTCCAAAATAGTATTCACTTGCAGCACCTATCCCATTGCATCTGTTGCCATAATAATTGCTGTTGCAATAAAATTCCATAATCTGTGATTTGGTAAATTTTGCCTCGACAGTCGGCGCGAGCAGAATCTCAGCTATCTTTCTTGTATAGCTTTTTTCCTGCGTAAGAAGATTATTTTTAATTATCTGCTGGGTAATTGTACTTCCACCCTGAGTAATATGTCCACGATTTTTTAAAAGAGCCACTCCTGCACGAAGAGTTGCTAAAACATCTACACCGCCATGAGCTTTAAAACGCTTGTCCTCAACGGCAATGTAACCCTCATATACATAAGAAGAAATATCATTTATAGCAACATACTTATACTGCCCTGCGTTTACAGAGCCTACCACATTTCCTTTTTTATCATATACAACAGTATCTTCCTTCATTATAAAGTCTTCTTCGCTTAAATGAACCATCTTGTCAAAGACAACTTCTCTTGCTTCTGTAAACATAGGAAGAACATTGACATAAACAAATATTCCTGCTATAACACACACAACAAAAACAGAGGCAATAATACCCATAATTGTCCCTGCTATATTTGACAAAACTCCCACGTATCCACCTATTGTACCTATAACAACTCGTATGACACCACCCACAAAAGATGAAATTTTACGTACTTTTTCCATAAAAATCCTCCATAGGCTCACTAGAACCCTGCTGTCTTTTTCATAGGTCCATTAGAACCTTTTTATATTTAGATACATACCATTATTATACCTCTTTTTAATAATTATGTAAACTAAAAAACAGCTCAAAAATACTTTGAGCTGCTTTTGATATCCTCAAAACTGTATACTGCTTAACACTCTATTCAAATGCTTTTTTGGTCAAGCCCTC
>CAMWXG010000195.1 GCA_947178155.1 uncultured Lachnoclostridium sp.
GCGTGTTTGAAAATTGCTTTTTGCAAGATGTACTTCACACTTTGTGGGAGATTTGGCTCAAATTTAAGTAAAGGATAAGTAAAGAATGAAAAGGAAAAATATTATTATGTATATTGTTGCTGTGGCAGTGGTTTTGGCAGGTGTGGGTATAGTATTTCGTCCTAAGGCATTGGGAAATATGAATCATTGTTGGAAATTTTAAAGTTGCGGTATATCCAATAAAATAGAATTGCAAATTTTGAGTCGATAGCAAGCAGAAATTTTGAACTGCTGCTATCGACTCTTTTTTTGAAATTTCAATATTTATTGGAACCGATGCCTTATGTCTAATCATAAAATTTTAAGTTCACTATTCAAAATAGAATACTTCTCCTTTTGCTCTAAAAGGAAGATGTTTTCCTTTGGGCATTAGATATGCATGTTCATGTTTAATATACAGCTGGTTTTCAATTTCTCCGTCAGTAATGATAAGTATTGGCCCATCTTTTGGAAAGTCTTTTGCATTTTCTATTGCATTGATACCAGGCTGCAACTGGGTTCCGCCCCTGCCTTTTACAGCTACTCTTCCTGCAATATCTTCTGGTGATACATATCCGGCATCATATGCGTCAGCATCACAGAAGACTACTCTTGCAAAAGGCACTTCATGCGCAACAGAATAACTGGCGATGGAACCAAGAGCTTTTCCTATGTTTTTTGTGTCCATTGAACCAGAAGTGTCAATTATGACGCCAAATGTTCTGCTATCTGTAAGTATATCTGCAGGACAGTATCGTGGTCTTGGAATATCAGGGGAAGAAGCTTGTCTGCGGCTAGGTCTTGCATAAGTTCTGTGCTTTTCCAATGGAGTAAAATATACATCAAACCATTTGGCAAGAGCTACATCCCATGGGATTGGAGGCATGGCAAGAGCTCGTATTTCTTCAATTAATCCGGCTGGAATCAGTCCACGACCAGAACTTATATGATATTCTAAACCTTGCTGCATAGCACTTCTGCAAAAATCATCTAAAGTAACGCCATTGATATTTTTAGATTTTGAATTACCTATGATATCGCCTTTGTGATAACCACGAAGAGTATTAAGTTTTTCATATTTTCTCATATCTGAAAGCATCATGTCGTAGATGCTTTCAGCAGATAATCCTTTTAATTCTACATCATACAGCAATCCGTCTGACGGCATGGAACCTACATTAAGTTCATGAAGCCATCCATTGATTACAAAATCGCAGGCAACATTCCATAAATAATGATTTCTGCCATTACAGCGTTCGTGGTGCATAAGCCCGGCATGGAGATATTCGTGGGCAAGGACAAATTTCCATTCCTCTAAGGACAAATTAGCAGATGGATTAAGATAAATCTCTGCACATGTAACATCAATTGCCGCAATTTGAATATCGTATTTATAACAGTAATTATGATCTTCAATTATTTTAAAGTGAGAAGCAAGCCCGCCTAGGAGCGGATAGTTGTCTATGAACCATTTGGCAGCAATTTTTCTATCAGTCATATTATGTTCATCTTTAAATTCATATCCACCAGCAGTACTTACAGCTTTTGATACAGAACGTGCTAATGCATAACTGAATTCTCTTGAATAATGATTATATTCTCCCTTTTTTTCATCATATACAATTGGGCTATCAAGACCTTTCATATCACATGTTCCTATCGTTGATGTACCAAATGCATTACTTGTTCCAGACAGCCCTTTTTCTAAAAGATACTCATAAATCTTTATTTCGTCATCAAGTCCGCCTGAAAATACACTTTCCACATTATCATGTATGGACTGCCCAAATTTAATATCTGCAAGGAATTTATCTACATAAATATCGCAAGCCATATTCCATAGAAGAGGGATATATTCTGTATTTTTGATTTTATTTCCTTGCTCATCTGTAATTATGTATCCTGGCATTTTATCAGCATCAAAATGACCAAAAGCAAGATGAAGCTTACTGTGGGCAATAACATAAGCCCATTGTTTTGGGAATAGAAATTTGTTTTCATTGAGTAAAATTTCACCTTTGGAAGATACAGTTGCATATACATTTCTTCCTAAATTTTTTCCATCAGTTTCCATGATGCAACGAAAACAGTTTCCAAATAGAGAGTGTGATTTTATTATGGAAATGCCCGCCTGAAGGTTTTCGTAATTGATTTGCTGTTGTGACTTTTTCTTTTGTTGAGTTTTTTTTGCCATTTTGTTTTCACCTCTCTAAAACTAATTTTCAACAAGTCGGGGCAGGTCTCTTATGATTTCAACCATAAACCACTCTGGAAGTACCTTTCCTTCATCAGCAGATACTACCATTTGTGCAATTTCATGGTTGATAGTAGCTAAGTCTTTCATCAGTGCTTTTGCGCGGTGAGTTAAGAATTTTGTGTCTTTGCTTAAATTTTTTTTGTTATCAGGCAATTCCTGCAGAAGTTTTGCGCGAAATGACTGTGCTAAGAAGTAAAGTACATCTCTTTCCTCTGGCTTAGCAGGCCATTTTGCTTCGCCTTTTATAATGTCATTTATTAAATTTTTGTTGCCAAGCTGTTTTGTATAGGCAAGAAACATACCTGCGTGGTTTGCACTGATACAGCCATATGTAATCATTTTTAATGTAACTTCACTTATATTTTTGTCACCAGCACCATATTCATGTAATGCGTCACTAAGCATATGCCATGAGCGTGGTGTTGAATATGGGTCTTCTGTTTTTGGAGGCTCCGAGAAGAGATGATCAGGACGCTGTGTTATGTAATCTATTACCCAAGGATGAAGATCTTCTTCATAAGCCCATGTAATCCATTGCCTTGGATCGGCTTTTAGCTGAACATGAAACATACGATTAATAAGGGCAGAAGACATTGTCTTTACAATGGCAGAGTCTTGTGCTCTGTTTCCTGCACCAACTACAATGCTGCCTTGTGGAAGATGATATTCACCGATTCTCTTTTCGTGAATCAAGCTGTAAAAAGCTTTCTGAACTTCCTGTGAGCAGGCATTTAACTCATCTAAAAAGAGAACATATGGCTCTTTTCTTGCAATCATCTTTGGTGGTAGAAAAGTACTAACGTCGTCCTGAATCTGAGGAATACCAATGATATCTTCTGGTGCAAGCTGGCTTCCCAGCAGTGATACACATGGAAGTCCTACTTCATTTGCAAACTTTTCAACAAGTGCAGATTTTCCAATACCAGGAGCACCCCAAATAAACACAGGACGAATAGTTGCAACATTTAGTAGTATTTCTAATAAGTCACTTTGAGTGACGGAAATTGGTAAATTCATATAGATATAGCCTTCTTTCTGATTTTCTCAATATATTGTTTCTTTTTATTAATATGTTTTACTTTGACACGAGGGTAGTATTTGCTGCAATGCTGGCAATACCCAGAATGGCAGGCCTCACGCCCTTTTTTGCATTCTCCAAAAGCAATATAATATTTACATGGTGTTTCTCTATACTTTGCCATTTTAATCCTCATTTCTGCGCTAATATGCACATGTTTTGTAAAAATTATGGAAACAGCTATAAAGCAACTTAGTGCTAAACAGCGCACATACACTAATTATATTTTTTCTTGTAATGATATGATTCATTGCATATCTTATATTACTATGTTTTATGCAACTTGTAGTTTAATTGCTGTAAACTTTAAGATTACTGACTATAGTATAAAAGTGACAATTGTTTTAAAAATTGTGACATTATAGTTATGAATGATTAAGTTCAGTGGGTGAATTGTCTGAAAAAGACATAAAAATACACCTCGCAAAATATGCAAAGGTACTGGAAACCAAAATAATCTGTAAGAAAAGGTATTACTTATAATAGATTATGTTACTTAATTAAATTAATAAAATGTGTATGAAAACTTTGATTAGTATATAGCAATTTATCTATCTATAAGGACAACCAGACCTCTGCTATTTGTTGTTAAGTAATTGTTAGTGATTAAAAAGTTAATTGTATTTGTCATAATTGTCCTCCTTTCAAATCTTGTTTGACAGTATTATATTTATACATAAGAATATGTATGTATCTAATACACATATGACGATGA
>CAMWXG010000196.1 GCA_947178155.1 uncultured Lachnoclostridium sp.
TCATAGTAGAATTTTTCATGTGCATCACTGATAAAAATAATCTCTTTCGCTTTCTTTGCTCTTAACACTGTATTGGCTTTCATAAATTGATTCCTCCTTTATTTTGAGTTTTGATAAAGAAATAGGACTAAGTTAGTAATAACAGCACTTCTGCCATTCACTAATTTAGTCCTAACTAAATAACCAATATGTAATTGTTTACCTTCTACCCTCCTTATGCTATACTAAAACCAGTAACTCATCGCTTTTAGGCACTTTGAGTTACACTACTGACATTTCTTCTCAATTTTCTTTTGAATCGGCGCCGCCCAAATGAAAAATCAGAAATGCTTTGATGCAAAACTACATTTTTTCATTAGGACTAAATCGGTGGAAACCCTTGATTTCTCAATGGATTTTTCAACCTGTCATTATAATAACTCAAAGCCCCATTGGTGTTGCCGCCCAGCCAAGACCAAGTATATTTGCTATAATATTTGCCGCTATATATTCATTTGCCCTATGTCCATTTGGTATATGTGGAAATAAAAACTTAAGTACACCTCCAAGCTTTATTGTCATAATGTCAAGTATTCCTGCCCTTCTTGCTACCTCTATAAGTCCTGTCCACATCGCCATAATCCCAAGCATAGTTATAGCAAGCGAAACAGCCTCTCCTGCACTGTCAACAGCAGCATTGCCAAGAGCTTCGACTTCCCCCATTATTACGCCAAAACTAACTCCTATAAGTATCATAAATCCCCAAAGCGTATTTAACATCAAAATCCTCATTTCCGGTTTTTATTAAAATAACACAAACCTAAAAATCCTTTTAGAACCAATCTATGATTCCAAAAGGATTTTTAGCATCTTTTTTAGCCACATATCAATACTTTTTTTCTTTTCTGCAGTAAGCCCTGCATATTCACTAATATCTCTCACATCTTCTGTACTAAAATTATCACCACTAAATAGCATCAAATTGCTATCCGCATACTTTAATATTATTTTATCTCTTTCTTCACTATTTAATATCCCATAATATTTTTCATCTGGATAAACCTGTGAATACAATTTATATAAATGATTATAATATGGCTCATTTACCTTCTCTTCAAGTTTATGATATAGTGCATCCATTGACAGACTTACATTAATATCCAATACATCTGGATGTTCCATACTATTTATATCTTCTTGATTTAATTCAGTATAATGGCATAAAAAATCATAAATCATATTATTTTTATACAGTCTATTATCCTCATATATTGCAAATCTTGCATTATCACCAAAGGCTTTCTGCCAGCGTATTGCTTCACGCATATAATCAAGACAAAGCATCTGTCTTTGAGCGAATTCACTATATGCAACAGGCCTCTCATCTGCCTTCCATGGTACTTTACAGTATTCCTTATACATGGATTCAATATATTCATCTTGCCGCCTAAGGTAGCAAATAACAATGGCATCTGGTATAAGTTCCTTTATCCGACCTGTAATATATTCATTTACCCTGTCAATATCATCTCTTTTAAGTTTTGAAAACAATCCTGCCGATACCTGAAGCAAATCTGCAAAAATCCCCTCATGTGAGATTATAACAGTATGCGCTTTTCTTTCTTCTGCTACAAAAAGCAATTTATTAAGCTCCGCCGCCGGATTAATTCCAGAATCACATACTTCCTCACAAAGACTACACAAATTAAATTTTTTAAGGGCCTCTCCCAGCAGTCCAAAGGCAAAACCCGCATGGTTATTGACAATCTTCCATGTATTGCCATAATATATACCATACTCTAATAAGGTTTGCCTGTTATTATATAAAAAATTCTGTGTGGCAGACGTACCTGTCTTATAATTACCAATATGCAATAATATTTTTATCTCATGATTATTAACCCCCATATCTTTATTGCCTTATTTTTATATGGGTTTCTCTAAGCTGCTGCTCTGTCACTTCTCCTGGAGCACCGCACATTAAATCCTGCGCATTGCCATTCATAGGGAATGGAATAACTTCTCGTATATTTTCCTCATTACAAAGCAGCATCACCATTCTGTCAACACCTGGAGCCATTCCTGCATGGGGAGGTGCACCAAACTGGAAAGCATTATATAATGCACCAAATTTCTCTTTTAAATCTTCCTCTGTATAACCTGCTATTTCAAATGCCTTAACCATAATATCAAGACTATGGTTTCTAACTGCGCCAGATGAAAGCTCTATACCATTACATACAATATCATACTGATATGCAAGTATTTCTGAAGGCTCTTTTGTATTTAATGCCTCAAGCCCGCCCTGTGGCATAGAAAATGGATTGTGCGTAAATATATATTTCTTCTCTTCCCTGTCATATTCATACATAGGAAAGTCATTAATGTAACAGAAACGATATGCATCTTTCTCACATATATCAAGCCTTGTACCAAGTTCCGTTCTAATCTGTCCGGCATAAAGTGCTGCAAGTTCCTCCCTATCAGCAATAAAAAATATAGTATCTCCCGCATTTAGTCCTGCAATATTAGCAATCTCTTCTTTCATATCATCAGGTATAAACTTATCAATTGGTCCTTTATAAGTCATATCTTCTTTAACTTCAAGATACCCAAGGCCTCCCATTCCAATTGACTGCGCAAACTTTAAAAGTTTTTCATGAAATCCTTTTGACATATCTGCATGAACTTTAACTGCACGAACTGTCTTCCCATGAAAAGGCTTAAATGTACACCTCTGAAAGAAATCTGTCACATCAACAATACGAAGCGGATTTCTAAGGTCAGGCTTGTCTGTTCCAAATTCAAGCATAGCCTGCTTATAACTTATAACAGGAAAAGGAGCCTGTGTAACCTTATATCCTTCTGGAGAAAATTTCTCAAATGTTTCAGCCAGAACCTCTTCACCTACTTTAAACACATCATCCTGTGTGGCAAAACTCATTTCAAAATCAAGCTGATAAAATTCTCCCGGAGAACGGTCTGCACGTGCATCTTCATCTCTAAAACATGGTGCTATCTGAAAATATTTATCAAATCCTGATACCATAAGAAGCTGCTTATACTGCTGTGGAGCCTGTGGCAATGCATAAAATTTGCCCTTAAATTTGCGCGAAGGAACAATATAATCCCTTGCACCCTCTGGTGATGATGCACACAAAATAGGTGTTTGTATCTCCAAAAATCCCATATCTGTCATTTTCTGCCTTAAAAAGCTTATAACCTTAGAGCGGAAAATCATATTGTCACGAACCTTTGCGTTACGTAAGTCAAGATAACGATATTTCAGACGTACATCTTCTCTAATTTCCTTTGAAGTCATAATCTCAAATGGGACCTGTTTATATACCCTTCCTAATATTTCTACCTTGTGAGCTTCAAGCTCTATTGTACCTGTAGGAATCTTAGGGTTATATGTTTCCTCATCGCGGTGCTCAATAATCCCCTCAATACTTACACAATCCTCCCTGCTAATCCCATCAAGAAGCGAAGTATCACGCATTACCACCTGCATCACACCATACATATCTCTTAAATCTATAAAAGACACACCACCATGGTCACGGATATTTTCAACCCAGCCTGCAATTTTAAGATTCTTTCCAACATCTTCCTCACTGATATTATTTAAAATTCTGTCACGATAAATGTTAGACATACTATTCCCTCCATTCTGTTTTTAATAATCTTTAATCTAAGACAGAGTTTCACAAAGCGCTTTCGTTATATAAAAAATTCCTATACGACAAAAAACGCCCTAAACTAAAAAGTTCAGGACGGACTATCTGCCCGCGGTGCCACCCGAATTACTTATAATTTAATAAGTCTCTCTGTAGTCATTTAAGACTTCGCTGACTGTCGTGCAGCTTTGGACTATCACTATGCACTAAAATTATTTGCATTCTAATTTGTAACAGTTCCCTTACGGCTCACCTACTAAATCAGATTCCCATTTATTAATTC
>CAMWXG010000197.1 GCA_947178155.1 uncultured Lachnoclostridium sp.
GTGTCAGATTGTGTAGTTTATGTACATATGGAAATTTCAAAATTTTTTATACAAAGGAACAAGCCTTAATGGTATTTCAGAACTTCTTGTATGCACTTCTCCCTTTTTACAGCCTGCATCTGCATACATTTCAAGCCTGTGTATCTGAAAATCAAGCGGATTAAACATAACATTTGAATATTTAGAAAATGTTTCCATTACAAGCTCCGGTTTTAAATTAACTACACTTCCCGCTGTAAGCTGCATATAAATAACAGGAATACAAAGCTCATCAATACAAAGTCTGCCATATTGTATGCCTGTATATCTTTCAAAATCAAATATATTTTCTGCCATGCAATATATATTATCCCTTATATTCGTAAGCTTTTCAGATTTTTTTGTCTTTTTTACAACTTCAATCTTTTCCTCTGCAAGAAAGGAAGAAAGTTTTTCTGCTAAAAAATCCCTGTTTGTAAACTCACTCTTTTTTCTGGGTTTTAATGCTACAAGATAATCGCATGCAGCAAGTATTGACATTGAAGGTTTCGCATTATCATCTAATATAGTAAAATCTTTTACCCTGATTTCATCATTCATAACAGCATTCAGTCTGTCTATCATCACATCAAATGTATAATCTTCTTCAAGAACAATATCAAGATATTCTGCGTCACTACTAAGTCCAATCCCAAGCGGTGATGCAAAGGACATAAGCTGATGTGGTGAATATCCTTTACTATAACTTATATTTATATCTGCCCTGCGAAAAGCCTTCTGAAAATATCTCATTACATCAAGATGTCCTATAAAACGCATTGAGCCTGTCTTACTGAATTTTATCCTTGCTTTCATAAACTCTAATTCCTCATTTCTACAGCCAGCGGTTTAATTCATTTAAAAGTTGGTCAAAGTCAAGCGGTTTTGCAATATATCCATTCATTCCTGAATTTTTTGCCATCGTTACATCCTCAGCAAATGCATTTGCAGTCATTGCAAGTATAGGCACACACTTTGCATAGTCACTTGACAGGCTTCTGATAGCCCTTGTTGCTTCATACCCATTCATTACCGGCATCTGAATATCCATAAATATAACATCATAGTAGTTATCATCTGCCTTTTCCATAATATCAACTGCTTCTTTACCATCTTTTGCATATTCAACAACAATTCCTGCCATTCCAAGTATTTCTCCTGCAATCTCTGCATTAAGATCATTATCCTCAACAAGAAGTGCTCTCTTCCCCTCAAAACTTCTTTTAGCAAACTCATCAAAAGCACTTGTTTTAATAGTATCAGGCTCATGCCCAAGAAGCGTATGGAATAAATGCATCATTCTTGATTTAAATAAAGGTTTGCTTATAAATGCATTGACTCCTATGGTCCTTGCTTCTATCTCTATATCAGACCAGTCATAAGCTGAAATAATTATAACCGGAATCTTATCTCCTACACATCTTCTTATTTCTCTTGCAGTAGCTATTCCATCCATATTTGGCATCTGCCAGTCAACAATTACTGCAAAGAAATCATTGCCCTGTTTATGACGTGCTGCTGTCAGCTCCACTGCTTCCTGTCCTGTAATCACCCATTCAGCTTTCATCCCAAGCTCACTTAAGAAATGACATGAAGCTTCACATGAACTTTGGTCATCATCTACTACCAGTACCGGCAAATCAATAAATTCATCAGGGTTCTCATTTTCATCAATATCCTGAAGTTTGAGATAGATAGTAACAGTAAACTTTGTTCCCTCATTATATTTACTTTCTACTTTAATATCTCCATTCATCATCTGCACAATATTATGTGTAATAGGCATACCAAGCCCTGTTCCCTGTATTTTCCCTACCCTTTCATCATCTGCCCTTGTAAACGGTTCAAAAAGCTGATTAAGGTATTCTTCACTCATTCCAATACCATTGTCTTCAAATATAAACTCATAACAGCCTGCATCCTTTCGACTTGTAGGCTTTTCTGTAATAGAAATCTTTATCTTGCCTCCTTCAGGCGTGTATTTAATTGCATTGCTCATAAGATTCATAAACGATTGCTGAATACGCTGGCTGTCACCTACCACCTTCTCATGTACAATATCATGTATACGCACTGACAGATTATGGTGCTTCTCTGCTATTTGCGGCTTGGACATTGTAAGAAGATTGTCAATAAGGTCAGGCAGATTAAATGCTTCGTCCTGCAAATCTATCTTTCCTGCTTCAATCTTACTCATATCAAGCACTTCATTTATAAGTCCAAGTAAATGCTTTGATGACACATTAATCTTAGCAAGGCAGTCTTGAACCCTTTCCCTGTCGTCAATATGTACACCAGCTATTGCAGTCATTCCAATAATAGCATTCATTGGAGTTCTTATATCATGACTCATATTTGCAAGGAAATCAGATTTTGCCCTATTGGCCATCTTAGCTGATTCACATGCCTGCTGAAGTGCAAACTTTGTCTGTTCCTCTATTTCCTTCTCCTCATTAATCTCCTGTATTGCAAAAAGAACCTGCTTAATATCTCCTGTATCATCTTTATCCATTGCAATAAAATATGCACGGCACCAGCCCTTTACTCTTCCAATATATTCAAACTGCAGTATATCTTTTTCCTTCATGCGTTCTGCTAAAGTACCAGCATCAAGAAACTTTTCAAATTCTTTTATATAATCATCTACGGCACATACTCCAAGAAGTCTTTCAAGAGACTGACGCAAATCTCCCTCTGTTCCTCCTGCTACATAATGTGCAAAATCAGGTACATTAACTTCTATCAATTTTTTATGCTCTAAATCTGCTATCCAAGATACAAAATATACATTGCTGAAAGACTTTGTTATTGCATACTGCTGCCTCAAATTTCTTGCTGCAGCAAGCTCTTTTTTTCTTGATTTTGTAGAATTGTATGCAACAACAAATGCATCAATATGTCCAAGCCATTCATCTTTTGAAAGAAGTATAACTATACGCATATATGTATCTGTTTTCTGCAGATGATATTCTATTTCTATATTTGTAATACCTTTGTTATATGCTTTTATAAGTCCCTCACTGGTACATAATTTATTTTTAGTCTCATCTGTAAGTTTTATATTTCCTGCACTTGCGTACCTCATAACTACATCATCAAATCTTGCCGGAAGCGAAATACCAATTCTGCTAATAATATCATTTCCATTTACATCTATTATTTTTTCATGTATAATACCTTCCGTTACATCAAATGAAAAATAGAACTCACAACCATTAGTAAGTGCATCTCGATACTGTTTACGTTCCTGTTTAAGTGCAGTATTTAAACGCTCCTGCTCTGTTACATCAAGCATGGAACTAAGTATATACTGCTGCCCATCAGGCAGTGCAAGCATCTTTATTACATTATCTACTATGACAATAGTACCATCACTTTTTTTGACTCTGTAAATAAATCGTACACTGTCACCCACTTCTTTTACTCTATCAGATGCATCACGATATTTTTCGTCGCCATCTTCAATTATACCATTTCTGATAAACTCAACAACACGTGGCATAGGATCTAAATCATAAGTTTCAATTATATGTCTTGCAACATCATTAATCATAAGCAGCTTATGCTCTGGCAACGTATATGCAAAAATTCCGCAGCGTATACTGTCAAGTATCTGCAGCCGCATTGAATTTGCATGTTTTACCATCTTGAGGGAATTTAATAGTTCTTCAGAAGTTTGTGGCATATTATCAATTTTTGTTTCCATATCCATTCCTTTCATGCTACTGTGTGTTTATTATTTATAGTGCAGCATACCTTTCATTACATATTGAACTTTACATCTATTATTATGTTTCATATTTTGCTATATGATAGCCATCCTTTCCGCCTCGCTTTACTTCATACAATGCATTATCTGCATTTTTATATAAAGATGTATATGTACAGCTTTCTGTTACCATTGATGCCCCAATAC
>CAMWXG010000198.1 GCA_947178155.1 uncultured Lachnoclostridium sp.
GTATAAAAGTTTTGTATGAATTTCTTAATTTAATAAAAACAATAACAGCGATACATTTAAGTACCGCCAAACTATAATATTTCTAAAAAATTGTTTCATTATTTTGCATTAACATTTCAACCTGTTCTATTGTTACATTCTCATATCCGGGATTTTTAATTATTATATTCCAAATTTCTTCTGGAGTCTGTATGATTCCTTTCAACGAATTAACTAATGCATTAAGTCCCTGTGAAAGTCCTTGTGAAAGTCCTTGTGAAAGTCCTTGTGAAAGTCCTTGTGAAAGTCCTTGTGACAATCCAATAGAAATTCCTTCATCATGTACTTTCCTTGCTTCTGTTTCTAATAATGCTCCTCCCATAATATCACCTACCTCCTGACAAATGTTTTCATATTTTTTTGTTAATTCCTTAATCACATCATATGAAATTTCTATAATTGTTCTTTTTTCAAAAGCTCCTATTTCTTTCTGCCGTTCCAAAATATCCAATCTTTCTAATATGTTTAAATACACTGCTTTCAAATTCTTTAAACGTTTCTTATCATCATTATAATAATTAAAATTTTTTTCAAATGAGAATATGTAAAATGGAATAAGTAACAGTAATTTTTTGTCAAATATCTCTTCTATTTTGTAATTTTGCATTTTCATAACCGGAATATCATATCTCACAGTTCCTCCTGGTGTTACTATAACATATTCCAACTTATCAGGCGTGTTTTTGTATGTTCTTAAATATAATACCGCTGTATTTGGAAATGTTACTGTAAGTGTTTCTTTTTTTACATCTCCCGAATCCAATGCAATCTGTGCATCGTATTCAAAAAGTCTCACAGTTATCTTTCCATCTGGAAAACTGCTTTCACATTCCAAATGGTAATTTTTACTTTCCACAGTACCACTAATTGTAAAATTAGTATCTGTTATTCGTTTTACATCCGGAGCATTTAACTGGTCAATAAAATGTGCATCTTTATGAAATTCAATTTTTTCATCACCAAGGTAACTTTCATCAAATATTTCATTTATCACTGGTATTATCAAACGACTGCAATCATTTAATATTGTACGAAATGCTCCATCATAAATATCTGCCATAACTTTCTCCTTCTAAAAGTCTACCCATTTCGTATATGTTCAAAATTATCTTAATAATTTTATTCAACATTTATTGAAAAATCATCATATATACCAACTGGTACTTCCCCTTATTCAAAATACAATTCTTACTATTCTGTCTATTAAGCACATTATACAGTAAGATTCTACAAAATGCAATTACAATACTTATAACTACGATGGCACTTCCGCAAAATGCTGAAGTGCCATCGTCATGATTTCCTTTATAATTTTACAAATTTGTATATCCCATCAAATATTCATCTACTTCTCTGGCGGCATTTCTTCCCTCATTAATCCCCCAGACTACAAGAGACTGACCTCTATGCATATCACCTGCCGTAAATATTTTTTCTACTGATGTCTTATAAGAACCTGCCTTAGTCTCAACATTTGTACGTGCATCAAGTTTTACACCAAAAGCTTTGGCAATATAATCCTGCGTTCCTAAAAAACCTGCTGCAATAAATACATAGTCTGCAGGCAATTCAAATTCACTCCCTGCTATCTCAGCCATATTTATTCTTCCGGTTTTTTCATCCTTCTTTGGCTCAAGTTTTATAAGCTTTACCTTTTTTAATTTTCCACTTTTATCAGCAATAAATTCTTTTACTGTTGCCTGATATATGCGTGGGTCTTTGCCATATACTGCGATTGCCTCTTCCTGACCATAATCAGTCTTTAAGACGCGCGGCCACTCTGGCCATTGATTATCTTCTGCCCTTTCCTCTGGCAATTTTGGCATCATCTCTATCTGAGTAACAGACTTCGCACCATGTCGAACAGCAGTTCCTACACAGTCATTTCCTGTATCACCGCCGCCTATGACTATTACATTTTTATCCTTTGTATCTATCCAGCCTTCTTTTTTACCTGTAAGCACATGCTTTGTTGATCGTGTCAAAAAGTCAACTGCAAAATAAATTCCTTCCGACTCACGTCCATTTGCCTTAATATCACGAGGATTTGATGCACCACATGCAAGTATTACACTATCGTACTCCTTAAGAATATCTGCCGCCTTTACATTTTTACCAACATCTGCATTAACAATAAACTTAACACCCTCTTTTTCCATTATTTCCTGTTTTCTGTCAATAACCCATTTTTCAAGCTTCATATTTGGAATACCATACATCAAAAGTCCACCTATATGGTCACTTCTTTCATATACAGTAACAAGATGCCCTCGCTTATTTAACTGGTCTGCCGCAGCAAGACCTGCAGGCCCTGAACCAATTACTGCAACTTTTTTGCCAGTACGCACCTTTGGCGGTTTAGGCTCCATAAGACCATTAGCATAGCCATATTCTATAATTGCATTTTCATTTGCTTTGCATGTAACAGGAATATCATTAAGTCCACATGTACATGCTGCTTCACATAAAGCTGGACATACCCTTGAAGTAAACTCTGGAAAATTATTAGTATGACAAAGCATTTGCAGAGCCTTTTCCATATTTCCAAGATACAATAAATCATTCCATTCCGGAACAAGATTGTTAAGCGGACACCCTGAAGCCATACCATTAATCATCATACCTGATTGACAGAAAGGAACGCCACAGTTCATACAGCGCGCAGCCTGTTCCTTACGGTCCTTGTCACTCATAGGTACATGAAATTCATTAAAGTTCTTTATTCGTTCCAAAGGCGCAGCCGCCTTATTATCTTTTCTTTCATAATCCAAAAAACCAGTTGGTTTACCCATATCTAATAACCACACCTTTCTTTTACACTTCCAGTCATTGCAGCTATATCGCCACAAACAATAAAATGAACGAGTTCATTCGTGAAAACTGTTATTCTAAAAATGTCAGTATGATAAGAGCTCTTTTTGTACGTTTTCTAAAGAATAATTTAGTTTCACTTGTGCGATATATTTTACCATCGTAGTGAATCTTCATTCTTTATACACTTTTTTTACTTGCATAGAAGGCTTCTATCTGTGCCTGTTCATATCCAAGACCATGCTCTTCCATCTGTGCAATAAGCTGCAGCATCTTACTATAATCATAAGAAATAATCTTCTTAAACTTTGGAAGATATTCACTAAAATTATCAAGTATCTTCTTTCCTTTTTCTGAACCTGTTGTTTCTACATGCTCCTCAATAATCCCTTTAAGCTCAAGCACATCATATTTATCTGACACAGGAGTTGATGATACAAGCTCCTTATTAAGTTTTAAGTACAAATCGCTATTTTCATCAAGAACATATGCTACGCCTCCGCTCATACCTGCTGCAAAGTTTTTGCCTGTCTCCCCAAGTATTACAACACGCCCGCCTGTCATATATTCACAGCCATGATCACCTACTCCTTCTACTACCGCTGTTGCTCCTGAATTTCTTACACAAAAACGTTCTCCTGCAATACCATTTATAAATGCCTTGCCACTTGTCGCACCATACAATGCAACATTTCCAATAATAATATTTTCCTCTGCTTTAAACTTACTTCCCTTTGGAGGATAAACAACAATTTTCCCGCCTGAAAGACCTTTGCCAATATAATCATTAGAATCACCTATAAGCTCTAATGTAAGACCTTTTGGAATAAATGCACCAAAACTTTGACCACCGCTTCCATGACATTCTACAGTAATAGTATCCTCTTCAAGCGTATCACTAAATTTCTTTGTTATATTTGAACCAAGAATTGTGCCAAGTGTACGATTAATATTTGTTACATCAACAGTAATTCTTGATTTCTCACCTGTTTCAAGAGCTTTTTTTAGCTTTGGAAGAAATACTTTTTCATCTATTGTCTTTTCA
>CAMWXG010000199.1 GCA_947178155.1 uncultured Lachnoclostridium sp.
AGATACCAAGAATATTTAAAAACATGGGTTTGCATGAAACTAAAAAATGTAGTAAGCTATAATAGTAATAATTTCCGCAAAGGCAAAATGTTTTGTGGAAGAAATTTTAAGTTTTATCAAAGACAGCAATTGTATTTGCTGATTTAGTATTGGAGGATTATAGATGTCAGTGGTAATAACCGCAGTTGTTAGTATATTTATTGTAGCATGGTTTATATGCTTTGTATATGAATCAGGTGTTTCCATGAACTCTGATAAGCTTAAATGGCTTGTGAAAGGAAAAAAGATATATGAGCCATATTATGTTTCTAAAAAGGATATTGTACAAGTATTTGCTGCTGCTCTTATGGTGCGTATAGTAGTTTATATTATAAGTGTAGTATATCTGTATATTTTTTCAGATGAAACAACATTTGCTTTTTCTGATTTCCTTTCTGCATGGAACAGGTGGGATGCACCTAACTACATTGATATAGCAAACAAAGGTTATGCAGGATGTACTGAGAACGGCCAACATCTTTTTTTAGTGTTTTTTCCATTATATCCTTGGCTTTTAAGGGCACTTCATCTTTTAATAACTGATTGGGAGGTTGCGTGTCTTGTATTGTCAACTTTTGCATTTGCGTTAGGAGCATGCTTTTTCTATGCAGCATTGTCTTTGGAATATGGAAAAAGCATTGCACAAAAGTCACTTGTCCTGTTGTCTGTATATCCGTTCGCTTTCTTTTTCGGCGGAATGATGACAGAGAGCCTGTTCTTTTGTGTAATGTCAGCAGGATTTTATTTTGTCCGCAGGCATAACTGGGTTGCAGTAGGGCTTATTGGAATATTATGTACATTATGCAGAGTTCAGGGAATACTTTTGTTAGGGGTAGCAGGAGTTGAGTTTTTTGTATTTTATAAACCATTTCTAATGGTTAAACAGAAGCAGGGATTAGAATTTTTAAAACTTCTTTTTACCAAAGGGATATGGATTTGCACTATGTTTATAGGTAATATTATATATTTTTATATAAATTATAAAATAGAAGGAAATCCATTTCAGTTTTCGGTTTATCAAAAAGAGCACTGGTATCATGGGACTACTTATTTTACAAATGCATTAGAAGAGATAGTGTCATATGCTTTTGGAGATAGTACAACAAATACTTTAAAGGCTTCTATATGGCTTCCTGAACTTGTATTATTTATTTTTACAATAGTACTTTTGTTCTACGGGCTTAGAAGACATTCGCTTAAATATACAGCGTTTTTGTTTGTATACACACTTGTCAATTATTCTGTAACTTTTTTGATAAGTGGTGGAAGGTATATGTCTTGTGCATTTCCTTTATTTATAATATTGGGTGAATTTTCAAACAGGCATAAGAAGTATTATCCATGGATAATTGCTTTCTCATCTATGCTTTTTATAGTGTATTTGGCAGGGTTTATATCGTGGAAACAAATTATGTAATAAGCTAACATATGGGGATTGATATGAAAAATAAAAAAAGTCTTTTTAAGATAAGACCAGGTGATTTATTGGCATTTGGTGTGATAAAGGTAGCATCAGGGGTGCAGTTTTCAGTTTATTTGCCCAATGAATCTAATTGTAAACTAAAATTATATCGTATTGGCAGAAAAGAACCTGCATGTGTTATTCCGCTTACAGGAGAATATAAGAGAGGTGGAGTATATTTTGTTATTATAACTGACATTTTTGAAAGTTATAAAAGTGATGGTCGAAGTATTGCGCAGATTTTATCACAGGATTTTGAATATATGTATGAGGCTGATGGATATGAATTTATAGATCCATATGCACATGTTATTCTGGGGAAGTCTGTATGGGGAAAAGTGTATGAGGGACAGAATAAGAAAATTATAAGGGGAGGTATTTGTCTTGATGATTTTGAGTGGGGAGATGATTTTCAGATAAGAAGACCTTTTGAAGAGGTGATATTATATCAGCTTCATGTTAGAGGATATACAAAACATTCATCTTCCGGTGTTAAGCATAAAGGTACTTATGAAGGACTTAGGGAGAAGATACCATATCTTAGAGAACTTGGTGTAAATTGCCTGCTGCTGCTGCCTTGTTATGAGTTTAATGAGGTTATTGAAGAAGATACCGCAGTAGGTCATGAAATAAAATATAATTATTGGGGGTATGGAGGGAAAGATGTATATTATTTTGCTCCAAAGGTATCTTATGCAGCTGACAAGAAAAATCCTGTAAGGGAATTTAAGGATTTAATTAAAAGTTTACATGAAGAAGGTATAGAAGTGTTGATGGATATATATTTTTCACCAGGTACAAATTTGTCACTTATGACTGACTGTTTAAGAAACTGGGTTCTTAACTACCATATAGATGGATTTCGTGTTAATCAGTCTGTTATGCCTTCGATTGCACTTATTTCAGATCCTATACTGTCTGGCGTAAAAATACTTGCTGAGTACTGGGATGATGATCTTTTGCGTAGTACAGGTGTTAAATATTCAGAGAAGTTCCTTGCTGAATATAATGAAGGCTTTATGAATGATACCAGAAGGTTTTTAAAAAGTGATGAGGGAATGGTTGAAAAGTTTTCAAACCGCTTTAAGCGCAATTCAGATAATTATTCTATAATAAATTTTGTGACACATGTAAATGGATTTACAATGATGGATTTGGTGTCATATGATGTTAAGCATAATGAATCTAATGGTGAGATGAATAGGGATGGTAGTGAGTATAATTACAGTTGGAATTGTGGTGTTGAGGGCAAATCAAGAAAACAATATGTTGTGACAAGGCGTATGCAGCAGATTAGAAATGCTTTTCTTATGCTTTTGTGTAGTCAGGGGACACCAATGATACTTGCAGGAGATGAATTTGGCAATACACAATATGGTAATAATAATGCATACTGTCATGATGACAATGTAACATGGCTTAATTGGAAACGTGGGAATAGAGAGCAGGAAATATTTGACTATGTTAAAAAACTTATAGTTTTTAGGAAAGAGCATAAGATATTAAGACAGGCATCATCATTTAAAATGATGGATAGCAAGGGATATGGAATACCAGATCTTTCAATACATGGAACACAGGCATGGAGGGCTGATTTTTCATATTACAGCAGAATGCTTGCTATTCTTTTAAATGGGGAATATGTACAAGATGATACAGGAGAGACGGATGATATTATATACTTGATTTTTAATATGTATTGGGAAGCAAAAACATTTGATTTGCCATCGCTTCCCGTCGGCAAAAAATGGTATGCGGCAATAACTACATATGATAATGGTTTTAATGAGCTTCCGCCTAAAACTAAAAGGAAAAAGGTTACAAAGGTAAAAAGAAGTGACATGAAACTTCAGAGAAAGACAGTAGTGCCACCACGATCGATAGTGGTGTTTATTGGAAGATAAATGTTTGAAAATTCATTTCCACGGTTTGCACTCCCACTTTGTGTTGCAGGAAGTATGTACACCGCCTGTGGCTTGTGTGTTATGGCTGCTTAGCAAGCGTATATTCGCTTTGTTAAGCAGCATTCATAACACTTCACAGGCAGATAATTTTTACATGTGCCATTATATTGGCATAAATTCTATTTAGAGGTTATGATTTTTCATAATCTCTTCATAGAGGTCAAGGTCACATACATTTTCCCTGTTATAGTGCTTACATGTCTGACATGTTACACAATCACTCTTTGTAGAGTTTGAAGCACTGCCGCATCCACAGCCACAGCTTTCATCAGCAGAATATCGGGTACATCTTTCTGCAACCTGTTTCATTGTTTGTGCATCTTTTCTCATTTCAAATCCTCCATTTAAAATGTTATTTTGTTACTATTAGGATAAAAAGCTGTATAATAG
>CAMWXG010000200.1 GCA_947178155.1 uncultured Lachnoclostridium sp.
TCCTCCGCCTTATCCTGACACAAATATCAGGCACCTATTACTTCAAAATTAATACTATACAGGCTGACAAAATATCAGGCACTGAAAGTATAATTACTGGCTGGATGAAACACGCTCTAGAAAAGCTGTTCCTTAAATTGAAAGCATTACGTCGTATTGCCACATAGTATAATAAAACTGTCTGCACTTATCTGATTTTTCTTTGTATCACCTCAATATTAATCTTGTAAAAATGAACAAAACAAAATATTTTTCAAACATGCTATGATTTATATTCTTTGATTAGTTTCGGATTTTTACAAAATATGTGCATTTTAGCACTGACAAATAAAAAACATTAAAAATCTTAAAAAGACACTGCTACGATAGATAGTGATAATTGACATAGAAGCGTTCAATTGATAAAATATACATTAGATGAATCATTTGTTTCATTATTACAATAATTCATATTTTGATATTTAATGAAAAATACAGGAACACTGCTTCAGAGCGCTATGGTGTGTGAGGAGGATATTTATGTATCATTGTCATATATGTTTTTATTTTATTGGGAATCAGAATCGTTTATTTAAAATTATCAGAGGAATGCCTGCGCTTGCTTCCTTTGAACATGAATTTATAGAAAGCAGAAGTCCTGATGAGGAGTTGGCAGCAAAGGCAGATGTGATTTTTGCAGATTTGTGTGATATGAATGTAACAAAAACAATATGTACTTTGACTGCATGGAAGCGGCCAGAGACTGACTTATTGGTAATGTTGTCAGGACAAGAACAGTTTGAAAATGCAGAAGACTGTCTAAATGAAGTTACAGATATCTGGATGCTTCCAATGACTGATGCTGTGCTTAAGTTTCATTTTTTAAGATGGCAGAAATCCTATAAAATGCGGAAGGATTTTTGGCAGACCAGCCAATATTTGGAGAATACAATAAATAGTGTTCCAAATCTAATTTGGTATAAAGATAAAAATGGTATTCATGAAAAGGTAAACGACAGTTTTTGCAAAACAGTTAATAAAACCAGAGAGCAGGTACAGGGACAAAGGCATGCATATATTTGGGATGTGGAACAGGATGATCCTGCTTGTATCGAATCAGAACGACTTGTTATGGAACAGAAAAAAACCTGCATTTCTGAAGAAACCATTCAAACAGGTGAGGGAAAAAGAGTTCTTACTACATATAAATCTCCATTGTATGATTTAGATGGCAGTGTTATGGGTACTGTTGGTGTTGGAATTGATGTAACGAATGAACGTGCCTATGCACAAGAAATTATCAATAAGAATCAGACTTTGGAAATGCTTTTTACAACAATGGATTGTGGCGTAATGTGTCATACGATGGACGGTTCACGTATCATCAGCATTAATCAGGCTGCTTTAAATATTTTGGGATATAACTCATTAGAAGAGCTAGAAAAAGACGGATTCTTTATTATTGCACCTTCTGTATTAGAAGAAGACAAACAAAAACTTCGCAGTAGTATTCAATCACTTAAAGAAATAGGTAACAGTGTTAGTTTAGAGTATCGTGTCCAGCATGCTGATGGAGAAATTATCTATGTATTTGGTAGCTTCAAAATTGTAGAGAAAGATGGCGAATTATATTGTCAGCGCTTTCTATTAGATCGTACTGCTCAAAAGCTTCAGGAGGAAGAAGAGCGGCAAAAAGATAAACGTGAACAGATGGAGCTGATCCATGCTCTTAGCATAGATTATAATCTTGTGTGTTTCTTTGATTTAGAAACTGGAAAAGGAAAGGCTCTTCGTATTGGCAAATGTAAAAATGAAATATTAGAGTCTATTTTTTCTGGAGAATTGTATTTAGAGGAATGCATGGAACGCTACATAGATACTGGGATTTATGATGAGGATAAAGAAAGTATGCGGCATGCTCTTTCAAGAGAGCATTTGAAAAAGGTGCTCTTAGAAAAACCAATGAGTCACACTAATTATCGAATAATGTGCTGTGGTGAAATGCGATATTTTCAGATGAAAATTGTACGTGCAGGAGAATGGGATAAAAATCATGGCATTGTTTTAGGATTTCGCAGTGTAGATGATGAAACACGCAGTGAAAGAGAAAAGAAAACTTTATTGGAAAATGCTCTTTCACAGGCAAATAGGGCAAATAAGGCTAAAAGTACATTCCTTTCTAATATGTCGCATGACATCCGTACCCCGATGAACGCCATCATTGGTTTTACTGCATTGGCAATTACACATATTGACCGCAAAGAGCAAGTAGAAGAATATCTTAAAAAAATCATGACATCGGGAAATCATTTATTAAGTTTGATTAACGATGTTTTGGACATGAGTCATATCGAAAGCGGAAAAATTCATTTGGAAGAAGAACCATGTAGTCTGCCTGATGTTATGCATGAACTGCGCAATATTATTCAGGCTGATATTCATGCGAAACAGTTGGATTTATATATGGATGCAGTTGACATTCATAATGAGGAAATCTGTTGTGACAGGCTACGTCTGAATCAAGTGCTTTTGAATCTGCTGAGTAATGCTGTGAAATACACAAGTGCAGGCGGCACAGTCAGTATGAAAGTGGTCGAAAAGAGTGGTGCTCCTGCAGGTTACGCAAATTATGAGTTCCACATAAAGGATACTGGTATTGGTATGAGTGAGGAATTTGTATCTCACATTTTTGAACCTTTTGAAAGAGAACGCAATTCCACCATCAGTGGTATTCAGGGAACAGGACTTGGAATGGCAATTACCAAAAATATTGTAGATATGATGAATGGTACAATTGAGGTAAAGAGCAAACATAATGTTGGGACAGAATGTATAGTTTCACTCCCTCTTCGTTTAAGCGGTGGAAAGAAAGAACCACAAACAATACCAGAATTAAATGGATTGCGCGCATTGGTTGTAGATGATGATTTTAATACATGTGACAATGTGTCATGTATGCTGCAACAGATTGGTATGCGAGCAGAGTGGACACTGTCCGGAAAAGAAGCTGTTTTGCGCACACGTCAGTCAGTTATGCGTGATGACCAATATTTTGTATATATTATTGATTGGCTTTTGCCGGATATGAATGGTGTTGAGGTTGCTAGAAGAATTCGACAAGAAACAGGAAAAGATGTACCAATTATTGTTTTGACTGCATACGACTGGGCTGATATTGAAGAAGAGGCGAAAGAGGCAGGTGTAACTACATTTTGTAGCAAACCACTGTTTTTCTCAGAACTGCATGGATGCCTTTATTCTATAATTAATTCAGATAATAAAAATAATACAGACAATGCAGATAAAAAACCGCTTCGTACAGGTCGTATTTTACTTGCAGAAGACAATGAACTGAATCAGGAAATAGCAGTTGCAATTTTAGAGGAAGCAGGATTTTCTGTAGAAGTTGCATCAAATGGTCAAATTGCTGTGGATATGTTACAAACTTCTGAACCAGGACATTATCAGGTTGTTTTAATGGATGTTCAGATGCCAGAGATGAATGGATATGAGGCAACCAAGGCAATCAGAAAGCTTAAGAATAAAGAGTTGGCATCTATTCCTATTTTAGCTATGACTGCTAATGCTTTTGAAGAGGATAAGCAAGCAGCTCTGAGAAGTGGAATGGATGGACATATAGCAAAACCAATTGATATGAAAACTTTGATGGAAATGTTGGATGATGTGTTTAATAAAAGATAATATAAAATTATCAATTGTTTTTAACACCTCAACCAAATTTAAGGATTTTAAAAATCTTTGAATTCTTTTTCAAAATATGAGTTTAACAGCATATTTAGCATCATTTGGAACAAAATGTTACTATTCACGGCTGGTTTTAGAAAATAGTCAAACTCGTCGTGCTTGCACGTA
>CAMWXG010000201.1 GCA_947178155.1 uncultured Lachnoclostridium sp.
TATATAAATACTTTTTGTATTCCTCTATTAATTGTACTGTTATATGTCTATTCATCTGTGTTTCCTCCTGATAATATATTTTGATATTATTAAGTTACCATATAGAGTGTGGCATAAGAAGCTTTAATTTCAATTAAAGTTAATTCAAATAATATTAGAGCGTGTTTAATCGCAAAATAAAGTCGATAAATTTCTTGTTTTACCCATGTTCTTCTTATGTCTTGTTAAAGACTGCCAGTACATTCAAAAACCTTGTATAACCAATAAATGGCAAATACTACAAATTTAACTGTATCAAAAATGCTTTATCATTCTAAACATTCATATCTGCCTTTGCATGACCAAAATATAATAATTTAAAAGCCAAAAAAATATTATATACTTGACAAACATACCACCAGTATGCTAACATAAACATACTATTAGTATGTTTGGAGGTGAAAAAGCAATGTCAAGAAATAAACATCCAGAACAGACAGTTAATTTAATATTAGATGTTGCGTTTCAATTATTTATGGAAAAAGGTTATGAACATACTTCCATTCAAGACATCATTGACCAATTGGGAGGACTTAGTAAGGGAGCAATTTATCATCATTTTAAGTCAAAAGAGGATATTTTGGTTGCAGTTACGGATAGGATGACAGAAGAATCAAATAAAATGCTTGCTGTAATTCGTGACCGTACTGATTTGACCGGAAAGGAGAAATTAAAAACTATTTTTAAGGAATCTATACTCCGTCCTGTTCAGGATGATATGTTTACAGTAGCCCCGGACTTGAGTAATAACCCAAGACTGATGTTTAGTATCTTTCGTGAAACAATGGACGAAGCTGTACCAGATTATATTCTGCCAATTATTAAACAGGGGATTTCAGATGGTTCGATTCAGACAGACTATCCGGCAGAACTTGCAGAGCTTATCTTGCTTGTCGCAAATATCTGGATGAATCCAATGATATTTGACGATGATATCACAACATCCTGTCGAAAATTTATGTTATTCCAACAGATGATGCAAAGTTTTGGTCTGGATATTGTAGATGAAGAATTATTAGAACGATTACAGGAACTAACATCCATATATCAGAAGAACCGATAATAATCTGCCCTGCAAAATAGGCAGATATATTTAAAAATAAATACATACCGCAATGCGGTATTGAAAGGAGAAAGTATGAATACAATTGTTAATGTGAACTCTGTGGAAAAAAGTTATGGTTTATCACTAATAATAAACCATTGCAGTTTTAAAATTTTCGAGAGAGAAATTTACGGGCTTTTAGGCATCAATGGTGCTGGAAAAACAACTTTGATGAAAATGATTCTTGGATTGCAGAAAATAGACATGGGAAGTATCACAGTTTTGGGTAATGATGTGAGCAATAATCTTCAATATTTGTCAAGTATTGGAAGTATGATAGAAAATCCTGTATTTTATGAACATTTAAACGCAAATGAGATTCTTACCATGCACCTTATGCTAATGCAGAAAAAGGCTGATATATCAGAAACATTACATTTGGTAGGACTTGACAATGTAGGAGAAAAACCGATTTCACAGTATTCTTTGGGCATGAGGCAAAGGCTTGGATTAGCAAGAGCAATTATTCACAGCCCTAAGCTGCTAATTTTGGATGAACCATTAAATGGGCTTGATCCGATTGCTATTGTAGAAATACGAAAACTTTTGAGAAAACTGGCAGATAGAGGCATGTCTATTTTACTATCAAGTCATATTATCGGTGAAATAAGGCAGACAGCAGACCGGATAGGTATTCTTTCTGATGGTTATATCAAACTAGAGTTTTCCGTAGCCGAAAAGATATCAGAATGTGGTGAAAATTTTGAAAATTATGTTGTTGGTTTTATGAAAGGAGAATAAAAACATGAATTTATATAAAATTGAAACAATGAAAATACAACTATCTGTTTATTTATGGGCAGCACTTGGAATTTTTGTTAGTTTGCTGGCACTTGGAATGCTATATCTGTTTTTGGGCAATATGGGCGAAGAAATAGAGCTATTTGCAGACTGGAACGGATTGCTGGCACTTAATACTGCCATAGCCTTTGCCTGTTTTGGTATTTTTTCAGCAGTTATTGCAGCAAAGGTAATTGTCAGTGAATATTGTGGAAAAAATATAGTTGTTCTCTTTTCCTATCCGATTAGTCGAAGGAAAATCCTTAACACGAAATGTATGATTGTTTGCTGCATTACCATTATTTTTGCATTTGTCAGCAATATGTCAGTTATGGGAGTAATGTATATTACGTCAAAAATATTTAATATAGTTCCTCAATTGACTACAAGATACTTTATTCCTTCAATACTGCTCACCAGTTTTCTTATGGGTATCTTATCTTCTGCACTTGGAATTATTTCTGCTACGGTTGGCTTAAAAAAGCATTCTACAATAGCAACAATTATATGTTCAGTGCTTATTGTATGTTTTGTAACAAATTTTATTGTATTCTCTCCACGTAATATTGTTTTGGTGATGATGATTATGATTGTATTTTTTATTATGGCTGTGGGTGTTATGTATCATATTCTTGCAAATGGAATCGAAAAAATGGAGGTTTAAAGTATGACACAAAAATTATTTTCTAAAGATTTTACACTGGTTGTTATTGGTCAGATTATTTCGCTGTTTGGCAACGCTACAATAAGATTTGCTCTGCCACTGTATCTTCTGAACCAAACAGGTTCCTCTGCACTTTATGGAATGGTTACAGCCTGTGCGTTTATTCCGGCAATCCTGCTTTCACCTATTGGTGGAATTGTTGCAGACAGGGTAAACAAACGAAATATTATGGTAATATTGGATTTTTTTACAGCATCAGTTATTATAGCTTTTTCTCTGCTTATGGGTGAAATGAAT
The DNA here is from genome assembly GCA_947178155.1 of uncultured Lachnoclostridium sp. GTDB lineage: Bacteria > Bacillota > Clostridia > Lachnospirales > Lachnospiraceae > Butyribacter. The sequence continues at coordinate 2,886 of CAMWXG010000201.1, forward strand.
CTTGTTATTCTGCTGACTGGTACTATGATGTTATTATATGGCATTGCAGGTGCATATCAGCCCTCTGTGCAGGCAAGTGTACCTGTACTTGTCAGTCAGGATAATTTTATGGCAGCCAATTCCGTTATTAACACAATAAGTTCATTCGCTTCTTTAACAGGACCTGTACTTGGAGGAGTTTTATACAGTGCATACGGATTAGAACCTGTGCTATGGATTTGTATTATATGCTTCATTCTATCCGCCATTATGGAGCTTTTTATTAAAATACCTTTTGTAAAACAGAAATCTTCTGGCAGTATGTGGAAAATAATGAAAAAAGATTTTACAGAAAGTATTATCTTTATCAAGAAAGAAAAACCTGCTATTGGAAAAGGACTGCTTGTAATATGTGGAATCAATTTATTTTTGTCATCTATGATTATTGTCAGCCTTCCTTATATGGTAACTGAAGTATTAGACTTAGATTCTGCTCTGGCAAATAAACTTTATGGTTTTGCAGAGGGGGCATTGGCAGCGGGAGGTCTGACAGGCGGTATTGGAGCAGGAATTTTTGCAAATAAGCTTACCATACAAAAATCAGGAAATCTGATTATAACTTGTGCGATATGTGTTTTTCCTATGGGTGTATCATTGCTGTTTTTTTCGTCAGGTCTGGCAAATTATATTGTTATGACTATATGCTGCTTTATTATAATGGTTTACTCAACAGTTTTTACTGTACAGATGATGTCTTTTGTTCAAACAGAAACACCTCAAAATTTAATTGGAAAGGTAATCGCTGTTATCATTACAGTTTCCACATGTGCCCAGCCACTTGGAAATGCTTTTTATGGTATCTTATTTGAAGTATGCAAGGGACGCGAGTTTATAGTGATTTTACTTTCTGGTGTTGTATCCCTGATTATCGCTGTCAGTACCAAAAATATATTC
>CAMWXG010000202.1 GCA_947178155.1 uncultured Lachnoclostridium sp.
AAATAAAGTTTTGGGTGGGAAAATGTATTTTTTCTAATAGGAAATTGATTATAACATGGTGGCAGTCAGTCAATAATTTGCACTGTAAATTATTTCAGTGAAAGGCACCAGAGCTTGCATTTTTTATATATTTAGCATTATAAATTTAATGGCTATACACTAGGTGAAACAATTTCTATAATCCAGTCTGGAGCACCATTGCACCCATGAGCATTAAGTTTATTCTTATAACAAATTACAGAGATATCCGGCTCTAAGTATTTTGAATCATCTGCAAAGAGAAACACAGCAAATGGAGCGGGAAATACCTCACATGTTTCTTTGTTGGCGCGGATATAATTTCCGATCTCCAAATGTAAGAATGATAATATTCTCTGGTGTTTGGTGCTTGGAGGTGCCATGTTGTAAATTTGACCATCTATTAATTCTGTATGCTTACCATCTGGCAGTGAATAGATATCATTAATAGTATAGAGTTTTTCATGGACTAATGCTGATGGCATAGCAATACTTCCTTTCTTGGTTATTGTATTTGGTTATATATTACATTTGCTTGTTATCAATTAGCGGGGTATTGTTCCTAAAGGATTGTTTTATTCAGTTTGATATTGCAATGTTTTGATATTTCTATTGTACCAAGTCGTTAGCGTAACGGCTAGTCTTAATTATTCATTTTCTATTATTTTAATAAAAAATCATACAAAATGACGCTGTAAAACTTGTATTTTGGGCAAGGTGTGAAAGGTAACACCAAAATAGCATGCATAAATTTAAAGTTAATTAAAGTAAATTAAAAAAATCATCTTGCTTTTTTTAAGATATTGTTATATAATATTCCAAGTTGATGAACAAAGGGGTTCAGCATTTATTTGCTGTACCCCTTTTTTGTACGAAAGATATAAAAATATTCAGATAAGTTGTAAGTCTTATGAATTTAGGCTGTGTACATGGTCAGTCTTTGCTGAAAAGTGTAAGATTTGTTGGAATTATATTGTTAAGCATGGTTGAACTTATAAAGTGTACACAAGAATGGAGGATAAACATGACGATTAATGAAGCTTGCAAACCAAATGTAATTAAAGATGCTTCTAAGGCTATTGACCATGAGAGAAGAGGTCTTTATGATCCGCGTTTTGAGCATGATAATTGTGGTATTGGTGCTATTGTTAATATTAAAGGCAATAAGACACATGACACTGTTTCTGGTGCGCTTGATATTGTAGAGAAGCTTGAACATCGTGCCGGCAAAGATGCAGAGGGTAAGACTGGGGATGGTGTTGGAATACTTCTTCAGATATCGCATAATTTTTTTAAGAAAGCTTGTCTGCAGCTTGGCTTTGATATTGGTGAAGAACGTGATTATGGTATTGGTATGTTCTTTTTTCCACAGAATGAGCTTGAAAGAAACAGAGCAAAAAAAATGTTTGAGGTTATTGTTGCTAAGGAGGGACTTGAATTTTTAGGCTGGAGAGAAGTTCCTATTATACCTGATATTCTGGGCAATAAGGCGCTTGAATGTATGCCATGTATTATGCAGGCATTCGTTAAACGTCCTGAAGATGTTAATAAAGGTCTTGATTTTGACAGAAAATTATATGTTGCCAGACGCGTATTTGAGCAGAGTAATGATGATACATACGTTGTATCTTTTTCAAGCCGTACTATTGTATATAAAGGAATGTTTCTTGTAGGGCAGCTCCGCCTGTTTTTTAGGGATTTGCAGGATAAGGATTATGTGTCTGCCATAGCGATTGTACATTCAAGATTTAGTACAAATACTAATCCAAGTTGGATGAGGGCACATCCTAACAGGTTTATTGTGCATAATGGTGAGATTAATACTATTGTTGGAAATGCTGATAAAATGCTTGCACGTGAAGAAACGATGGAAACGCCATATCTTTCAGGCGATTTTCACAAGGTACTGCCTGTTGTTAATCCAAATGGTTCTGATTCTGCAAGACTTGACAATACTTTAGAGTTTCTTGTAATGAGTGGTATGGAGCTTCCGCTTGCTGTTATGATTACTATTCCTGAACCATGGGAAAATGATATGAGCATAAGCCAGAAGAAACGGGATTTTTATCAATATTATGCAACTATGATGGAACCATGGGACGGTCCGGCGTCAATACTTTTTTCTGATGGGGATATAATGGGTGCTGTACTTGACAGAAACGGGCTTAGACCATCACGTTATTATATTACTACTGATGATCAGCTTATTCTTTCTTCAGAGGTGGGCGTATTTGAGATACCACCTGAAAAGATTGTAAAAAAAGACAGGTTAAGACCTGGGCGTATGCTTCTTGTAGATACTGTTAAGGGTGAACTTATTGCTGATGATGTACTTAAAGAAACATATGCAATGAGAAATCCTTATGGTGAATGGCTAAACAGCAATCTTATTACTCTGAAAGAGCTTCGCATACCTAATAAAAAGGTTATAGAGTTTACAGATGAAGAGAGGGCAAGGCTTCAGAAGGCATTTGGATATACATTTGAGGAATACAAGACTTCTATACTTCCAATGGCACAAAATGGTGCAGAGCCTATTGGTGCAATGGGAACGGATTCGCCGCTTCCTATGCTGTCGAATCAGCCACAGCCATTGTTTAATTACTTTAAACAGTTATTTGCTCAGGTGACAAATCCTCCTATTGATGCGATACGTGAAGAGATTGTTACTTCTACAAGTGTTTATATTGGTGAGGACGGAAATCTGCTTGAGGAAAAGGCAGAGAATTGTAAGGTGCTTAGGATTTGCAATCCAATTCTTACAGATACAGACCTTATAAAGATTAAAAATATGGATAAATCCGGCTTTAAATGTGAAGAAATTCCTATTACTTATTATAAGAATACTTCGCTTAAAAAGGCACTTGACCGTTTATGCCTTGAAGCAGACCGAGCATATAAAGATGGAGCAAATATTTTAATACTTACAGACAGAGGTGTTGATGAAAACCATGTTGCAATTCCTTCACTTCTTGCAGTTGCAGCAATGCAGAGCCATCTTGTTACAACTAAGAAAAGAACCAGTGTTGCTATGATTCTTGAATCGGCAGAGCCAAGAGAAGTACATCATTTTGCTACAATCTTAGGGTATGGCGCATGTGCAATTAATCCTTATCTTGCACACAGTACTATTAAAGAACTTATTGATAATGGCATGCTTGACAAGGATTATTATGCGGCAGTTGATGATTATGATGCAGCGATACTTCATGGTATAGTAAAGATTACATCTAAAATGGGAATTTCAACTATACAGTCATATCAGGGTTCAAAGATTTTTGAGGCGATTGGTATTTCAAGTGATGTTATTGAAGAATATTTTACAGATACAAAATATTGTGTTGGAAGCCTTACACTTGAGGATATTCAGAAACAGGTTGATGCGCTTCATTCTACAGCATTTGATCCGCTTGAACTGTCAGTTGATTTGACACTTGAAAGCAGAGGACAGCATAAGGCACGAGGAAATAAAGAGGAGCATTTGTATAATCCTGAAACAATTCATCTTTTGCAGCAGTCAACATGGACTGACAATTATGAAATGTTTAAGCAGTATTCAAAGACGGTTGATGAAAAAGAAAGTCAGATGAATCTTAGAAGTATGCTTGATTTTAATTATCCTGCAAAAGGTATTCCTATAGATGAAGTTGAAAGTGTTGACGAGATTGTAAAGCGTTTTAAGACAGGCGCAATGTCATATGGTTCTATATCACAGGAAGCACATGAGACTCTTGCTATTGCA
>CAMWXG010000203.1 GCA_947178155.1 uncultured Lachnoclostridium sp.
TTAGTATATGTATTTTTTCAATCCCTTATAGTATATAATAATTTTACATGTTATGCAAGAAAAAAAGAATATTATGCTCCATAACTCATGATGAGCTTACAAAAAATTTCCTATAAAGTAAAAAATGGCATAAATGCTTACAAGATAAGTATTCATGCCTGTATAACAAAACGCTCTGCAATTTTTCAATACATCATCATGTTGCAATAAACTTTTCTGACACACAAAAAGCACGAGACGGGATTCGAACCCGCGACCCTCGCCTTGGCAAGGCGATACTCCACCACTGAGCCACTCGTGCATAGCGTTAACTCTTAAATACATTAATCATGATACACTAAATGCAGTAATATGTCAATAGGCTAATTTTGGAAAACTGCTACTATTCACGACTCGGCTGTGAATAGTAATAAATAATACCTTCCGGAGCTAAAGCGCACACATTTTGTGCAAAATAAGCACAAAATGGCGCTATAAAACTTGTATTTTTAGCAAATAGCATGTCTGAAAAATAACATAAACAGAACTACAAAATCCCATCTAATATTTCATACATCCTGTCAACATGCTCTTTTTCAATTATAAGTGGCGGAACAAATCTTATAACATTTGTTCCTGCTGAAATAAGAATCAAGCCTTTTTTTAATGCATCTGCTACTATATCCGCTGCAGAAACAGATATTTCCATTCCCTGCATAAGTCCGAGTCCACGTATATCTTTTATAATATCTTTATGTCTTTCCTTTAACTCTCCAAGCCTTTTAACAAGATACGATGCTATTTCATTTACATGATTTAATATCCCTTCTTTTTCATATATTTCAAACACCTTGCATATTGCTGCTGTAGCAAGCGGATTGCCACCATATGTTGTACCATGGTCACCTGGTATCATTGCATCAGCTATCTTTTTACTTGCCACAAATGCACCAACAGGCACTCCACAGCCAAGCGCTTTAGCACATGTGAGAATATCAGGCATAATACCATAATATTTGTATGTAAATATTTTTCCAGTACGCCCCATACCGCATTGTATTTCGTCAAGTATAAGAAGTATATCATTATCATCACACAACTTTCTTAAACCAGTTATAAACTCATTATCTGCCGGATGAATGCCTCCTTCTCCCTGAAGTGTTTCAAGAATAATGGCACATGTATCATCAGTAACAAGTGCCTTTACACTTTCAATATCATTATACTCTGCAAATTTCACTCCGCCAATTAATGGCTCAAAAGGCTCACGGTAATGCTTTGTCCCTGTAACAGAAAGAGCCCCCATACTCCGTCCATGAAAAGAGTGATTCATTGCAATAATTTCACCTCTGCTGTCTTTATTCTTAAGATATGCATATTTTCTGGCAAGCTTAATAGCTCCTTCTATTGCTTCTGTACCACTGTTAGTAAAAAATACCTTGTCAAGCCCTGTTGCATCTGAAATATACTTAGAAGCTTTTATAGCAGGCATAGTATAGTAAAGATTTGAAACATGAATCAAGTCGTCAATCTGGTCTTTAAGTGCCTGCTTAAATTCATCATTGCTGTATCCAAGTGCCGAAACGGCAATACCTGCTCCCATATCAAGATACTTATTGCCTTTATCATCAAAAAGATACACTCCCTCACCTTTTGTAAAAATCACATTTCTGTTATAAGTATGTATAAAATGCTTATCTGCTTCCTGTAAATCCATCTTTATCACTCCTTGCTAAAATCAATTTTCATTAAAATAGCGTCCGCTGTCATCTCCTATAATTGCAGTTCCAATACCCTTTTTAGTAAAGAACTCAAGCAGCAAACAATGCTCCAGCCTTCCATCTAAAATATGCACTCTGTTTACACCTGCATTTACTGCATTTATACAGTTTGTCACCTTTGGAAGCATACCTCCTCTTATTACACCTCCCTCAATAAGCTTATTTGCTTCGTTAAGGTCAAGAATAGAAATAAGTGAACTCTTATCATCCGGATTCATATAAACACCTTCAACATCTGTTAAAAATGCAAGCTTTTCTGCATAAATAGCTCCTGCTATCGCACATGCTGCGTCGTCTGCATTAATATTATAGGTATTGCCATTATCATCCATTCCAATAGGTGCAATAATTGGAATAAAATCATTTTCAAGTAAAGTGTCAATAACTTCTGTATCAACAGATTTAATATCACCTACAAAGCCTATATCTTGTCCCGCAGGCATTTTCCTTTCAACCTTAAGCATACCTCCGTCTTTTCCGCAGATACCTATGGCTTTAACCCCAATACGCTGGACCATTTGTACTAAGTTTTTATTAACACGATTTAAAACCATTTCAGCAATTTCCATAGTATCCATATCAGTAACTCGAAGTCCACCTACAAATTCACTTTCCTTTCCTACCTTGTCAAGCCACTTATTTATATCCTTGCCGCCTCCATGTACAATAATAGGCTGCATGCCTATAAGCTTAAGCAACGCAACATCTTTTATAACACTTTCCTCAAGCTGCTTATCAAGCATAGCACTGCCGCCATATTTTACAACAACCTTTTTATTGCTAAAATCCCGTATATATGGAAGTGCCTCTATAAGAGTTTCTGCCTTTTCAGTAATTTTATCAATATAATCCTTTTTTTCTTCAATACTCATAACTTCCCTCATTTCTTTTCTTTAATAATATAACTTATCTGATATTTTTTAGAGTAAGAAAATATATATCTTTATGGAAAAAGTGGTATCATTTTCAGCCCTGTCTTTTCATCAAGCCCAAACATTATATTCATATTTTGAACTGCCTGTCCTGCTGCTCCCTTCACTACATTATCAATAGCTCCAATCATAATTATGCGACCTGTACGCTCATCTATCTTAAAATTCACATCAACGAAATTGCTGCCTTCTACCCAGCGTGTTTCAGGATATACATTTTCATCAAGTACACGTATAAAATACTCATCCTTATAATACTTATCATAAACATCCCTTATATCTTTATAAGTAAGCTTTTCTTTAAGAGAAGCGTATGATGTAGCAAGTATGCCTCTATTCATAGGCACAAGGTGTGGTGTAAAATTAATAAGTACATCTTCTCCTGATGCATATGACAACTGGTCCTCTATTTCAGGAGTATGACGATGTGTCCCAACTCCATAAGGCTTAATGCTTTCATTTACTTCACAATAAAGATTTGCAATTTTAGCACCTCGTCCGGCACCTGATGTACCTGACTTAGCATCTACAATAACTGTGCTCATATCAATAATCCCTTCCTTTGCCAAAGGATATATTGACAATACAGAGCATGTTGGAAAACAGCCAGGGTTTGCAATAAGCCTCGCATCTTTTATATCTTTTCGGTTGACTTCACACAGTCCATATACAGCCTCTTTAATAAATTCGGGGCTTTTATGTGTTATATTGTACCAATCCTCATATTTAGAAACATCTTTAATACGGAAATCTGCACTAAGATCAATAAATTTTGTCTTACTTAAAATATTTTCATTTACAAGCGAAGAACATAATCCCTGAGGTGTGGCAGTAAAAATTACATCTGCTTTATCTGCAAGTTCCTCAATATTCTCACCCTTGCATATATCATCTACAATCTGAAACATATTGCCAAAAACTTCACTATACCTTTTGTCTACATATGAAACAGAACCAAACCATACAATTTCTGTCTCTGTATGCTGCATAAGTATTCTTACAAGCTCCTGTCCTGCATATCCGGTAGAGCCAATAATTCCTACTTTAATCATAACTATACCC
>CAMWXG010000204.1 GCA_947178155.1 uncultured Lachnoclostridium sp.
AATGCACACATTTTGCGAAAAATCATGCAAAATGGCGCCGCAAAACTTGTATTTTTGGCATAAATCATGCCAAAATCCTCGAATTTAATCAGCTGTGAATAGTAACGGTTATTTGCATTATTTAAAGCATGCATTTTGAATGAGATTAGAACAAAAAACTTGTTTTAATCTCGTTTTTTGTATATATTATATTAGGAAGGTAGAGAATATGAAATTGTTATATGTAAAACAAACCATTTTAAGAATGCAAAAGACGGTTTTTCAATTAGTTTTGTAGCGAAATCAAAAAACAGCTGAGGATAAAGAGTATGAGCTTCATGAGATAGCCAAAGATTTATTTGTATATAGTACATTGGCGTTTGTTGGAAAGAATGCATAAGGCATGCTGGAAGGATATGGTTTGTTCCACAGAAATAATCACCAACTGGTATTAATATGAGCAGAATTTGTCAAGCCTGTTTGCAAGATTAGTGAAAGTGTAGTATAATATTTGGTATGATTACACATATGGTATATGATAAATAGACAGTGTGAGGAAAAGAATGATTATAGACTTTCATGGAATGTTATGCAAATATGGAATATATCGGGTAATTGGTGAAAATAAACCAATATTAACGCTTGTTAATGATAAAGACTTTGGTAAATCATTGCAGTATGATTTTGTGGAGCCTCAATATGGGTTTTGGTGTCATTTTCTGACAGATGAAGAATTAGAGAAAATTTATATGAACAGATGATGGATTTATGCTTATAATATAAAAAAATAGTATCTGGATATCCAAAACAGAAGTTAAAAAACACGCTCTAGGAGGAATGGATGATATATATAGAAACAGCAAGATTGTTTTTGAGAAATTATAAAATAACAGATTTTGAGGATATTAAAAAGTATTTTACTGATGAAGCAGTTAGTAAATATGAAGATTTTTATCCAATGTCAGAAGAACAAGTGGAAAATATTATTAATGAGTGGAAAGATATGGATAACCGACTTGTTGTCGAACTAAAATCAGAACAAATTGTTATAGGCAGTATAGGCTATTGGGTAGATGATGCGGGACATCATTGTATAGATTATGATTTTAATCCAAAATATTATGGAAATGGTTATGCAACAGAAGCTGGTAAAGCGCTGATTTGTTATTTGTTTAAAACAACAGATATTAATGCAATCTATGGAGATTGCGATGTGCAAAATATATCATCATGGAAGCTTTTAGAAAGGTTAGGATTTCAGCGTATAAGACAGCTTGATAATCAAACATATAAAAATGATAAGTTAGGTAATCCAATTATAATTAGTACTTTTTTATATGAGTTAAGTAAGTGCAATTTTAGTACATTTAATAAATTGTAGTGTATTTAAAAAGCAGTATGCACAGTGGATAACAGAAGCCATAGGGGCTTACTGTGTTAATAAAGAAGGCACTAAAAAGTTTTGTGAAAATGTAATGTATCCAGAAATCTTTTTTGCGATAAATATATTCATATGTATACATTTTTATAATTACCATAAAAATACCATGAAATTATTTTATATTTTCATTGAAAAAAATGTGATTTAATTGTATGATTAATATATGGAGAATAAAAACTTACAGGAGGATATTTATGTTTAAAAATATGAAAGTTAAGGTGAGCCTGGCTCTGGGATTCGGAATTACTACTATTCTTTCCGTTTCCATAATTATTGTGATGTTGCTTATAATAGACTATCAAAGTGATACATATGCCAGTATTATTAACAGTCAGGTAAAGGCAAATGAATTAATTTTAGAATGCCGTATTTATACCAACAATGCTGCAAGAAATGTGAGGGATATGGCATTAGACCCATCAAGCAAGGATAATGAGACTCTTGAGGCCAATATAGACGAGGCTCTGGCAAATCTTGATTTAATTATTAGAGAGATTAAGGAAATTTATCCTTTATCTGATGGTAAGCTAGATGAATATATTGATGCTGTAAGTGAATGGTATGGTGAAGTACCAGATATTATTAGCGCAGTTAAATCAGGGGATCAGCAGACAGCTATAAGGCTGATTAAGAACAATTGTACACCAAAGCTAAATAATATGATTGTTATAGTACAGAGTATATCTAATAATCTTACAGACGAACAGAGTAGAATTATTGCAAATCAGCAGAGAGAAAGTCAAAATGCCAAGATTATAATGATAGCTGCTGCAGCTGTAGCTACATGTTTTGTAATATTTATGGCTTTAAATATTATTGCCAGCATTACTAGACCAGTAAAACAGGTTAGTGTTGCACTTAAAGGCTTTAGCATGGGAAAACTTGATATCCCTGTGAAATACAGTAGCCGCAGTGAGCTTGGTGGTATGTGTGATGCTTTGAGAACAAGCCAGCATGTGTTGTCTGAGGTTATTGGTGACGAGTGCAATATGTTAGAGGAAATGGCAAATGGTAATTTTGATATTGATACAAAGGACGAGAGCATATACGTAGGAGAGTTAAGCAGCATATTAAAATCACTTCGTACTATTAATGGCAATTTAAGTAATACGCTTGGCCAGATTATGTATAGTGCCAACCAGGTGGCTGGCGAAGCGATGCAGCTTTCAAACGGCTCACAGTCATTGGCACAGGGAGCTACTGAACAGGCAAGTTCTGTGGAACAGCTTGCTGCTACAATATCAGGGATTTCCAAGAACTCTAAAAATAATGCTGATAACAGTGAGCAGGCAAGTAAGCAGTCCAAACTTGCAGGAAGTCAGGTTGAAGAGAGTGTTAAACTTATGGAGGATATGGTATTGGCAATGGAGAAAATATCAGATTCTTCAAATGAAATTGGTAAAATTATTGCTACAATTGAAAATATTGCATTTCAGACAAATATATTAGCATTAAATGCAGCTGTGGAAGCAAGTCGTGCTGGTGAAGTGGGAAAGGGCTTTGCTGTGGTAGCAGAAGAAGTTCGTGGTCTGGCTGCTAAATCAGATGAAGCAGCAAAGGCAACCAAAGATCTTATTGAACACTCAATACATACTGTTAATGAAGGCAGCGGTATTGTAAGAAGTGTATCAGATTCACTGGCAAAAACAGTTGAGATATCTAATGATGTATTGGAATCTGTCTATCTAATTACACAAGCAACTGAAGAAGAGTCTGAATCAATAGAACAGGTAACAAAGGGAATTAGTGAGATTTCATGTGTAGTACAAACAAATTCTGCAACAAGTGAGGAATTTGCTGCAACAAGTGTAGATTTGTCAAATCAGGCATCTTTAATGAAAGAGCTTTTAGGTAAGTTTAGACTTCGCAATTAAAAGCATTGAAAAAGAAATGAATTAAAGCCATTGTGTGATTTAAGCACAATGGCTTTGGTAATTGTTGGCAATATTTTAGAAAAGATATTTAGCAAATATGCTTCCACTATATCTTTAAATAACATATTTGCATATTCATATAGTTATATCGTCTTTAACTTTCTCTGCAAGTTGTCTAAAATCTTTTATTTCAGAATGATGTTCAATGGATTCAATAATTAATATCAGTGGATTTACTTTACATTTATAATCTTTTAATAGATAAATGATAACCTGACGCAATTTTGAATAAGAAATCACATCTGGTACAATATTTTCTACTACATATGGGTATTTTGAGCGAAGATTCTCTACCATATAGTATATTGT
>CAMWXG010000205.1 GCA_947178155.1 uncultured Lachnoclostridium sp.
ATATAATTTTAAGCCGATTTGAGCTATTTGCTGTAACTGTATATTTTGTTCCCTGTTAAAAATTTCAACAACAGGATTAGCTGTTAATAAAAAAGATACATAGATAAAAATTGAAATAAGCAGCATTGATTTTACTGCATATTTCAGAATTTGTTTTGTGCTTTTATTATCTCCATGTCCATAAAATCTGCTTAAAAGAGGTTGTGTTCCCTGTGCTATTCCTGTGTAAATTGATGCAACAACAAGTGATAAATTAGCTACTACACCATAAGCTGCAACACCAATATTTCCCTGCAGTTTTAAAATAACAGCATTGAAAACTATCATGACTATTCCGGAAGCTGCTTCTGTAATTAGTGAAGGAATACCTAATGAAATGATATTTCCTGTCAATTTTGGAGACAATTTTATTCCCACGAAATGAAATTGATTTTGTTTTGAAATCCAGTGTCTTGATAAAATGCATAAACTAATGACAGGAGCAAGGCCTGTTGCAAGAACTGCCCCAAATATTCCCATATTAAGAGGAAATATAAATAAATAATCCAGTACAATATTAGAAAAACTTCCAGTCAGCATAGCGGTCATAGATAATTTAGGATTTCCATCATTTCTTACAAAACAAAGCAGGCTGTCGTTGAATATAAATGCTGGTGCAAAAAAAAGAATAACCTGCAGATATGTCTTTGTCATTGTAAAAATCTCTTTATCAGCTCCTAAAAATGATGTCAGTTTTCCAGAGAAAAAAATCCCTGTTACCATAAAAGTAGCAGCAGATACAGCCATTACACATATGGTATTTGAGTATACTTTGTCGGCATCTTTAAATTTTATTTGTCCTTTATAAATAGAATATTTTGCTGCTCCGCCCATTCCAAACATTAAACCGCTTCCATGTACAAAACTGTATACTGGAATGGCTAAATTAAGTGCAGTTAAGCCATTTGTACCTAAGCCTTTTGAAATAAAAAAGGTATCAGCAAGTATATAGCAGGATAAACCAATCATACCACATATGTTTAATGCAACATATTTAATAAATTCTTTTAAAAGTGTTTTTTCTTTCATATATTATCTCCTTAATGTACAAAAAACGCCAGAATTTCTATCTTCTGCGACCTAACGATAGAAAATCTGACGTATAATCTCTTTACCCGGTGGCAAAGAGTAACGTTTAAATAAATATAATATTTATTTCTGAATTTTTCGGATTAAAATTCCATTTGGTGCTAAAAAATCTTTATCGTAGTGGCGCATAAAGCGGATATCACCTTCCTGTGGGATAAAGACTGCTTCATCAGAACAATTCAAAATCACTTCAACATAATTGTTTTCATTTTCTACTTTAATAAAATCAATTACTCTTGGATTGTCAAATTTTTCTGGAAAATGGAAATTACGGCTTCGCATTAAAGGCTCTTCTTTGCGAAGGGCAATTAAAGAACGTACTGTTTCCATACATTCTGTAAATTCCCCGTCTGCTATCCTTTTCCATGGCATGCAACGCCTGCAGTCCGGATCATAACTGCCTTCTAAACCTATTTCTGTTCCATAAAAAATGCATGGACTTCCCGGCATTGAAAAAAGCACTGAAAGCTGTTGAAAATATTCGTCCATATTTTTTACGTCAGAACGGAGACGCTTGGTATCATGCGAATCCAGAAGGTTAAATAAAACATCATTTGTCTGCTGCATATAGACTGTATAGCAGCGGTTAATGGTCGTTTCAAAATCCCTTCCTGTTAATGTCTTGTCAATCCAGAAATCCTTAATGCTTTCACCCAGCGGATAGTTCATTACTGCATCAAACTCGTCACCGCGCAGCCATGGCATAGCATCGTGCCATATTTCACCAAGAATATATAAATCAGGATTGAGATTTTTCATACGAGTACGCAATTCTTTACAGAAAACATGAGAAACTTCATTTGCAACATCCAGTCGAAGCCCATCGATATTATATTTTTCAACCCAGTTTTCGCATATACTTATCAGATATTCACGTACCTTAGGATTATTCGTATTTAGCTTTGGCATGGAATCATAAAATGCAAAACTATAATACTGTTTTTGTTTTGCAGAACCTTTAGAGTGGTCAAACGGCCATTCATTAATAATAAACCAGTCAAAATATTCTGAACGTTTTCCTTTCTTTTGCACATCCAGCCATGGTTCAAATTCTGCTCCGCTGTGGTTGAAAACACCATCTAACATAATACGTATTCCACGGCGGTGGGCTTCTTCTACAAGCTGTATCATGGTTTCATCTGTTCCAAAATGAGGATCTATTTTTGTATAATCACTTGTATCATATTTATGAGAGGAAGGCGATTTATTGATTGGTGTTAAATAAATGCCGGAAATTCCTAAATCCACAAGATAATCAAGTTTATTGATAATACCCTGCAGGTCTCCTCCGAAAAATTCTTCATTGGTAACCTCTCCTTCTTCACGCCATGGCAAGGTATGTTCAGGATTTAAGTTAGGATTTCCATTACAGAACCGTTCCGGAAAAATCTGATACCATATTGTCTTATTTACCCAAAACGGCGTCTTAAGGATATCACATGGATTCATCCATGGCATTACGAAACACTGGCGGCTTCTGCCTGGAAGTCTCATCTGTTCTTCACTTACAAATCCATCTTCAAAATAGTACCATATTTCAGTATCTGTAATTAATTCAAAATAGTATTTCAGCCGTTTATATTCTGGTGTCACTGTTGTTGTCCACCAGAGCTGATGTCTTAGGTTTTTCCTAAACGGAATATTCACAGTTTCGCCAGTCCATTCTTCTGCTCCGCCCAGAATACCTGCCTGAAACGGATCTCCTTGAATCATATGAACTTCTTTCACATCATATCCGGTTTTTATATTGATAATTAAGTTTTCATCATTGAGTGGATAACAGTAATTGTCATTTGCACGATGGTATACAGCATTAAAATCCATATGTCCGTCTCCTCCTTAGCATATATTATACTAATTATACTGCCTGCTTTATTTTGATGTCAACAATTTTTATGTTATATTTTTACAACGCCATTTTGCATGATTTTGCAAAATGTGTGCATTTCAGCGCTGAAAGCTCTGCTTGTTACTATGAGTGGCGTAGCCGTGAATAGTAACTGTGTTTTATAAATATGTTACAATTTATGTATTTACAATTAAACAATGAAAAGGAGATTAAAATGGAACAATATTTTGGAGAAACTACGCCAAAACTGGGTTTTGGTCTTATGAGGCTGCCGAAGAAAAGAATGGGAAAAATAGACATTGAGCAGACAAAGAAAATGGTGGATATGTTTATGGAAGCCAGATTGAATTATTTTGATACGGCGTATGTATATGATGGGGATTCAGAGCGGGCTGCAAAGGAGGCGCTTGTTGACCGTTATCCACGTGAAAGTTACACACTGGCAACCAAGTTGTGTGCGTGGATGGGAGCACAAAATGAAAAGTCAGCAAAACAGCAGTTTTATACCAGTCTGGAGTGTACAGGGGCAGGATATTTTGAATCTTGCGTTATTCATGGAATAACTTGATATAATTCAAAAAAGTGATATAATTTGCAATATAGTGTATGGATTGAAATGCTTATTGCAAATTATTTATTTAAATAGGAGTTATGAGGAG
>CAMWXG010000206.1 GCA_947178155.1 uncultured Lachnoclostridium sp.
TTTCACACCCACGCCAAATTGGGGAATTTTTGGTATGATTTTTGCCAAGATGCACACATTTTACATGATTTTGTACTTGTAGTTTTTCAAATTTTTGCGTATACTATAATTAATGTTTTTATACTTAACCTGTGATACAGGTATAAAATCTGCAAATCTAAGGAAAGGTATGATTAATTATGAGTATTATAGGATTAAAGAAGGAAAAATGTGTTGGCTGCAATGCATGTGTAAGAGCATGTCCGGCTGGTGATGCCAATATAGCCCACATTGATGAGAGCGGAAACTTAAGAATCGAGATTGATGACCAGAAATGCATTAAATGCGGCGCATGTATTAATGCCTGTTCACATAATGCACGTTATTTTCAGGACGATATAGACGAATTTCTTGCTGACTTAAATGCTGGTAAAGAAATTGCTATCATTGCTGCACCATCTATCAAAATATCTTTTGACGGTAACTGGCGCCATGTACTTCAATGGCTTCACAATCAAGGTGTAAAAGGAATATATGATGTAAGCTATGGAGCCGATATATGTACTTGGGCACACATACGCTATCTTGAAAAGCATCCAGATTTAAAACTGATTTCACAGCCATGTGCCGCTGTTGTAAACTATATACAACGCCATAAACCTGAACTACTTCCACATTTATCACCAGTACAAAGTCCAATGATGTGTATTGCAATCTATATACGCAAAGTCCTGGGATTTAAAGGAAAAATAGCCGCAATTTCACCCTGTATCGCTAAAATTGATGAATTTCGTGAAACTGGCAATATTATAAATTATAATGTAACAATGGAACATTTAAGGCAATACTTTGAGAACGAAAAAATAAGCCTTCCAAGTATAAAAGTTTTTAGTGAATTTGAATTTGACGAACATCAGGGTTTAGAAGGTGCAATTTATCCAAAACCAGGCGGCCTTATGAAAAATCTTCTTATTCATTCCCCTGAAATGGAAATTGTCACTTCTGAAGGCACTGATAAACTATATAAGGATTTAGAAACTTACAGCAATGAAAAAACACACTGGCTTCCAACAGTTTTTGATGTACTCAACTGCGAAAATGGCTGTAACGGAGGTCCTGCTACCGGAGTAAACTATGACTGCTTCTCCATGAGTGACATTATGCATGATGTTGAGCGCTATGCAAGAAGGAAACGCAAAGCAAATACAACTAAAAAGGGTGTTGACAAACAATTTGCTGAATTTGACGATAAACTTAATATTAATGATTACCTACGTACATACAAATCACTTGCAGGTTCTTCTAAAAAAATTTCCGAAGCTGATATTGAAAAAGCTTATATAGAACTTGACAAACACACTGATATGGATAAGCATTTCGACTGCCATTCCTGTGGCTTCAAATCATGCCGAGAAATGGCTATAGCTATTGCCAAGGGTATCAATGAAAAAGAAAACTGTCATCAATATATGATGAAGTCAATAAAAAATGAGCGTCAAAAAGTGTCTTCTGTAAACAACGAAGTCTTAAATATGAATAATGAACTTATAGAGATTTTTGGGAAACTCTCAGACAATATTGAAAAAGTTACACAGGAAACAGGCACTATACGAAATATTGGAAAATCAAGCAGCAGCGAAATGGAAAATGTCGTTAAATATATGAATGACTTAAAATTATTGAATGAAAGCATTTCTGGCTCATTAGAACACATTAATTCCAGCGTAAAACAATATAATGTCATGACACAAGATGTTGAAAAAATTTCCGGAAAGATAAACCTTCTATCTTTAAATGCTGCTATCGAAGCTGCAAGAGCTGGTGAAGCCGGAAGAGGATTTTCTGTTGTTGCTTCAAATATACGTGGACTATCTGAAAGTTCAAGAGCCTCTGTAAGCACCGCAAGAGAAAATGATGAAGCTATACAAACTTCTATTAATGAAGTAAATGTAATAATACAAAAATTCAGTAACACAATATCTGAACTTTTAGAAGCGGTGCAGACTTCAATAGAAAATGTCAATAAAACTACAGAAAAGAGTATGATGATTGAAGAATCTATGAATACTGTTTCATCAATCGCAGAACATGTTCAGGAAGTAATAGAACAAACAAATAATATATTAAATTAATAATATAAATATTGTATTTTGGATTAGATTTTGATTAAGTTTATGAGAAGAATGCTATCTTTGTATTCTTCTCACACTTCCAAACATGCAGCTCTCCTTTATCCGGCAGTAAGCTCATTTGAATATCTGTCAAGAACTGCCGCACGCGATTCTGCCCAGCTATACTGCATCATATATTCACCAAAATATTTATCAGTCAAATCTCTTTTCCCATCAAGAAATTCATATAAATCACATTCAAATTTATCTGTATCAAGCCTTTTGATACCTCTTGAAGATATAAGTATATCTTCAATGCCATACGCTTTTAATTCACTCATAAGTTTCTTACATATCTTGCTGCACAAATTCTGTGTTGCTACATCATTAGGTCTATCCTCCCAAAGTGTTCCTATTATCTGATCTGTTGTAACTGTACCTCCACGCCTATCTATTAGTATTGCTAAAAGCTCTTTCGCCTTTGCACTCTTAAACATAATTGGTCTCCCATTTACAAATAAGTCAAAATTGCCAAATGTCCTTGCATAAATCTCCTTCTTATGCTTACCTGCTAAAAGCTTTGCAGACTCTACTGCATCTCTGAGCTGTCCTGTTGAATATGGCTTAAAAAGATATGCCACAGCATTAAGTTTTATGGCTTCCACATTATATACATCAGCACCTGTTATGTATATAATCATAATACTTGGAACAACTTTTTTAATTATAGGACCAAGAAATATACCATCTACTCCATCCGCATTTACAGCAATAACCGCAAGTTCAGCATCATTATTGTCAAGATAATTCACAGCATCATCTCCATCACAAAATGTACCTACAATTTCAATCTCATCTATACTTTTTGCTTCATAAATAAATGACTTTACAGAATTCTCCTCATTATCAACAACTATGGTACGCATCCTTCAGACCCTCCCAAACTCAAACTTACTGTAGTATCTTTAACAGCCGGTTTTCCTATTCCCCCTATTAATTACAAAGAACTGCTGTATTTCCTGCTATTCTCCTTATAATTTTCTCCCTTAAATAAAGCAAGTACATATTAATAATATTACTCTATATTTGACGAATACTATAGATTATCCTCTTTAGCAGTTAAAATTTATTTTTTCATCTTCCGGACAATTGTTGTTGCTATTTAATTAATTTTCTATTTTCATGTAAGTAAAAAAATAACGCTCTTAATCTGGAGCGCATAGTCTGCTTTCTAATCTAACCTTTTACTTATTACTTAATAATGTGTTCTATAATCTTCTGGGAATTAAAATCCGTCACTACTCAACCATATATTTTTCATTCACAAATTATGTAATATACCAAAAGCTTTTATCACAGCAAACTTTCCTTAAATTTCCATGTAATAATACTATTACTTTAAAATATCATTGTCAACGATGAAAAAAAATATATATCTTCTATTTTTTTCTATACTTCGACCATAAACTTGTTTGTTATCCAAAATCTGCGCTGCTTATTGCAAAAATACATCATATTACATAATAATCAATATACCTATACGCAC
>CAMWXG010000207.1 GCA_947178155.1 uncultured Lachnoclostridium sp.
CCCCTTTAATTATAGCAGTTTTCTTATATTATGTCCAAAAAACTTATTGAAGTTTGTTAATAATGATATATAAAAAAATATCTAAACATGATATAATTGATACAATCTATTATTATGGTCTAAGTTTTTTAATTCTGAAAAAGAGGAGGAATTTGAAATGTTAGCAAGTAAAAACGAATATATTTCAGGTGCATATAAGCATTTACAAATTATCAGCCAAGACAAGCAGAAAAGACTAGAATATGAAGCACGCCAAAAAGCTATACTTGATCACAACCAATTTATGTTAGGAGCTGAACAGCGAGGCGAACAACGTGCAATGCAAAAAATCCAAAAAGCTGAACAAGCTAAACTTAAAGCTGAACTTGAAGCTGAACAAGCTAAACTTGAAGCTGAACAAGCTAAACTTGAAGCTGAACAAGCTAAACTTAAAAACAACAGTATAGTGAAGAAACTTATTGATGCAGGCTATGACACTGATTTTATTACCACTATAACATCCCTTAATTCTATCGAAATCGAAAATTTACGTAAAGAATTATGATATATAGAAACAGGCTTAAATGGAATTTTTATCCTTATGCCTGTTTTTTTCTTATTATATTATAACAGAATCAAAACAGCAGAGAAGCTCTCGCTCCTCCGCCATCTTTGATAATACTCAATACAACTCTGTCTAAAATTAGCCAAGCAATGAGAGTACACCCTGTGTAGCCTGATTTGCCTGTGCAAGCATAGACTGACCAGCCTGCTGGAGAATTGACTGTGCTGAGTATTTAACCATCTCGTCAGCGAGATTTGTATCACGAATCTTGCTCTCTGATGCCTGTAAGTTCTCAGCCATATTATCAGCATTAGTAATTGTGTGGTCTAATCTGTTCTGTAATGCACCAAGTGCTGAACGCTGTAATGAAACTTTTGTGATAGCGCTGTTTACAATTGAGATAAGCTTTGTAATTTCCTTACCTGTAGCTGTAGAAATCTTAGAAGCAACTGCTCCTGTGCTTACACCAAGTACTCCTGCTGTCATCTTTGTAATCTTAATAGAAATAGTCTGGCCAGAATTTGCACCAACCTGAAGTACTTTACCTTTGAATGAACCAGAAAGAAGTTTCATTGTATTGAACTCTGTCTGTGTAGCAATACGGTTAATCTCTGATGTAAGAGCTCTAACCTCTTTTGCAATAGCCTTACGGTCAGCAGTAACGTTTGTATCGTTTGATGCCTGAACTGTAAGCTCTCTCATTCTCTGAAGTACTGAATGGATTTCACCTAAAGCACCTTCAGCTGTCTGAATAAGTGACTGACCATCCTGAGCATTTAAAGAAGCTCTCTGAAGACCTCTGATCTGTCCTCTCATCTTCTCACTGATTGAAAGTCCTGCTGCATCATCTGATGCACGGTTTACTTTGTAACCAGAAGATAATTTCTCTGTAGTTCTAGAAAGATTTGTGTTTGTGATGCCTAACTGTCTGTTTGCGTTAAGCGCTGTCATATTATGCTGTACTATCATAATTTATTCCTCCTTGAAATTATAGTCTCATCCATGAGACATTGATATTTTTCGCTTTGTCACTTCAATCCGTACATATCCATTTCAAAGCATACTCAAATACCCGTCATGGTATTTATATAAGGTATGTATTATTTACCTGTTATATATATCGGATGCCTTGAAATATTCTTTAGCCCTTTTTTAAAATTTTTGAATAATTTTTCATTTGATTTTCTAAAAATATTAAAGCATCACTTTTACCTTGCAGCTTTTCCTGCAAAAACATATGCCATATTTCATTATTACAGGATATCCTATATCTATAAGTTCTGCATCATAATGCTTTTCTTCTATTTGCTGTAATGCCTGCTCACATCCTGCTTCCATCTCCGTAAAGTGCTTGACTCTTTTTAACTCTAAAATAACTGCCGGATTGCGTTCATCATGCGGAATTAACACAATATCATATCTGCCTTCTCCACTTTCACGATTAGATGATTTTGTATAACCTTTAATACCTCCTAATAGTCCAAGTAAAAAACCATGATAAAAGTTTTCAGCACTATCCCAAAAACTAATACATTCATTTAGCTGATTTCTAAGGCAGTTTTCAAATACTTCTGTATCTCCTTTCACTATGGCATTATATAGCTCTGAAAAATCCAGTGCTTTGACCTTATCTTTAAACCAATCTATTATTTTATTATTATAAATATAGCGTATCTCCCTGTTTGGAAGTTTTAACATAAGATAAATAGTATCAGATTTAAAGCTTCTGCTAACAGCTTTCAGATAACCAGTAAAAAACAAAAAGTTCCAGAGATTATCCTGTGACTCATATATATCACCATAAGTAATATCCTCATGTATTGGTTTTTCTATTGCATTTCCCATAATTAATTCTTCAAGCTCTGCTTTTGTTTCATTATCTGCTTTTTGTATTAATTCACGCACAATACTGTTTGATGATGTATTTGACCAATATGGTTTTGGGTATTCTGTGTTGTGTTGAACAATATCATATACATAATTTATCATACTCCACGGATTGTAAACTTCTGTATCCCCAAATAAATAACCATTATACCATTCTTTTACTTCTGACGTCCTTGAGGAAATCCCATAAAAATCAAGCATACTATCAATCTCCTGCTGTACAAACCCAAAACTCTCTGCATAGCTTTCATCAAGTATTGACACTACCTTCAGATTATTAAGACCTGTAAAAATACTTTCCCTGCTAATCCGAAGACATCCTGTAACTACTGCAAATTTAAGGCTGTTATTTGTTTTTAATGCAGATTCAAAAAGAGAACGTATAAAACCTACCATTTCACTATAAAAATCACTAAAATATGCATTTTCAAGCGGTACATCATATTCATCAAGTAAAATAATTACTTTTTTATGATGATACTTCTCAAGACATTCTGATAAAATTTTAAGGGATCCTGCATAATCTTCTGTACCAGCTTTACGCCCTATAATTGAAGTATATACATTCTTTTCTTCATCTGAAATAAAATCACTATTTAATACATATCTATGACGTTCAAATTCCCTTATAATTTCCCTTATTAAACTGCCATATGCCGTTTTAAAATCTGGTTGTTTTGCTGACTTTAAAGATAAAAATATTACAGGATATTGTCCTATATGGCATGTATATTCTTCACCTGCACTCATTATCTTTTTGCCCTCAAAGTATCTTGAGTTATCTGCTATAGTACCATCTGATAATATTTCTTTTTCAAAAAATGTCTGTACTGTAGTGAGTGCAAGTGTCTTTCCAAAACGTCTTGGGCGTGTAATAAGTGTCACTTCACTTCCTGATAAAAGTAAATCCTTAATAAATAATGTCTTATCTACATAATAGCATCCATCATCAATTATCTTTTTATAAAATTCTTTTCCTATAGGTAGTGGTTTACAATATACCATTATTACCTCCTAATTTCACTTTGCAGCTTTTCCTGCAAAAACATATGCCATATTTCATTATTACAGGATATCCTA
>CAMWXG010000208.1 GCA_947178155.1 uncultured Lachnoclostridium sp.
GTAATAAACTATGTAAAAGATATTATCTATAATGATATTAAATTTCCAAAGTCTTACTGGTCTAATACTTCATCAAATAACATTGTACATGAATTAATTGAAAAGGCAGATGATAACACAAAAAATGAATTAGAAAACCTTATTACATGGGGAACAATAGAAAAACCCATACATGAAGATATAACTTATGCGGATATAAACCAGTCACAAGATAATTTATGGAATTTTTTGTTTTTTACAGGTTATCTTAAAGCTGTAGACAAAAAATTTGTAGCTGATACTATTTATCTTGTTTTAAAAATACCTAACAGGGAAATACGAAGTATATATAGAAGTAAAATTACAGAATGGTTTGATAACCGGTTAAAAGCGACTGATTTTTCTGGTTTGTATAATGCAATAATACATGGTGATACAAAGGTTTTTGAAAATTTTTTAAGAGAACAACTTCACGAAAGTATAAGTTTTATAGATAGTGCAGAAAATTTCTATCATGGTTTTTTGTTGGGGCTTCTTGGAGGGCTGCAAGGATATGAAAGACTTTCAAATAGGGAGAGTGGTGAAGGGCGTTATGATATTGTATTAAAGCCATATGATGAACGACAGCCTGCAATAATACTTGAGTTAAAGCGTGTACAGAGATTTACGGAAATGGAAAACGCATGTAACAAAGCATTACAGCAAATAGAGGATAAACATTATGATGCAGAACTTATTTATGAAGGATATCAAATTATTAAAAAGTATGGTATATGTTTTTGTAAGAAAAGCTGTATGGTAGTGATAAAGGAATAGCTTAAAAAGTAAATAGTGTCTGTTGATTATTATATAATTCAGATTAGATAATTTTAAATTATTTATTACTTATGAATAGAAAAAGAAAGCGAAACTTTTTTACACTATTGCATATAAGTCTGTTTTATGTATAATAAATACTATATTATTCCATGTTTTGCATGTTATAATATAGTATTGTTTTATATTGGATAAACTGTTATATACAGTGGAAGGGATATGACATGAATTTTAATGAAGCAAAAAATAAGCTTGCAGAATATGGACAGGAGCATATTCTTAAGTATTTTAATGAGCTTGACGAAGCAGGACAAAAATCTATTTTAGAACAGATTAAAGAAACTGATTTTTCGGTTACCGGAAGGATAGTAAATGGAATTAATGAAGAAGCGCGTGGTAAGATTACACCTATAAAAGCGCTGACACTTGATGAAATTGATAGAAATAGAGAGGATTTTACAAAGCTTGGAGTTGCGGCAATACGTGCCGGAAAGGCAGCGGCAGTTCTGCTTGCAGGCGGAATGGGGACAAGGCTTGGTTCTGATAATCCAAAGGGCATGTATGATATAGGAATTACAAAAACTGTGTACATTTTTGAACGCATTATAAGAAATCTTCTTGATGTTGTAGATGAAACAAGTACATGGATTCATCTTTTTGTCATGACCAGTGATAAGAATCATGATATTACAACTAAGTTTTTTAAGGAACAGAATTATTTCACATATAATCCGGAATATATACACTTTTTTAAACAGGATATGGCCCCAGCCGTAACTTATGAAGGAAAAGTATACATGGAGGCAAAAGACAAGTTTGCTACTTCACCAAACGGAAATGGCGGCTGGTTTTCATCAATGCAGAATGCAGGACTTACAGATATTATTCACAGCGCAGGCATAGAGTGGATTAATGTTTTTGCTGTAGACAATGTATTACAAAGAATTGC
The DNA here is from genome assembly GCA_947178155.1 of uncultured Lachnoclostridium sp. Classification (GTDB taxonomy): domain Bacteria; phylum Bacillota; class Clostridia; order Lachnospirales; family Lachnospiraceae; genus Butyribacter. Next base: position 1,745 of record CAMWXG010000208.1, read on the forward strand.
TGATCCATGTTTTATTGGTGCGGCAATAAGCAAAAAATGTGTTGTTGGTGCAAAGGTAGTGCGCAAGGCAGATCCTGATGAAAAAGTAGGCGTAATGTGTCTTGAAGACGGACGTCCCTCTATAGTAGAGTATTATGAGCAGACAGACAAGCTTCGTAATACAAAAGATGAGAATGGGGAGCCGGCTTATAATTTTGGTGTAATATTAAACTATTTATTTCATACAAAGGAACTTGAGGATATATGTAATAACGAACTTCCACTGCATATTGTTGAGAAAAAGATACCATATATGAATGATGCTTTGGAGTTTATTGATCCTAAAGAGCCAAATGGATATAAATTTGAAACACTTATACTTGATATGATACACATGCTTGATACATGTATACCATTTGAAGTAGTGCGCGAAAAGGAGTTTGCTCCTATTAAAAATAAGACTGGAATTGATTCTGTGGAAACAGCAAGAGAATTGTTAAAAAAGAATGGCGTTGAGCTGTAGGGAGGATTAAAAATTAGAAGTAGTGTAAAGATGATTTTGGTAATTTCTATGTGTTTTCACAGACAGTATGCTTGAACTTAGATGAAGCGTGTAATGCTGTATGGAGAATATTTTATTTTAATAGAAAATGTGACATAAAGAAATATATAAAGGAGGATTTTACTATGGAAAGAATTGCAGGTTTTACACTTACAGAGGAGGGTGATGTAGTTGATGGTGCTTTGTCTAAAAGATATGCATATGACTATGATGATTATGCTAATGACGGGAAAAATGCTGCTACAATGGTTGAAGAGATTTTAAATGATGAAGAGCTTCCAAATCTTTCAGAGATTATTATTGACTGCTGGGGTGGTGCATGGGAGGAAAATGTTCAGCCTCTTATAGATGGAATCGTAGAAAGTGAAGTTGTGAAAAAGCAGGGAAAACTTTCTCATATCAAAAGTTTTTTTGTAGGTGATATGGGTATGGAGGATTGTGAGGTTTCATGGATTCTTCAGGGTAATTATTCTAAATTCTGGTCTGCAATGCCAAATCTTGAAAAGTTTGGAGTAAGAGGCAGTACGGGAATGGTGCTTGGCAAAATTGAACATGAAAATATAAGAGAGTTTGATATTATATGCGGAGGGCTTGGTACAAATGCAATTGAAAGCATAAGAGATGCAAAACTTCCAGCGCTTGAGAGGCTCACTTTGTATATTGGTATAGAAGATTATGGTTTTTTTGGAGATATTAATGATATTAAGTCATTGCTTGACAAGTCAGATTTTCCAAATCTAAAGCATCTTGGACTCGAGGACAGTGAAATACAGGATGAAATTGCAGAGGCAGTATTTAATTCAAAATACATAAGTCAGGTAGAAACACTTTCACTTGCAAATGGTACACTTACTGATAAGGGTGGGCAGGTAATTCTTGATAATCTTAAAAATTATCCAAATATAAAAGGGATTGATTTGCATTATAATTATTTGTCAGATGAGATGTGTAAAAAACTTATAAAACTTGCAGAAGAGTGTGGTGTATTAATGAATTTAAGCGATTCACAGGAACCAGAAGAATATGATGGTGAAATATGGTATGATGCCATGCTTACGGAGTAAGCATTTGTTACGGAGTAAGCATTTGTTACGGAGTAAGCATTTGTTACGGAGTAAGCATTTGT
>CAMWXG010000209.1 GCA_947178155.1 uncultured Lachnoclostridium sp.
TAAACTTTATCGAACATGCAAAAACAGAAGATAAAAACGCAGACACTATTTTATCAGGCTTGTCGTTTATACATTATTAATATTTTTAATAACATATAATGCAAGTAAATTTGTTTTAAATCTCCCAAGTTATATTTCTACTCATTACAAAAACGAAAATCAAACTCAGTTAAATAATATAGACAGCGCGTCTGCCATAGACAAGCCTGTTGTAAGAGATGATTCTGAGGTAATGGCTCGGTTAAAAAAACTGTCAGATAAAGATCGAGATATAAAATATGTATACAAACACAGTGGTAAGTATTCTGATACTCTGCTGCAATCACTTGCAAATAACCCTGAAATGGCAGAATTTGTACGAAACTATCCCGATGCATCCAATACTGTTAATGGTGGCTTTACATCAGATGAAGCATATGAAAATAACCCTTTGTTTCTTCAATGGGATAAAAGATGGGGATATGCCAAATATGGAGATGATTGCATAGGACTAAGCGGCTGTGGCCCTACATGCCTGTCTATGGTAATATTCTCGCTAACAGGAGATAAATCCGCAACTCCTGATAAAATATCAGATTACAGCATGGATAATGGCTTTTATGTTAAAGGCACAGGCACTGACTGGTCACTTATGACAAACGCAGGCTCAATATACGGCGTAACCTCATCTGAACTTTCACTTGATGAAGGTGTAATGCAACGCCAAATTGATAGTGGCGGTAAAATAATATGTGCAATGCGTGCAGGTGACTTCACTACATCAGGACATTTTATAGAAATATATGGCTATAATAATGAAGGATTTATGGTAAATGATCCAAATAGCAAAACAAGAAGCAGTGTTACATGGGATTATGATACATTAAGCCCGCAGATAAGAAACTTATGGGGATATAATTAGTAATGTCCATAAATAACTTTCTACATTTAACTGCTTCTCACTCTTTGGCAGTGCGGACGTAACGCACTGTCAATTTTAAAGTTACCTACATACTTATTTACTCTCCTGATTTATTAATTAATTTATCCATTAATTTAGAACTAACGGTTTTACTTATCATTTTATCACGCTCTTCATATGACTGGTCATGGTCACAGTGAAAGAAAATAAAATCATCCGAAATATCTATGCCAATATCTCCTTTATGTATATCGTCCATAAGCCTTTCAATAGTTTTTATCACCAAATCCCACAACGATGCCCTAAAAGTCTCTGACTCCTTAGAAACATTTCCTTCTTTGTCTAAAAGTCCTTCTGGCTCTCCTTCCCCAAAGTAATTCTCATCCCAAGAATAATAGTAATATGAATCAAAATAATGCTCAACAAGTTTTGTTGTTTCATAATCTATAAAAGCAAACTCTCCTGGTTCATATTCACTTCCATGCAGCCCATATACAGACCAGCCATATTCTTTATAATATCTCTCATATTCAGCAAGATGCGCAGTAAAATGTGCTCTGTTATTATAGCGAAATGCTATTTGCCCTATTTCAGAAGTGCAATCAAATACCATTGCATACACATCTTTATTGTCCTCTGTTTTTGCAAACTCCTCTAAAGCTTTTTTTATACATCCATAAAATTCTTCCATTATCTCATATATGTCCATTTATTATAACTCCTTTTTTGCTGATTTACTGCTAATTCTATCTGGAATATAATATTTCAACATCTCCATCTACAAAGCCAACGCCTACTCCTCTGCGCGATTTAAGCACTTCAGAATAAGTCCCTTTTTCCAGATACATATGTAATACTGACTTTGCATCTTCTAATATCTCCTCCCAGTCGGCATCTTTCTCCCAAATCAGCAAACCATCTTCTGTACCAAAATCAGTAACATCATCACCTGCCCACTCATAATCATCATCTTCCGGCTCAAAACTTCCTGTCCCAACCAGACTCATAGACCATCCCTCACCCTCGTCTTCATATAAATTAAAAATAAAACCTTCAACTTCAGATGGTATCTCATCACCTAAAATATCATCAAGCCATTCCTCTAATTCATTATACATACTATATTTCCTCCAATTTGCATATTTAACAGAATATGAAATTTCTCTCATTCTATAAAATATATAATAACCTCATCTGCCTGCCTTTGCAACACTAATTTGCCTCTTACTTAATTATTATACATGTTATATAATAAAATAAATCAACTTAAGAGGGGGAGCTTATTTATGGAATTATCAGAAATGTACCAGGCGTTAGAACGGCTTAAAAATCAGGGAGAAATAGTCAATGCATATTGTGGTGCTGAAAAAGATATTGATAATCCGGATGGAGATGTATTAATTGATTTAATGGAGTATACTTACACAAACTATCCAAATGAAAGACCTATATGGCTTGAAACTTTTTTCCAAATATTTAATTGGCAGTATTCATCAATGCACGAAAGCATAGATACATATTACTCTAATTTCTATGGTGATTCTGATTATCAGACAATTACCAAAGTAGCACAGTTTTTAAATGACAATAAATATACTGTTGTTGCTGAAAAATATACATTTGGATTAGAACAAGGACTTACTGATTACGAAATAGGTAAATATCCCGACGAAAAAAAAGAAATTGTTAAACAGCTGGATATATGGATTAATTGGAATACGGAAGCTGTATGGGAATTCTATTTATATATTCTTGAAAAACATAAAAATGACTGGCCTGATATACAATAGCTAAAGCACTGCGCCAACAAGTACAAAAGAAAACGCCAAGAACCCGCAAAATGTAATATTTATACAAGGTTCCGGCGTTTTGTATTCACTCAGCCGCTTCTGAATCAATCACTTTCATTAACAGCCACATTCATAACAGCAAGTGCTGTCAAATCCGCTACAGATTCAACAATTAAAGAAACAGCCACAAATGACCAAAGAAAAGCTGTAGTCTTAAATGGATTAACCAAAATAATACCCGCAAATATCATAGAAAGTACTGCACCAATACCTGCAAGATACCATTTGTCCTTTTTTTGCCGAAACATATCAACCGTCCACTGAATCCTAATAATGCTTGTAAGCAGGATAATTACTCCATACACAATCGTCAGAAGAGGAAATGTCATAATAAACCATTCAGAGCGAAAAATGCAAAATAGCCCGCCAAACAATGCACAAAGAGCTTTCGCAAGGTTTTGCTCCTTCTGTGCATCTTCTGGATTGGTCTTAAAATACTTCATTGCACAAAGCAATCCCATAACCAGCAGAATAATACCGCCAACCTTAATAATCCTTGTGGTAAATCCCACAGGATCAATAAATAACAATATGCCTACCAATATCTCACAAAGACACATTACAATTTTACTGTTAAAAATCATTTTCTTCATTAAC
>CAMWXG010000210.1 GCA_947178155.1 uncultured Lachnoclostridium sp.
ATTTCCACAGAATCAAAAGTCTTAACTTGTATATTCTTAAGTTGATGACATTACCCTTGGGGGCAAAATCAAAAAGTATGCCAAAATCAAAAGGTTCAAGGTAAAATCAGATTGTATCAAAGACACCATTTACATAGATGATGGTTTTTCAGGAACAAATTTCAACCGCCCAGGAGTGAGAAAACTTTTTGAAGATGCCAAGAATGAGAAATTTGACTGTGTGGTTGTAAAAGACTTTTCACGGTTTGGCAGAGACTATATAGAAGTGGGTTATTATCTGGAGCAGATATTTCCATTTTTGGGAATACGTTTTATTTCCATTAACGACAATTATGACAGTGCAAGTTATCAGGGAAATACCTCAGATTTTGAGATGAATTTTAAAAATCTTCTTTATGATTTATATAGTAAGGATTTGTCGCAAAAAGTAAAAACCGCACTAAGTACAAAAAAAGAGAATGGGCAGTATGTTAGTGCAAATGCTCCATTTGGTTATGAAAAGTCTATGGATGACAGGCATATGCTTGTCATATGTGAAGATGAGGCAAAGGTAGTTCAGAAGATTTTTTCCCTTACATTGCAAGGGCTTACTTCTTTTCAGATAGCAAAGAAATTGAATCAGGAAAATGTCTCTACACCAACGGAGTTTAAGATTAGGAAAGGCAAAACTTCCCGAAAGCCAAAAGGGGATAAATTTTATTGGAACAACAGTGTCATTTGCAGTATTTTACGTAATCCAGTATATGCCGGGGATATACAATATAGTAAAACAGAAAAAGAGCAGGTGGGAGGCCGTAATATTATTAAATCCAAAACAGAATGGAAAATTATCAAAAATCACCATGTCCCTATTATTACAAGGAAAGATTTTGAGAAAGTTCAGAAAAACAGAGGAAAAGGTCGTAGCAAAGGAAAAGAAAAAGAAAGCAGACATCCATTGGTTGGTAGAACAGTGTGTGGGTGCTGTAAGCGCAGCCTTCGGATAAAGAAAGGGTTAAATCCATATTTTACATGTCATAACCGATACGTGACCGGACTTGAGGGTTGTGTAAATAAGGTCAATGTAATGTTTCTGGAACAGGTCGTATTGTTTAGGTTGGAGGAATATCTGGAAGAACAGAATCTTACAGAAGAAGCTGCATACAGGTACAAAGATGCTTTAATAGGAAAACGGACTAATTTGTTGCAGGATATGAGACAGGTTAAAAGAGAGTATAACAAGATGAAAAAAGAGCATTATGAGAGTTATCAGTTATATTCTTTTGGGGAGCAGCCAGAGTTTAATTCGCTATATGCTAATATAGAAGAAAAGCAGAAAATCATTCATAAGCTGCAGGAACAGATTTTTCAGATAGATGAACAGATTAACAGAGCTGAGTCAGATAAATTTATTATGGCATTGGATGTAGAACTGACATCTGAAATACTTGAACTATATATTGATAAAATAGTAATATATGATGAAGAAGAAATTGAAATCAGTTGGAAGAATGTTTTGCAATAATTTAACACAGTAAATGTGATTTTGTGACAATTATATAACAGCAAGCCTAAAAAATGTGGAGTTTGGAATGAAAACACGTTCTAAAACAGAGGAGTTTTAGAATAAAAAATTGAAAAACTATTTTGCAATTATTTGACACAAGAGGGAATTGACTACAGTCATCCTGCTTTTATAAATGAAGATGGAACTACACGAATACGATATATATGGGACCAAACAGCAAGCGGTGAAAGCACATATGGACGTGTGCCAGCAGGATATAATCAGGGAGCAGAATATTCAGCAGATGATATAAATGAAGCTCTAAGGCAGACGGATAAAGCGGAGCAGTTAAAGATAGTGCCCGTTTCCGATAGGGGAAGCGGACATGGTACAGCAGTTGCAGGCGTAGCAGCAGGAAACGGCGCAGGCTCACAAGGAAGAAGATACAGGGGAGTTGCCGTTTCAAGTGAGCTTATTGTTGTAAAGCTTGGCAAATCAGGCAGTTCATTTGCATTATCAACAGAGGTTATAGAAGCAATTGATTATGCTGTAAGAAAAGCTATAGAATTAAATATGCCTATAGCAATAAATCTAAGTTTTGGCAATAATGAAGGACCACATGATGGAAACTCATTATTTGAAAATTATATAGCAGACATGAAAGGAATATGGAAAAATGTAATAGTAGTTGCTTCGGGAAATGAAGGTGATGCCAGGCATCATGCAAATATAAGACTGGAAAATTCAGGTGGCAATAAACAGATTCAAATTGCTATTGCAGAAAATGAAAGAAACGTATCACTTCAAATATGGAAAAGTTATCAGGATGAATTTAATGTTTATATTATATCACCAGATGGAAAAAGACTTAGAATAGATGACCGTTTGGGAAATGCAGAAACTTATTTTTTGGGAAACAGTATGCTTAATACACTTTATGGAGAACCGACGCCTTATACAATTACTCAGGGAATTTATATACAATGGCTGCCTGATAGCGAACGAAGTAATAGAAATTACATAATGCCAGGAGTGTGGATTGTAGAGCTTGAGCCCGTTGATATACAATACGGAGAAGTAAATATGTGGCTGCCCTCTATAGAAGTAGTAGGGCTTTCCACAGGTTTCTTAAATCCATCGCCGGAAACTACACTTACAATACCTGCCGCTGCAAGAAATATTATAACAGTTGGAGCATATAACTCAATTACTGGAAGTTATGCCCCATTTTCAGGGCGAGGCAATACAACAGATAGGAGGAAAATGCCTACAATAGTGGCGCCAGGAGTTGATATAACAAGTACTGCGCCAGGAGGTCGCTATTCTTCAAATACAGGAACTTCAATAGCCGCACCATTTGTTACAGGAAGTGCAGCACTTATAATGGAATGGGGAATTGTCAGAGGTAATGATGCATACTTGTATGGTGATAAACTAAAGGCATATTTAATAAAAGGTGCAAGAAAACTTCCAGGGCAACAAGAAGGGCATTCCATACAATACGGTTGGGGAGCGCTTTGCGTAGCAAATAGTCTGCCATGAAAGAATATACAGAAAAATTATTCTGCAGAATTTTGTCAAATATAATGTAGTGAGAGTATGTTTGAAAATTGCTTTTTATGGGGTGTGCTCCACAAATTGTGGAGTGCAAACCATGAGAATGAATTTTCAAGCACGCTCTGGTTTACACATTTACTGTAATTTGCTATAATGATGACTGGGAGGTATACAATGACTGGAGAAATACATGATTTTGATATCAAAAGAAAAACAAATAATGAGAGTAGTTTATGTTTGAATTCAGATTTTGAATATGTTACTTATGATCAACCTTTTAAGAATGTTTTTGGTATTAA
>CAMWXG010000211.1 GCA_947178155.1 uncultured Lachnoclostridium sp.
GCACCGGACTCTGACTCCGGCATTTCAAGGTTCGAATCCTTGTAGCCCAGTTTGTGCTTTTGTGTAGTTTAATTTCAATATAGTGAAAGCACGCTTTTTAAATAAGCTTTAAATGGTGTATAATTTAAGTAAGTATGATTCTATGATATACATCATTAATATTTGATGGGCTATCGCCAAACGGTAAGGCACCGGACTCTGACTCCGGCATTTCAAGGTTCGAATCCTTGTAGCCCAGTTTGTAAAGGCTGTAGTTTTACAGTCTTTTTTTGCAAATACAATTAAAAAGTACTATGATTTAGTTAAAGTGAATATTGGTTAAGTACTTTTTAAGAAAAAATATGTAAAAAATGGCAAACTGTGAAAAGTTTGTGAAAAAAACTTGTAAATGAATAAGAGAGTATGGTATAATCAATATCATATTTAATATAGGTTGCGGACAACCCGCAGAATGGAGGAAATATATTATGAATAAGTTTATGAAGAAAATGGGAGCGGTGACTTTAGCTGCTACAGTTGCTGTAAGCGGCATAGCATATTCTCCTGCAACATCAAAGGCTGAGGAGGAGTATAGTGATATTCTTACACAGAGCGGAACTGCAGTAGCAAATACTGATGTTTCATATGAGTTTGCAATATCAAATGAAGCTCCTACATATGTTGATATTGTTGCGTCAAAGCCTGTTGCCGGCATGGTAGCTTTTTATGTTAATAATAGTGAATGGAGTACAGTTCCTCTTACAAATGACCAGAATACATGGGTTTATGCAGAGTCCATAGGTGCATATGTAACTGGTTGGAAATTTAATCCAGTGGCAGCAGATTATAAAGTAGTATTAAATTTTAATGAAGATGTAGATTATATGCTTGATATTTATCAGGAAAAGGCAACATCGACAGCAGTAATAAGCAGTAATAGTATTGTACTTACAAATGGATTTTCACAGACTCTTACAGTATCAGGCGGAGAGGTTGCTTCATGGAGCAGCAGTGATAAGAGTGTTGCTACTGTAGATTCAAATGGTAAGGTTACAGGTAAAAAAGCAGGCTCTGCAAAGATTACAGCTACAATGGCTGATGGTTCTGAGCCACTTACATGTGCAGTTTCAGTTAAGAAGAATGAGTACAATGAAACAAAGGGATATGCTTCACAGGTGCCTTATGGTGAGTCTGTAGTTCAGGTGTACAAGATGTCTTATGATAAGAATGGTAATCTTGTTCTTAAGGTAAGAATTGTAAATAACAGAGGTTATAAGGCAACAAAGATTAAAAAGCTTTCAATTACTGTTACAAACGATGCAGGTAAAAAAGTTGGTACATATACAGTTAAAAATAAAAGTGTAAGTATAAACACTGGAAATGCAAAGGATTTCACATACACAATTAAAAAGAAAGACCTTAAGATTAAGAAAGCGGATTTACGTACAGCTACATATAAAGCACCAGGTACTCTTATATATACAGTACCTCGTTAGTATTAGAATATAAGAGAAATGCTTTATATTCCATAGAGCAGATTAATTATGCTTGATAATAGTTTTGTATAGCATTATTGTAATATAATGATTTAAGCTTATTAATCATAAAAGACTGTTGCATTATACAAAAACAGTACAATATACAGTAGTTATATGAATAGTATTTCTTCTGTGTTGTATTGATATGTTTTAGTGCGACAGTCTTTTTAAAATTATATATTGTTTATAGTGGCGCAGATGCTGTGTTTGGAAATATGAGAAATTAGATGTATAAAAAAGTATATTTTGTAGAAATGGAGGATTGATTAAAAATGCATAATAATACTATATGGCTTGTTATTCCATGTTATAACGAGCAGGAGGTACTGCCTGAAACATCAAAGCAGTTGAAAGATATTATGCATGGGCTTATAGCTAAAGGGAAAATAAGTACAAAGAGCCGTATTGCATTTGTGAACGACGGTTCTAAAGATATGACTTGGAGTATTATATCACAACTTCATGAAAGGGATGCAATATTTACAGGAATAAATCTTGCACATAATAGAGGACATCAAAATGCACTTCTTGCAGGGCTTATGACAGCAAAGCAGTATGCTGATGCGGCAATCTCACTTGATGCAGATTTGCAGGATGATGTAGGTGCTATTGAACAATTTATTGACAAGTTTATTGAAGGTAAGGATGTTGTATATGGGGTACGTTCTACAAGAGCTACTGACACTGTTTTTAAACGCAGTACAGCACATGCGTTTTATAAGGTTATGAAGTTTTTGGGGGCAGATACAATTGAAGACCATGCTGATTATAGGCTTATGAGTAAAAGGGCACTTGAGGGGCTTTCAGAGTTTAAAGAGGTTAATCTGTTTTTAAGAGGAATAGTGCCTATGATAGGATATGAAACAGATGTAGTCTATTATGAGCGTCATGAGAGGTTTGCAGGAAAATCAAAATATCCTCTTAAGAAAATGGTATCTTTCGCTATAGATGGCATAACTTCATGTAGTGTAAAACCTATAAGGATGATTACAAGTCTTGGGATACTTGTTTTTTCTGTGAGTATAATTATGCTTATGTATTGTCTTGTGGTATGGGTTCTTGGTGATGTTGTTGCTGGTTGGACAAGCATAGTAATTTCTCTGTGGGGAATAGGAGGGCTTATACTGCTTTCACTTGGTATAATAGGTGAATATATAGGAAAGATATATATGGAGGTTAAGGAACGTCCAAGGTATATAATCGAAAAGGTACTTTATAAGGATTTATGATAAAAATGCCTATTGTATTTTAAATAATGTTACTATTCACGGCTATGCCGCTCATAGTAACAAGTAGTGCTTTCAGTGCTGAAATAAATGCACACATTTTGCGAAAAATCATGCAAAATGGCGCCGCAAAACTCGTATTTTTGGCATAAATCATGCCAAAAATCCTCGAATTTAATCAGCTGTGAATAATAACTGAATAATACAATAGGCATTAACTTTATTGTTGACAGTTTTTCAGTTCTGAAAAATTTTTAATATGTAACTGTACGAGAAGTATAGTTATTTGGGTTATGTCGGTCATTATCTCCTATATGCTTATTTAATATTGTATGTACGCGTTCAACTTCATTAAGAATAAGCTCGTCATAATTATGAAGCTGTTTTAGTTCAATCTCTATGTGTTTAAACTTCTTATCATGTTCATCAAGTTTAGCAAAAATAGAATCAAACTTCTTATCATGTTCATCAAGTCTGGAATTAATATTGTCAAGACTATTATAAATGATATCAAATTTCTTATCATGCTCATCAAGTCTGGAATTAATATTGTCAAGACTATTATAAATGATATCAAATTTCT
>CAMWXG010000212.1 GCA_947178155.1 uncultured Lachnoclostridium sp.
GAGTAAGCATTTGTTACGGAGTAAGCATTTGTTACGGAGTAAGCATTTGTTACGGGGAAAGTTGCTTATAGAGCATACATTGATATATGTAAATGAGAGGAGTTATTGATGAATATTGTTTCGTCTAGTTATGATTTTATAGGTGATTTTGAAGGTTTTTTAATAGAAGATGGTTATGTATATGGAGCTAAGGGAGCTAAGAATTATTTTTATGAATATGACGATTATACCGAGAATGAAAGAACCGCTGCGACTTTATTTAATGAGATTATAAATGACAAGGAACTGCAAGATTTTGCCACTGTTATTATAGGTTGTTGGGGTATAGTTGGTACAGAAGATGTCCAGCCAATTATAGATGGAATTGTTGATAGTGAAATTGTAAAAAAGCAGGGAAAATTTTCTCATATTAAAAATCTTTTTATTGGTGATATAGGCCGTGATGATGGAGAACCTTCATGGATTATTCAAGGTGATTATTCTAAATTTTGGAAAGCTGTACCAGCTCTTGAAATGTTTGGAATAAAAGGAAGTAATGAATTGAAACTTGGAAATATTGAACATGAAAATCTTAGGGAATTTGACATTATAAGTGCAGGACTTGTAAAGGATGTAATTGGGAGCATAGGGAATGCAAAACTTCCATTACTTGAAAGATTGACTCTTTATATTGGAGTAGAGGATTCTGGATTTGATGGTGATATTGATGATATTAAGAATATGATAAATAAATCAGATTTTCCTAATCTTAAACATATTGGACTTGAAAATAGTGCAATTCAGGATGAGATTACACAAATATTATTTGATTCAAAATATATAAATCAGATAGAATCAATTTCGCTTGCAAATGGCACTCTTACTGATAAAGGCGGACAAGTAATACTTGATAATTTAAAGAAATATCCAAATATTAAAGAACTTGATCTGCATTATAATTATCTTTCAGATGATATGCGTGAAAAACTTGAAAAGCTTGCAGAGGAATGTAATGTGGACATTGATGTATGTGAGGCTGATGCTGATGAATTGGATGAGGATTCTGATATGTCTTATTATGTAATGATGACAGAGTGAGAAAATATATGTCAAATAAAAATATAATTTTAATAGGTGACAGTGCTTCCAAAAGAGCTGAGTTTTTTACAAAAGCTGCGCACTGTCAAAATGTTGATGTAACTATTATTGAATGGGAAGAAATATTTAAATTAAATAATCCTAAAGATTTTTTTGAAAGCAGATTAGAAGGAGCAGTTGTTAAAATTGAGCCGCCGTCATTTAAGCTTGTTGATTTGGCACTTATGGATTTTCAGCTAAAAAAATACATACATATAATGGAGATTTTAGAAGAGTGTAATGCAGTATTTTTAAATACTCCAAAGTCTATACTTAATGCACTTAATAAAAGGTATACAAAGAAAATTCTTAGTGAAAATAAAATTGAAGTGACACAGATGCTTTTTGATAATGTACATTCATCAGAGCAGCTTTTTGATATGATGCAAAAGGCAAATGTGTATCAGGTATTTATTAAGCCTGTGTATTTTTCAGGTGCAGCGGGTGTTTCAGCTTTTCGTATTAATCCTAAAAATGGCCAGATGAGGCTTTATACTTCCTGCTATATGGAGAATGGAAGACTTTTTAATACTAAAAAAATGAATCAGTTTGAGAATAAGAAAGAAATAGCTGATTTTCTTGATAGGCTGATTGGTTTAGATGTAATTGTTGAGCGTTGGCATCCAAAGGCAAGAATAAATAATTTTATTTATGATTTGCGGGTGGTGTATCAGTTTGGTAGTATAGAGTATATAGTAGTGCGGACTGCCAAAGGTCCAGTTACTAACCTTCATCTTAACAATATGGCCATACCTTATGAAAAACTTGGCTTTAGCTTGAACAAGTATAATGAAATAGACAGGCTTTGTAGTAGTGCAGTTAAGTTATTTGAGGGTATGCAAATGGCAGGAATAGATATTATGCTTGACAGTAACAGTCTTAAGCCGAGGATAATTGAGATAAATGGACAGGGTGACTTAATTTATCAGGATATATATGCAGAAAATAAAATCTATGGACAGCAGGTACAAAAGTGTGAGAACATGTTCTAATCTTGGCAATGCATTGCGTCTGCATTGCCAAAGAACATATACGGTTCGCGAAAGCGAACCTACTCACACCAGAAAAATGCAAAAACGGCATTTTTCATAGAATGTTTGTGCCACCACAGGTGGCATGATTGGAAGAGAGGTATTTTATGAAAGAGATTGCAGGATATGTTTTAAATAATCACAGAACTATAACTATGGGACAAGCCTCTAAAAAATATGAATATGATTATGATGATTACGAGGATGGCAAAGATGCTTCAACAATGATAGAGGAAATTTTAAATGACAGTGAACTTTCAAGTCTTAATGAAATTGTTATAGGTTATTGGGGAGATCCATGTGATGAAGGTATTCAACCACTTATAGATGGAATTGTTGAGAGTGAAACGGTTAAAAAGCAAGGAAAGTTTTCTCACATTAAGAGTCTTTTTGTAGGTGATATAGATATGGAAGACTGTGAGGTTTCATGGATTACTCAAGGAAATTATTCTGGTTTGTGGGCAGCTATGCCAAATCTTTTAAAGTTTGGAGTGCGAGGAAGTCAGGATTTGGAACTTGGTGAGATTGTGCATGAAAATCTTAAAGAGCTTGATATTATATGCGGAGGTCTTGGAAAGAGCGTAATTGCCTCAATAAGGGATGCAAAACTTCCTTCGCTTGAAAGTATTACTCTTTATTTTGGTATAATGCGTTATGGATTTGATGGTGAAATTAAAGATATTAAGGATTTTCTTGATAAGTCAGATTTTCCAAATCTTAAACATTTGGGGCTTGAGGACAGTGAAATTCAGGATGAAATTACAGAGGCAGTATTTAATTCAAAATACATAAGTCAGATAGAATCACTTTCACTTGCAAATGGGACTCTTACCGATAAGGGCGGACAGATAATTCTTGACAAGCTTAAGGATTATCCAAATATAAAAGAAGTTAATCTGCACCATCATTATTTGTCAGATGATATGTTTTGTGAGCTTCAGAAATTGGGGAGTACCTTAAATGTAAAGATTTGTTTGAGTGAACAACAGGAAATAGAAGAGTTTCATGGAAAGCCATGGTTGCTTCCCATACTTACAGAGTAAGTATTGCTTACAGAGTAAGTATTGCTTACAGAGTAATTGACATTTACAAAACATTTAAGATTTATGTGTATTAAAG
>CAMWXG010000213.1 GCA_947178155.1 uncultured Lachnoclostridium sp.
CTTGAGCTGCCTGACGAGCCTGAACTACTGTTTGATGAGCTTCCAGAAGAATTTGAGCTGCTGTTTGACGCATTATTAGCTGCTTCCTGCTCTGCTGCCAGAGCTGCAAGCCTTTCCTGCTCTGCCCTTTTAGCTGCTGCCTTTGCGCGTGCTCTTGCACGCTCCTCTTTTATTGAAATAGCTTTTTTAAATCTAACTCTTACATTAACAAATTCTTTTGCTACGTAACCGCGTCCATCATCAATTGAAATTCTAACCCAGTTCTCACCACACAACTTCTCTACATTATATCTCTCATCCTCAGGTATCTGAGTAACAATTGTAGATTTTGTACTTGTTCTTGACCTAACATTTAATGTAATAGTGCCTTCTTTAACGGTTATGTACTGTGTACCATATTTTTCAGCAAGGCTTTGTGCCTCAGCACCAATAGCAAGATACTCCTTCTTAATATATCCTTTCACATCACCAGATTCAATCTGAACCCAGCCGCCTTTAACATTGCGAAGAATTCTTGCAGCAGAACCTTTATAAAGTTTACCAAGAACCTTTGATTCTGTATTTGGATGTCTGCGAATATTTACATAATCATTTGCAATAGAAATACCTGTTGTTTTCCAACGCTCTGAAACCTTTGGTGTTGTTGTTTTCTTACGTGTTGATGTCTTATTTGTAGCAGTCTTTGGTGCTGCTGTTGCTTTTGGAGCCATTGTTGCTGTCGGAGTTGTTGTTGCAACAGGTTCTACATCTCCTGATGATGCTCCCTGTGTCTGATTTGCATCAAGATAGTAAGTTGTGTAATACTTATCTAATGATAGGGAAATACCTGCCATATCTGTCTCTTGACAAACAACAGCTGCTGCATCAATTGGAGCAGGAT
This sequence comes from uncultured Lachnoclostridium sp., assembly GCA_947178155.1. GTDB lineage: Bacteria > Bacillota > Clostridia > Lachnospirales > Lachnospiraceae > Butyribacter. Next base: position 881 of record CAMWXG010000213.1, read on the forward strand.
AACAAGAAAGTGACAATGTTACTGCTGCACCAAGTGTAACTGCACGTTTAACCCAATGTGTCTTAACCATAATGACCTCCATTATCTTTTTTCATATAAGTCTACTGTATCCTATTGTACCAACAATCTATATCTTGTCACTTTATCAGCACAATAGTTATAATTGTTTTAAATCATGTTAGCAATTATTACAAATCTATTACATTGCAAAAACAATTATAACACGTAATCTGAATTTGTCAACACTCCATCGCAGAAAATTTTCACTAAAAAAGTGCCGTCTTTTACGGCTTTCTACAGCAATATACCACACATTGTCCGTCTTTATGGCATTTTTCAGCATATTATTCTATGCCGCAGCCTATTTTCTACTATAGTAGAATTTCAGTTAATTTTTACACAAGATACTTCAAATACTAATTTTTCTACATCTAAAAAATCATTTAACTGCAACAGCTTCAACTTCAATAGCAACATCTTTTGGCAATCTTGCAACCTCGACGCATGATCTTGCAGGATATGGTGCAGGAAAAAACTTTGCATAAACTTCATTAATATTGCCAAACTCATCCATATCTTTAATAAATACTACTGTTTTTATTACATTCTTCATAGAAGTACCTGCTGCTTCAAGAAGTGCCTCAAGATTAATAAAAGCTTGTTCAGCCTGTTTTGCAGCATCACCCTCCACAAGCTCACCTGTAGCAGGATTAACAGGTATCACACCAGACGTATAAACCATTCCATTAACCTCTATAGCCTGTGAATAAGGACCTATAGCTGCCGGAGCCTTATCCGTACTAATTACATTTTTCATTTAAATTTCCTCTCTTTCTTTAATAATATTTTTTTATCTAGTATAATCCAATTTAATTACCTTATCTTTTGGTGAGTATGCTTTTTTTGAGAGTGCAGGTGTAAAAACGTAGGCTTAGCGGGCTACGTTGAGGATTTTACACCTGCACTATTGGAAAAGCAAACCAGCAAAAGGTATGGTTAATTAAATTGGATTATACTAATTATTCTTATCGGCATATCGCCAGCAATTTTTGATGACTTTTGTAAAATTTCGCCCTTTTTGGAAAAGTGTTCCTACTGTATAAAACTCGTAGTATAATACCTATTATTAAACATAATTACTGATTTTGCGCTCACTTAACAGCCCTGCAAACCGGAATTGTATTAAATCTCTCCAGCAGGAATTTTTTTATTTTTGTATGCCGTAATAAGTTTATTAAGCCATTCGTCTTTATAGTTTAGCACAAGACTGTCATAAATCAGACCAAAATCATCAGAAACATATTCTGACAGTTCACTTTCGATATTTTCCTCAATTATCATGAACGCCTTTTCTCTTATTTTGCCTTGTTCTTCTTCATTCCCACCTGTATAACTTTTGGTATGTTTCAGTGCTTTTATTTCTTCATCAACCCGACACCATTCAGTATCAAATGGAGCACTATCCCTACTGTCAAGTAATTCATTTAGGTAATCTTCATCAAATATATCATAGTTGATACTATTAAGGCAATTCAAAAGTTCATTCATTAAGTCCATATTCTTTTCCTCCATATAATCACATATCTATAATTCATCAATCCCAATATAGTATTGTTATATTGTCAATCTGCTTACAATTAGTTAATTCAATGATTTGTGAACTCTGCTCATCTTGCGTTACAAGCCAAATATTTCCATTACCATTTTCAGCGCTATTCTTAACAAAAGAAATATCACTTGGTTCAGCAACACCGCCTTCTTTAATAAGTTCCTCTATTTTAGAAACAGTAAGAACAGTGTCAATCCAGAGAGTGTCTGCGTATGTTGATTTTTCCCCTTTACTGTTCGTGATTTCATAGCCATACGTACATACATAAATTGTACTATCTGAATCCATATGTCTAACCTGTTCTACAAAATTCCGCAAAGCCGGAATATCTTCTTCATCTAAAGAAAAAATATTATAATCTCTGTATTCTTTATCAAAATAATCATCAAATTTCACTAAAACATCATCATTCAAATCAAATTCTCTTGAATTAAAAACAGTTTCTAATACACCCATATTTATCCCTCACATATCCCGATTTATATACTTGATTATATAATATTTGCCTGCTGCCCGCAATATATATTTATTAACCCAATTTCAGCGGGTACACAATGTTTTGCGGCGCCATTTTGCATGATTTTTTGCAAAATGTGTGCATTTGTGCGCTGAAAGCGCTGCTTGTTACTATGAGCGGCGTAGCCGTGAATCGCAACAAATTTTACTAAATCCTTTTAAAAATCATAGTATGACAAAGCTGAATTGAAACTTTCTCTAGTTTTTTTCAATCATACGGTATATAATTATAAAATATAATATGCAGAAACTTATTATAC
>CAMWXG010000214.1 GCA_947178155.1 uncultured Lachnoclostridium sp.
AATGCAGGATTTAAGACACAAATGTTTAAACAATTTATAGATAAAACTGTTGGAATGGATTTTGATGAAGAGGCAATAGAGTTTGCGAAAAGTAATTATCAGGATGAAAAGATATCTTTTATATGTCAGGATATTTTAGACTCTGAAAGTGAATTTGCTAATAGTGTTGTTGATGAGCAAAATAAATTTGATGGTGTTGTTTCAATGGATGTTATTGAACATATAAGTAAGGATAAAGAAGATTTGTTCATGACAAGTATTCTTTATTATTTAAAAAAGCAAGGAGTCTGTATTATAGGCACTCCTAATATTACGGCGCAAGAATATCAGTCTGATATTAATAAAATTGCACATATTAATCTGTATTCATATGATAGATTGAGAAAAATGATGGAAAAATATTTTGAAAATGTTTTTTGTTTGGTATGAATGATGAGATAGTACATACAGGTTTTCCGCAGATGGCACATTATCTAATTGTTATGGGAGTTGGAAAAAAGAGGTAATTATAGAAAGGGGATTATTATGGTTTCATTAGTAACAGGGGGATGTGGCTTTATTGGTTCGCATATTGTGGATAAATTATTAGAAGAAGGGCATGAAGTACGTGTTATAGATAATTGTACAACAGGGCGTATTTCAAATTTGGATCATCAAAAGGCAAATACAAAATTAACAATTTACCAAAAGGACATTAGAGATAAAGAAAGTATAGAGCCTGTTTTTAAAGGAGTGGATTTTGTATTTCATATGGCAGCTTTGGCTGATATAGTGCCTTCTATTCAAAAGCCATGGGAGTATTATTCTTCTAATGTATTAGGTACATATAATGTTGTTGAGTGTGCCAGAAGTGCAGATATAAAGAAATTGGTGTATGCAGCATCTTCTTCCTGTTATGGAATACCAGATGAGTATCCTACAAAAGAATCGGCGGAAATCAGACCACAATACCCATATGCTTTAACAAAAAGATTGGGAGAAGAAACAGTTCTTCATTGGGGACAGGTTTATGGTCTTCCTGTAATTACATTAAGACTATTTAATGTGTATGGAACACGTTCAAGAACTTCAGGTACATATGGGGCTGTTTTTGGAGTATTTTTGGCACAGAAATTGGCAGGTGAACCATTTACTGTAGTTGGTACAGGTGAACAGACGAGAGATTTTACTTATGTAACTGATGTTGCAAATGCATTTTATATGGCATCACAATCTGATATTGTCAATCAGACTTTTAATGTTGGAAGTGGTGGAACTTATTCGGTTAATCGTTTATGTGAATTAATTGGCGGAGACATTATACATATTCCAAAGCGTCCAGGAGAACCTGATTGTACATATGCAGATACTTCAAAAATAGAACAGTCGCTTGGATGGAAAGCTAAGGTTTCATTAGAAGAAGGTGTAAATATAATTTTGGAAAATATAGATTATTGGAGAGAAGCACCAGTGTGGACACCAAAAACGATAGATGATGCTACAGCAGATTGGTTTAAGTATTTAGGGGATAACTAAAAGAAGTATTTTTCATCTGCTTAGAGAGTGAGGTATAGCCTAATGTATATTGAATATTTGGATAAGCTGTTCAAGACTATAAATAAAACTGAATTTTTGGCTGATGACAAAGTGCATTTATATGAGCAGGGAATAGAAATTTTGATAGAAATGATGAGTGAAGTAAAAAGAAAAGAAAAAACTCTTTTTTTCATTGGAAATGGTGGAAGCTCGGCTATAGCAAGCCATATGACATCTGATTTTATGAAAAATGGCGGGATGAAGACATATAGTTTGTATGATAATGCAGTTACTACTTGTATGGGAAATGATTATGGTTATGAATATGTATTTTCCAGACCCTTGGAATTTTTATTAAGCGAAGGAGACTTATTAGTAGCAATCAGCAGTTCTGGTAATTCAGAAAATATTGTTAATGCTGTTAAAGTAGCAAAAGAAAAAGGAAATAAAATAATTACATTTTCAGGATTTGAAGATAATAACACTATTAAGTCATTTGGTGATTTTAATGTATATGTTCCATTGAAACATTATGGCATTGTTGAGTCTATACATAATATGATTTTACAGCAGGTTGTTGATGAAATTTTAGATAGAGATGGAGTGAAATTATGAGTGCAAAACCTGCTGTTTTTTTAGACAGAGATGGTGTTTTGAGTGTTGAAAAAGGTTATATAATTTCGCATCAACAATTAGAAATTTTCCAATATTCAAGTAAAGCGGTACAGTTAATTCATAAAGCAGGATATTATGCAATAGTAGTTACAAACCAATCTGCGGTGGCGAGGGGAACTCTTGAAGAAAAAGAACTTTTAAAGATGAATGAAATATTAATAGAAAAAACTAAAATTGATGCAGTATATTATTGTCCTCATTATGTAAATGGTGTGATTAGAAAATATTCATTTAATTGCGATTGCCGCAAACCAAAAATAGGAATGATACAAAAGGCCTGCGAAGACTTTGATATTGATATGCAGAAATCTTTTATGGTAGGAGATAGAGCTTCAGACATTATTTTAGGAAATAATGTTGGGATTTATACTGTGCTTTTAGAATCAGGATATGGTAGTAAAAGGTTGGAAAGTGAAGTTATGCCTGATTATAAGTTTTTAGATTTATATCAGTTTGCAGAGTTTATTATTTTAAGAGATTGTAAATAGTATATTGATATAATGGCAGTATGAGCTAAAAGCGAATAATTGAATTGAGCTATTATGATTATTTGCGAGTTAAGGAGTGGATTTTTAATGGCACAATTATGTTTAGGAACAGTCCAGTTTGGGATGAATTATGGCATAAATAATCAAATTGGCAGGCAGCCCACATGGGAGGAAAGTTTTGGAATGCTTGATTATGCTATGAATAATGGCATAGATATAATTGACACTGCAAGTGCATATGGGGAAGCAGAACTAGTTATTGGTGAATATTTTAGAAATAATTCGAGTCGAAAAAATGATATAAAAATTACATCAAAATTGAAACCTAATTGTATTAATACAAGTGATGTAGTTGGTATAGTGGAGAGAGAGCTATTAGGTACATTGAAGCGTTTAGGTGTAGATTTTTTAGATGGATATCTTCTGCATACACCTGAGTACATTTTAAATAAAGAAGTTATAAATGCAATGTGTAAAATGAAAGAAAAAGGATTAGTTAAAAATATTGGTGTATCAATTTATGATATG
>CAMWXG010000215.1 GCA_947178155.1 uncultured Lachnoclostridium sp.
CGGATACACCATGTTATTGTTCTAAAATTGAAAGAAATAAACCGTTAATAAAATGGACAAATGCTATTTTGTCGGATGAAGATATTGATTTATTGAATATAATTGATTCAAAATATAAAAAGATTTCAGAGTTGTGTGATGCTTCTCCTGGAATTGTGACTGGAGCAAATAATGAATTTATTTTAACAAAAGAGCAAGTAAAACAGTTAGAATGTCAAGAGTATATATTACCAACAATTCCTAAAAGTAATATTTTAAATGGGCAATTTATATTGACCAAGGATGTGGTGCAAAAGTTGGGTGAACAGGGTAAGCGTATTTATTTATTGAATCTTTCAAAGGTTAATGAAAAACTTTTTCCATATCCTTTAAAAGAATATTTAGCAGAGATTGGTGAGAAGGTAAATGCATCAAAAATAAAACTAAAAAATAGATATAAATGCAGGAACAGAAAACCATGGTATGGAGTGCCAATTGTGCGAAATGGTGATATTTTTTTCTTTAAAAGATATGATAAGATACCAAGAATATGTGTAAATGAAGCAGACCTATATACAACAGATATTGCTTATAATATGAGATTAAATTCAATATATGACAAAGAAAGTCTGGCATTCTGTTTTTATAACTCATTAACATTAGCTCAATGTGAATATTATGGAAGATATTATGCGGGAGGTGTTTCGGAATTGACCCCAAGTGAGTTTAAAAGACTGGCTGTTCCTTATCGCAAAATTAATAAAAAAGATATTAAGCGATTAGCAGAAATGTTTAAAGAGAATGAAGAGGCAGATAAAATTATTGCATTTGTTAACTTAAAAACAATAGGAAATGAGTGGGAAAATAGTCAAATAGAGAAACTAGAGGAAATTCGGAGAAAATTAATAGAAAGAAGATTGACATCATAAGCAATATTAATAAATGTGTGCATTCAGTGCTGAAAGCACTGCTTGTTGCTGGTAACAAAGTGAACTGTTACAGAAATTTTAAACTGGTAGTGAATCGGTTGATTTGGTTATTGACATACTATAATGCATATTTTATAATTATAATTTAGTATGTTAAGTTTAGAATTAGTATGTTAATTATAGATTATATGTTACTATTAATGTCCATGTTATTTATAGTAACCAATATATGTTTTAATATTTAGAAATGGAATTTCTAAAGTATTTCAGAATGGAGGATAAAATGAAGAAGTATGGTGTAAATGAACTTCGTAGAATGTATCTTGAATTTTTTGAGGGCAAGGAACATCTTGCAATGAAAAGCTTTTCGCTTGTTCCACACAATGACAACAGTTTGTTGCTTATAAATGCGGGTATGGCACCTCTTAAGTCATATTTTACAGGGCAGGAGATACCACCAAGAAGACGTGTTACTACTTGTCAGAAGTGTGTTCGTACAGGTGATATTGAAAATGTTGGAAAAACAGCGCGTCATCTTACGTTTTTTGAGATGTTAGGAAATTTCTCTTTTGGAGATTATTTTAAACATGAGGCGATTGCATGGTCATGGGAATTTTTGACAGAGGTAATAGGAATGGAGCCAGAGCGTCTTTATCCATCTATTTATGGTGAAGATGATGAAGCTTTTGATATATGGACTAAGGAAGTTGGAGTGCCGGCAGAGAAAATCACTCGTTTTTATAGAGATGAGAATGGTGAGTGTGATAATTTCTGGGAGCATGGAGCTGGTCCATGCGGACCTTGTTCAGAGATTTACTATGACAGGGGTATTGAGTATGGCTGTGGTAAACCTGATTGTAAAGTGGGCTGCGACTGTGACAGATTTATGGAAGTCTGGAATAATGTATTTACGCAGTTTAATGGTGATGGACATGGCAACTATGAAGAACTTGCCAGCAAAAATATAGATACAGGAATGGGACTTGAGCGTCTTGCAGTAGTAGTTCAGGGAGTCGATTCTGTATTTGACATTGATACAATGAAAGCAATACGTGATAGGATTTGTTCATTTGCAGGAGTTAAGTATCAGGAAGATGAAATAAAAGACATATCTATAAGGCTTATAACTGACCATATACGTTCATCTACATTTATGATATCTGATGGTATTATGCCATCAAATGTAGGACGCGGATATGTGCTTCGCCGCCTTATCAGGCGTGCAGTGCGCCATGGAAGAAAGCTTGGTATTAATAAGAAATTTATGGCAGAGCTGGCACAGACAGTTATAAATAATTCAAAAGATGGATATCCTGAACTTGAAGAGAAGAAAGAGTTTATACTAAATGTACTTACTCAGGAGGAAGATAAGTTTGATAAGACAATTGATCAGGGACTTAGTATTTTAAATGAGATGCAGGAAAAGCTTGCGGCATCAGGCAGTAAGGAACTTTCAGGTGAAGATGCATTTAAGCTTTATGATACGTATGGTTTTCCTATTGACCTTACAATGGAAATTCTTGAAGAAAAAGGATATAGTGTAGATGAAACCGGATTTGAAGCTGCTATGAAACAACAGAAACAGAAAGCACATGATGCACGTAAAACCACAAATTATATGGGGGCAGAAGAAACTGTATATCAGCAGCTTGAGACATCACTTACAACAGAATTTATAGGTTATGACAGACTTGAAGCTTCTTCTAAGATAACAGCGCTCACAACGGATAAAGAGGTAGTTCAGGCTCTGACAGATGGTGATGAGGGTACAATTATTGTTGAGCAGACACCGTTTTATGCAACAATGGGTGGTCAGCAGGCTGATATAGGCATTATTACTTTAGGAGAAAATGAGTTTAAGGTAACAGACACTATAAAACTTGCAGGAGATAAGGTTGGACATGTTGGAAAAGTAGTTAAAGGAATGTTTAAAGAAGGAGATATTGTTACACTTAAAGTATCAGAAGAGAATCGTTTGTCTACGGCAAAAAATCACAGTGCTACACATTTACTGCAGAAAGCATTGCGTATAGTGCTTGGCACACATGTTGAACAGGCTGGTTCATATGTGGATGCAGACAGGCTTAGGTTTGACTTCTCGCATTTTTCAGCTATGACTCCTGATGAAATTAAAAGAACTGAAGATATAGTTAATAAGGAAATTGTGGCAAGCCTTGATGTAAGAACTGATGTAATGAGTCTTGATGAAGCTAAAAGTACAGGTGCAATGGCTCTGTTTGGTGAGA
>CAMWXG010000216.1 GCA_947178155.1 uncultured Lachnoclostridium sp.
GTCTCAGGTGAAAGGTAGAAATGCAATTACTTGGGAAATGAAGTTAAGTACTGATTTGGAATACATAAAGAAAATTACATTTTTATGTGATGTAAAAATAATATTTTTGACATTATTTAAAGTTCTTAGGTGTGAGGAAATTACAGAACAAGGAAAAGTAACAGCGACAGATTATGGTGATTATTTGTTGGCGGAAGGAAAGATTGACTGGGTTACATATAATAAAAAGCAAAAGGAAGCAAAAGAGTTATTGAGATGAAATAATATAGAGGGATGTAAGATGACAACATTTAAATCCATATTAGATAATTTGAAATCAGATGAAATAATGCGAGATATATCGGAGGAAGAGAAAAAATATTTAAAACAAGTACTGCTTAGTGCTTATAAAGATATTACATACGTATTTGAGAAATATTCGTTGACACATATGTTGATTGGTGGATCAGCGCTGGGAGCTGTTCGACATAAAGGATTTATTCCATGGGATGATGATTTAGACATTGCAATGCCAAGAAGGGATTTTGAAAAATTTAAAATGGTTTTTTCAAAGTCTTTAGGAGATAAATATATTTTAAGCTCTCCTAATTATATTGGAAATGCGCGCAACAGATTTCCTCAGATATTGATTAAAGATACGCGTCTTTGTGAAATAGAAAATGCAGAAAATGATCCTCTATGCATGATAAAGATTGATTTATTTGTTATTGAGAACATTCCTGATAATAAGTTTATGTGTACTATAAAAGGAATATGGTGTTCAATATTAATGTTTATAGCAAGCTATGCTGCAACTTATCAGGAACATAGCCCATATCTAAAAACATATATGTATAAAACAAAGAATGGAAGGAAGATTTATAATAAGAGAATATTTTGGGGAAAATTGTTTTCGTTTATTTCGAAAAAGACATGGTATGATATGGTGGATAAAGCGTGTCAATATAAGAGAAAGACAAGTTTTATGGGAATCCCTACTGGTCGAGGACATTATTTTGGTGAGATTAGATCAAAAAAAACATTCTTGCCTGTAAGCAAAGGGATATTTGAGGGAATGGAGATTAATTTGCCGGGAGACAGTACAGATTACTTAACAAATTTATATGGAGATTATACAAAGATACCTCCAGAGAATAAAAGAGAACGTCATCTGATAGTCGATCTAAAATTTAAAATGGATTAAATTCATTATTTTTGAGTAAGTGAAATAAAGAAAAAAGAAAAGGTACAAATTAAAATGGCGAATATAGCTCTTATTATTGCAGGGGGTTCTGGTAGCAGAATGAATCAGGATATACCAAAGCAATTTTTAACTGTAAATGAAAGACCCATTATTATATATACGTTAGAGGCTTTTGAACATCATGCAGAGATTGATGTGATAGCAGTAGTATGTATTGAAGGGTGGGAACAGGTTCTTTGGGCATATGCAAAACAATTTAATATTTCAAAGCTTAAATATATTGTAAAGGGTGGGGAAAATGGCCAAGCTTCCATTCGAAATGGAGTGTATGAACTGGAACAATATTTTGCATCTGAAGATATTGTATTGATACATGATGCAATTAGGCCAATGGTATCTGCTGATATTATTTCTGACTGTATAAGTAAAACTAGAAGATATGGCAATGCTACTACGGTGATTCCTTGTGCAGAAGCAATGATACAGACTTTGGATGGAACAGTATCTGTCGGGAATTATCCAAGAGATAATTTAAAAAGAACACAAACACCACAAGGATTTCATATTGGACATATTTGTAGTCTGCATAGAAAGGCTCAAGAAGCAGGAGTAACGGAGTCTGTAGCATCTTGCACTTTAATGATTGAAATGGGAGAACAGGTATATTTTTCTGCTGGTTCTGAGAAAAATATTAAACTTACCACAGTGGAGGATATAGAAATATTTAAAGCTTTGTTAGCTGCTAAAAGTTCTAATTGGATAAAAAAGTAATGGAGAAAAATATGCACATTTATAAAAGTAGCATGTGGACTGACGATATTGAGCGAGAATTGTCTGTTTTACCTGAATTAGATGAAATAGCAGGAAGCACAGTGATGGTTACGGGTGCTTCTGGCTTAATATGTTCTGCTATAATTGATATTATTATTCGATATAACGAAACACATAACATTCCGATAATGATTATTGCAGCAGGGCGACATTTGGAGAAGATACATAAGAGATTTAAAGAGTATTGTAAAAAAGCATATTTTAGAATTATTTTCTATGATACATTAAAGAATAATAGTTTAAAATATCCCTGTGAATATATTATTCATGGTGCCAGCAATGCATATCCAAGTGCTATAATAGAAGAACCTGTAGAAACAATGGTAAGTAATTTTAATGGTTTATTGTATTTGCTTCATTATGCGAGAGAATTTAGGGTGAAAAAAGTTTTATTTATTTCAAGCAGCGAAATATATGGAAAAAAAGAGAATGATAAATCTCATATCGAAGAGGAGTATGGATATATTGATTTTTTAAATCCAAGAAATGCATATGCTGTTGGAAAATGTGCCGCTGAGACATTATGTACCAGCTATGCATCAGAATATGGAGTGGAATCTGTGATTGTTCGTCCGGGACATATTTATGGTCCAACTGCATCTTTGAAAGATAATCGTGTGTCATCGCTCTGGGCCTATGCAGCAGCATATGGAAACAATATAGTTTTAAAGAGTGATGGAAATCAACGTCGTAGTTATTGTTATTGTCTTGATTGTGCTTCGGCTATTTTGAAGGTTTTAATGAAAGGTAAAAATAATAGTGCTTACAATATATCAAATCCAAATTCAATTTTAAGTATTCAACAGCTTGCAGAGATTATGGCAGAAGCAGGAAATACAAAATTGATTTATGAGGAAGCAGCCGAAGAAGAAAAAAAGAGTTTTAATCCAATGTCCGATTCTTCTTTAGATAGCAAAAGGCTGACATCATTAGGCTGGAGGGCACTATTTGATGCAGAAGTTGGAGTGTATCATACAATTCATATATTGAAAGAAATCTTACATGTACAAGAACATAGATAAAAATAGGGAAGAGTAATTATGACTGAAATATCTGTAATAGTACCTGTATAT
>CAMWXG010000217.1 GCA_947178155.1 uncultured Lachnoclostridium sp.
AAGAAGTTTTGTAGTGAATTTAATATAACTTTGTCTTCTCCAACTGAAAGTATAAATAAATTTTATAAATTGTATTGTAATGGGTATCAGGAAGGTTTAAGAAAATGGGGGAAATTAGATTATGCAGATAGGTAATAAGATAATTTCAAAAGACAGCAGACCATATTTTATAGCGGATATAGCTGCAAATCATGATGGAAGCCTTGAGCGTGCATATAAGCTTATTGAGTTGGCAAAGGAAGCTGGTGCGGATGCAGCGAAATTTCAGAATTTCAAAGCAAATACTATTGTAAGCAGAAATGGTTTTGCAAAAATGAAACAGATGTCACATCAGTCAGCTTGGAAAAAATCTGTTTATGAAGTTTATGAAGATGCAAGTATAAATGAAGACTGGACAAGAAAATTAAAAGAAAAATGCGATAAAACAGGTATTGAATACATGACAAGTCCATATGATTTTGTATCTGTTGATTTAGTTGATGAGTATGTAAATGCATATAAGATTGGATCAGGAGATATTACATGGCTGGAAATATTAGAGTACATAGCAAAAAAGAACAAGCCCATAATAATTGCTACAGGGGCATCAGATATTAGTGATGTTGATCGGGCAATAAATACTATAGACAAATTTACAGATGATATTGTACTTATGCAATGCAATACTAATTATACGGCAAGTGAAAGGAATTTTTCGTATATTAATCTTAATGTATTAAAACTTTATGCAGAAAGATATCCCAAGAGTATACTTGGACTTTCAGATCATACATATGGACATTCAACTGTATTAGGTGCAATTGCACTGGGAGCCAGAGTTTTTGAAAAACATTTTACTGATGATAATGGAAGAGAAGGTCCAGATCATAAGTTTGCAATGAATCCTGATACATGGAAGCAGATGGTTAATGCTTCTATGAATTTATATGAAGCGTTAGGCGATGGTATAAAACGAATTGAAGAGAATGAACAGGAATCAGTTATTGTGCAACAGAGGGCAGTATATACAATAAAAGAATTGAAGTGTGGAGATATTATAAGTCGTGAAGATATATTTCCTCTACGGCCGCTTAAGGAAGGTTGTATATATCCATATGATATTAGCAAAATAATAGGTAAAAAGATTATATGTGATGTTGATAAAGATACATGTCTAAAATGGGAGATGTTTGAAAATGATTAAAGGTAAAAAAGTTTATTTGGATACTATAGAGGAAAATGACTTAGAGCAACTTAGGTATTGGCGTAACCTCCCGGATTATAGGAAATATTTTAGAGAATATAGAGAAATCAGTAAAACTATGCAAAAAAATTGGTTTAACAATATAGTCAATAATGATAAAAATACTATTATGTTTTCGATTCGTTCAACAGAAAATAATGAATTACTTGGCTGTTGTGGATTATGTTATATAAATTATATACATAAATATTCTGATTTATCTTTATATATAGGTAAAGATGAAGTTTATATTGATGAAACAGGAATTGCAGAGGAAAGCTGCAGGCTATTGTTTAATTATGGATTTAATGAAATAGGATTAAATAAGATATGGACAGAAATATATGAGTTTGATGAAAAAAAATATAATTTGTATAAGAAATTAGGATTTTTTCAGGATGGCTTGTTAAGAGAACAATATTTTTATGAAGGTAAATGGTGGAATTCCATGATTTTGTCATTGTTATCAAAAGAATATGATATAGTTTAGTGTAATTATGTGGTTTAAATAGCTTTATACTATTATGTAAAGGAGATAATTTATGAGTGAAAATATTTATTTACTGTAGGTGAATGGAAGTATAATAAAGAGCAGATATATGATAATGCAATAAGGAAACTTGGAAAAGAAAACAAATTGATTGTTAGAAGTAGTGCATTAAATAAGGATACATTAGAAATATCCCAAGCTGGAAAATATGAATCGGTGACAGATGTATTTGGAAGAGAAGTATTTGAAGTAGCAGTAGATAGAGTAATTGCATCATATGATATAGAAGACGAGAAAAATCAGGTATTAGTACAACCAATGCTTGAAGAAGTAACAATTATGTGTTTGACTGCTATTTAACCAAGCTGTAGTAGCAGTATGGAATCATGAAGGGAGGCGTTTCATGTCTACAAAAATCACAAACAAACAATTAGAAGATTTTGAAAACATATTGCTCATTCAAAAGAAAAGCCCTAACACAGTTCAATCATACCTAATAAACATAAAAAAACTTATATCATTTTTAAATGGTGCTGATCTTTCTGCCGAAAAGATGTACGAATACAAAGGCTGGCTTATTGGAAAGGGGTTTAAGACACGTACTGTTAATGCATATCTTGCAACGGCAAATTTCTTTTGTGAAGCAACAGGGCATCCTGAAATGAAAGTAAGTCTAATATCTCTTGAGTATGAGGACAGTCATAAAAAAAGCCAGATTTCTTCTGCTGACTATAAGAAGCTTGTATTTACTGCATTGCAGAATGAGCAAAACAGGCTGGCAATGATGATCCAGGTTTTATGTCTTATTGATATTCGTTTTAATGAATTGTCAGAGCTTACTGTAGAGGCGCTTAATAAAGGATATATAGTGGTATCAAGGGGTAAGAGAAATTCTATATACATAGAACTGCCTGAAAGGGTAATAAAGGATTTAAAGGAATATTCAGAGCAGGAACAAATATTTAGTGGAATTATATTTCGCACAGAGAATGGAAATTTAGTAGACCGTTCTAATTTTCGTAAGGATATTAAGAAGCTTTGTGTATTGGCAGGAGTTGAAGAAGAATTTGGCTCTATACAGCATATTAAGAATGTGGTAATAGATGAATATCCATATTTTGGACTTAAAAGTTTATGAGTTTTTTAGAAATATATAAGCAATGTAGTAAGCGCTTCAAAAGAAGGCATAGTGCCAGCAAATAGAACTTATCTTTATTCTTTTGAAGCGTTTAACATATGTTTTATTTTCCCTGCATTATCATACATTCTTTTTTGTAAAAGCAGAGTCCATATTTAAGTATATCAGTATAACCTTCTTCTTTTATGTCATTGTCATACCTAAGATTTTCTATCTGCTTTA
>CAMWXG010000218.1 GCA_947178155.1 uncultured Lachnoclostridium sp.
GTCCAGATCCTATCTTCGGGAAGATTCATCTTTTTTGAAATTTCTTCAACGGGTAAATTCATTTCATAATAAGTTAATATTCTTCCTCTTTCAATTCCCATCTTAATACAATGTTCTCTTATGTCCATTTCATGTAATGAATACATCATAAATTCAGCCCTCCATTTTTTATTATGTGTAGCAGCTTTAACAGCTTTATCTAATTTATCTACATATGTATCATCTGTTTTGATTCTGGTAACATAGTCAAGAAATGACTGTAGTTATTTTATCAAAAATTTATATAACTTTTTCGCCATTCATAACCAAAATCACACACTTCATTACCGATGTTCACATATATGTGTCAAATTGTTGTATAATACACAAGGTTATATTAGCAAAGTATCGTAAATTAAATGTGGGAGAGTAAGACAGCTATTCAAAATCATTTCAAAAAGGATTGCCTTTAGGAAACCAGACAAGCCAATGGTTTGCTTTGTATTATTTGGATGGTATTGACAGGTTAATAAAAGAAAAGTTTAGGATTAAATATTACACCAGATATATGGATGATGGCATTTTGATATATAATGATAAAGATTTTTTAATATCTTACTTAAATATAATGAAAAAGTATCTTGCAGAAGAGAGAGCATTAGAATTAAATAATAAAACACAGATTATTCCCTTATCACAAGGGGTAGATTATCTTGGATTTCACTTTTATATTACAGAAAATGGAAAGGTTATCAGAAAGTTAAGAGCTTCAAATAAGAAAAGAGTCAAGCGTAAGTTGAAACATTTTCGACATGCTTATAGAACAGGTGTAATGGGGAGAGAGGATGTTGAAAGGAGTTTAGCAAGTTATAGGGGACATTTATCTCATGGCAATACCTATATGCTGCAAAAAACTCTATTAGAACATTTAGTATTATCAAAACAAACAGAACAAGAAAGGAAGGAATCGGATGAAAGAATCAAAGAACAGATTTCAAAACAGAGTCAAAAAAAGGAATAATCGAATCACACCATATAATAGAATAGTATCTGGTGTGGTATCTGCAAGTCTGATAATAACCACATTTTCAGGTATATTATTTACACAGCCAAAACAGACAGAAGCAGAAAGTTATAACATATCAAATCCACAAATAGAACATGATGATAGTATGACAGCAGGTCAAAAAGTTACATATGATTGTGTATGGTTTGGAAGCTATCCACAGGCAGAAGTAATACCTGAAAGCGAAGAGTATACAGCATTATCAGAAGATTTATTGCAGGATGGAGATTTAATTAAAAGTGATTCTTTATATAATGCCCTTCAAAATGCAACATATTGGAATGATTTTGGTGATATTGAAATAAATGGTGAGAAATATCGAAGGGTAAAGGCAGAAGATGCAACCTATACATCATCAGGTTCAAATTATTACAATTGGGAAAATGAAACAACATACCATTATTTTAAATATCAACCTATTAAATGGAGAGTTTTATCTGTTAATGGTTCAGAAGCACTTCTTTTAGCAGATAAGGCTTTAGATGACAGAAGATATCATGAAAAGTATGAATCTGTTACATGGGAGGGAAGTACAATAAGAAGTTGGCTTAATGGATATGGCTATGATGAAAATATTCAAAATATAAGCTATTTAAAAGAAAATTTTTTAGATAGTGCTTTTGATGTATCAGAGCAGTCTGTGATTAAAGAGAGTTATATAGAAAATAAAGATAATTTAAACTATGGTACTGATGGTGGAAATAATACAACAGATAAGATATTTTTACTATCAGAATCAGAGGTATATACATATGAAGCTAATAAATATGGATTTGTTTCAAATTATAATACATATGATGAAGCAAGAAGAAGCAAATCAAGCTCTTTTGCAAAGGCGATGGGGACATGGAGTAGCACTTCATCCAGTTATGTAGGAAATTGCTATTGGTGGCTCCGCTCGCCGGGCACTAATAGTGATGATACGACGCGTGTTAGTGACGACGGTTGGGTTCTTAGGGACAACACTGTGGACGACTTTAATAATGGTGTGCGTCCCGCTTTGAATTTAAATCTTAATGCGTCGTCTGACGCATCATCATCTAATCTCTACTCCTATGCGGGGACAGTGTGTAGTGATGGGACGGTGGATGAAGTAGGTGGTGATAAAATTGATTCTATATATACTGATAAAATATCTGCAGATGCATATGGAGTAACAGAGTATCAGAAGACAAAAGCGGGAGAGCTGTATTATAAGTCTAAAGACCTTGTAAAAGCATATAATGATTATTTGGTTACAGTAAAGTCAAATTTAAAATCTGATTATAGAAAAGCTAATGGTGCATCAAAAAATTTTAAAGATTTAAGAAAATATGACGAGAGTGCAGCAGACAGAAAAACAAATCAGCTTATTACATTTGAAATGAATGTACCAGATGAAGCAATTGATGATACATATGAAGTTCTCTATGATTTTTTAAAAAAATGTCTTGAAACAGGTGTTGATTCAGGAGTTATAGATTTATCTATAGATGTATCACAGTCACCTGTAGAGATAGAAGCAAAGATTGTAAATAAAATTTATGATGAAATTAAAAAGGGTAGTGAATCTTTTTGTGGTACAGGTAGCAATGGTTATGTTGTGCAGTTAAAGACTACTGGCATTTTCGGAATATCGTTTGGAGGACTTACAGTTCAAGGTGTAAAGAAAGGCAAACAAAGGGGACCTTATACTGGTGTTTTTTGTAGTGATGGTAAGTTAGTTAGTAATGTAATGAACCAATTTATAGAAGATTTGTCCAGTGAGGTAAAAGAATTATATAAGAATGCAGCATTTTCGCTATGGAATGAGTTTAAATCAGTTTCATTGATTAGTGAAATTAGTGGAGAGCTTTTAAAAGATTTCCTTGCAGATAAAGCAGAATATCTTATAAAACAGGGATATGGAGATCTTTTATCCAGTCTTATTAAGATGGAAAAGGGATATGATTTAATTGAAAAGATTTCTTCAGCAAAAAATTCAGCTTCATTTTTCAAGGTAGCACAATCTTTAGATCTGAAAGAAATTTATAG
>CAMWXG010000219.1 GCA_947178155.1 uncultured Lachnoclostridium sp.
TATATTCATTCATCTCTTCCACATTTCCTGATAACAATGCACCTATAAAACCAATATAAGCAGTTCTTTCTTCATCAAACCAACTTGAAATCAAGTCTTTAAACAAAACAGTAATTTCCATATTTGTCAGTTTCAATTCATGTTCTATTTTTTTCTTTCTAGCCTGTAAGACAGATTCTTTATGAATCACCTTCAAATACCCTGATGCAAGCAACAGACTCCATATAGCATTTTCATCTTTATTAAGATTGGAAAATACTATTTCTTCATCTATTGGTACAACAATGGATTCCCCTTGCAACAAACTTTCTGCATTCTTTTTTATTCCAATAGTTCCTTCCTGTATTAATCGGCTCACCAAAGAATTGCTGCTTGTATTTGCCCAATAAGTATTTATCTTCTTTTCATCAAGATAATTAATTATCGACCACGGATTATAAATTTCGCTTGTATCACCTATTACGTAACCATCATACCACTTTTTTACTTCTTTTTTATCTTTTAGTCCCATTTCATCCATTGCCAAAAAAACTTCCTGTTCTGTGAAACCAAAGATATCCGAATACTTACTTGAAGTCATTGTAATAACTTTCATATTATTCAAATCAGAAAAAACAGACTCTTTACTAATTCTGGTAATACCAGTGAGAATTGCTCTTTCTAAATAAGGATTTGTTTTAAAAGCAGAATTGCAAATTCTCCTGAAATAGTATACTAACTCATCTCAGTATCCACAAATATAGGCTTCTTGTGCAGGAGTATCATATTCATCTAACAAGATAATAACCTTTTTGCCATAATAGCAATATAACATTTCTGATAAATCACGTAATGCATCAGAAATATCACTATCCTGCATATCATTTTCCATCTTTTCAAAGAATTTCACTTTATTTTCAGTAAAACAATCTGATTCCAAGATAAAATGGTATTTCTCATAAAGTTTTTGTAAAATCTTTCGTATTTGTCGTACAGCATTTTTGCAATCCCTTTCCTTAACATCTGCAAAAGACAGACTTATAACAGGATAATTTCCCTGTAACTTCATGAATTCTTTATCATCCCAAACATACAGTCCCTTAAAAAGTTCTTTCTTTCCAGCATAATGCACAGAAAAAAATCTTTCAACCATACTCATCGTTAAGGTTTTTCCAAATCGTCTTGGACGGGTAATCAGAGTCACTTCATCCCGGCTCTCCCACCATTCTTTAAGGAATTTTGTTTTGTCAACATAAAATACTCCCTCTTCTAACAATTTTCCAAAATCCTGTATACCAATACCTACTGTTCTCACTGACTGCCCCTCTCTATTTATAAACCATAAGTAACAAACCATACTGTCAAGATAAATTATATCAGTTTACTCTTAAAAATCAACATATATATTATTGTACAACATCAAAAGTCGGCAGTTCATCTAGTACCTCCTGAATTGGTCTAATGACAAAATCTGACTCTTCCTCTTCTTCTGCCTTTTCCTCAAAATTAGCAGCACTTGTTTTCTTTCCTTTTTTCTGCTCTGACTCTTTTTTCTGTGGTAATCTGGCATATGCACTGCTTTTCTTAAACTGTTTCATTGTCTCGTTTAGACCTGCTAAAATATATTCTCTGTCGGGATCTTTGGAACTAACATTCATAATCGGAAGCCTTGCCACTTCCTCTTTAGAATGGCAGCTTTTTAGCTGTTGTTCAAGCTGTTCTTTACTATGCTTTACTCGAAGAGCAGAACGATACAAGTTAGGACTATATCTTCTAAGAAATTCCATTTCCTTTTCTGTAAGTTTCTTTCCGCTTTTTAATTTTGACATGATTTTTGCTTCATATTCCTTTATCTTTTCATCACTCATGCCAGCCGCAGGATCAGTAAGTTTCTCAATTACAGATTTCCAGATACTTTGTTCTTGCGTGATAAATGGATTTGCACTTTCTTTCTCTTCCTTATTTTTTATAACAATATTCTGCATTTTCTGACCTCCATACTTTATAACTATAATATAACACTAAAACGCCAGATTTCATATCAATCCTTTGAAATCCGGCGCTCTCCTTAGCTCTGTTATTTATATCGGCAAAATCTTCATATCATATAATAAAATGTTAAAAAATAACTTCTATCAAGCATCTTTATTTAAAACAATATAGTCCATAATTTCATATGAAACATCTACTCCTGTACAAGTATACATATTTTTAAAATGGGCATTTGAATTTACTTCACATAAAATATCTGCTTCACTGTATTCTCCTGAAAACAGCATGTCAACGCCGCCAAAATCAAGCCCAAGTACCTTAACCGCCTGTACTGCAAGTTCACATTCTGTATCTGAAGGATTGTATTGCTTTATATGAGCGCCGCCTGTTACATTTGCACGAAAATCTCCATTTACACTGTACCTGTACATAGCTGCAACTACTTTGTTACCTACTACCTGAAGCCTTACATCCCTTCCTCTGCTTTCTTTTATAAATTTTTGATATATATGAGGTTTTCCTGAAAGGCGTTTTACTATATCATTAAGCATCTCTTTTGTTTCTACAAGATATACCTGTTCACCAAATGATCCAAAACATTCTTTTACAACAACAGGCAGTCCAAGTATATCTATTACATTATCAAGAAAACCAGTATCAGTATAGCCGATATTTGGATATGTCATTGGTGCAACAAGTGTAGGTATAAGAGGAATTTTTTTCTGTTTTAAGATTTCTGCTTTTTGATTATATTCCCAAATCTTAAAATATGTTTCCGCTTTATCATCACATAACGCTATAGATTCTATGGAATTGCACATGAAAATATTATTTTTATCGCAAATCTGTTCAAGCTTACTGCCAAATCTTATATCTTTATCCCAGAAAATAATAAATTCATCATTATGTATGAGCTCTTCAAGTTTTTTATCATTTTCTGTTTCAAATCCTGACAAAATATCTGCATTTCCAAAAACTTCAAGC
>CAMWXG010000220.1 GCA_947178155.1 uncultured Lachnoclostridium sp.
ATATAACAACCCTGTATTTCATACTTATACCCTGTCTTTCATACTTATACCCTGTCTTTCCCAATTTTGAGTATTGTTCTCAAAATTCTTGAATATCGTTCCTAAATTTTAATAATTCTCTTCTTAAAACAAAGAAAACATTATTAAATAATTTACAAGGGGGATTCTCAATCTTTAACCTCTGTCAAATTAACATTAATACATATATATTTTTAACAAACCATTAAAAATACTACTGAAAATCCTGATTCCAAACTATATCACACCGAATAAATAACAGGACTTCTCCCAATCCCCACATACTTCCCCTTTATAAATTCACTTATCTCGCTTATAGAAAACAATGAAGTAACTATATAAACATCATTCCCTCTCTTCATTGCCCCATCAAGTCCCATTATTTCTATGCCTTCTTTTTTCGTACCCCACAATGACTCTTTTCTATCAATAAAACAATTCACTTTTATATTATAAAGACTACACATAAAGTAAAATTGTCTTCCGTTTTCACCTGCTCCATAAAGTGCAACCTCTTTTACACCATCAACTTGTACTCTTTCAACTACTTCCTGCATAGATTTTGCTATTTCATTTCCTGCACTGTTTTTTAATGCCCGACGCACATAGTAATATTCATCTTTAAGTGTTATTACGCCTTTTGGCCAGACTATACTGCTGTTCTGATATGTATAACTTATATTGCATTTATCTATAAAATCTGCACCTTTTTCTTCAAGCAGTTTTATATTTTCATCTGTAATTATCTGCTTTTTATATTCTGTCCCAAAGTTGGTATCAGCTTCTATCTTTCTGATTAACTCAGCTTCTTTACGCCTTGGCATGTCTATAAGGCGGTGCATTATCATAAGTGCTCCCCGTCGGTCATTAATAACTTTCCTTGTAGCCTTTGGTTTCATTTCCACAAATTTATGAAATGCTTTTTGAAAGTTAAGTATTCCGCTAAACGAAGCTGAAGTTATTATGTCATTTCCAACTTCTTTTCCTTTTACCGGTTCTATTTTTCCAGTCTCACTATTTTCTCTATATCCAATTGTGCTTCCCTCTGTAACTGATATAAATTTCTCAAGGATATCAGTTGTTCTGTGAATTGTAGAAATTAAATCTCCATTTTCTGCAAATGTTGAATAATAGCCTTCAAAATCCATGCCATCATAGATTTTATCCCCTGTTACACCAACTGCCAAAAAATGTTTCATTCTATGTTCTATACCTTCAATAGAAAGTGCTTTTTCCAGCCATAGCTGTATTCTTCCAAAGAAACCTATATCAATGGTTGCAGCATTTTTAAAATCTCCTATTTCCTGTTTTAAATATCTCACAAGATAATTTCTCTGCTCTTTTATATATCTTTCTGCTGCTTCTACATTGTCTTTTTCTAAAAATTTATTTATCAAATATTCTTTTAATGTTGTACCGTTTCTTGAAATTTTGTGACTGTCTTTCCATCTTAAATTGCCATATTCACTTACATCTTCAAACAATGCAATATCAAGCCCCATAAGCTTTACTGACTCATTTATTGTAAGATTTCTTGCACCTATCATATTTTCTATTTCCTCACGATTGACCTTTTCAATCGAAGGAATGTATGTAACCATTCTTGATACATATATAGGATGCACTTCCAAATCAATTTTTCTGTGTTCTGCCTCTGCTTCAAGAAGCTTACCTAAAATATATCCTTCACGCATAAGCGGATATATTCTTTGTATTTCAAGTTTTTCAAGCCTGTCACACACATGGCTGATGAAATTTGTAAGAAATGGTCCAACTATTGATGCACCTATCTCATATGCTTCTTTATATGTCTCTTTTTCTACATCACTTATTTTTACATCTTTTAGAATATAGCTTAATCCTTTATCTTCCACATTACCGTACATCTGCTCAGCCACGTTATCATAAACCACAGTTTTTCTAAGTGATAAAATTTCAGGCAGTGGTATGTTATGGCGTATTTTCTCATAATCATATATGCTGTTTAACTTGTCAGGTACAGCATCATAATGAAATGCAGCTATTCCCTGTTTAAGTGCCTGATCATAGTCAGAATTTTTATTATCACCAATATGTAATATCTGTTCTCTAATTATGTCTGGAAACTTTTCAAACATTACTTTAAATAATTCACCATTCTGCTTAGAGCAATCTTCTTCATTTGAAATAATAATTTCATCAAAAAGTGATATATCAATCCCGTTGAATTCAAGTATTTCTGATACCTGATTTTTATTAAGATACATATCAGATAAAAGACATACCTTTTTATCTGCCTTCTTTAAATTCAATATAAGCTGATATATGGTGCTGTTGCAGTAACATATTTCTTTTTCTGTTTCTATCTCTATATCAAGGAGTTTATTTGCATCTGTAACTATATAATTCGGAAATTCACTATAAATATCTGTCAGTGTAACTTCACGCGATGTCTTTTTATTTCTGGCTCTTCGCTCCATTTCAGCACGCAGTTTGACGAATTCTTTAGGTGAAATATCAGTAAGCTTGATATCATTCGCCCTGTTCCAGATTGTTTCAAAAACATCTATAGGTTTTGCAACTGTACGCAAAAGAAGCGTATCAAAAATATCAAAACTGATAAGCTTATATTTTTTTGTATTTTCATATAAATTCATGACTACGCCCCCGCCTGTAAAATTTCAAAATTGCAAATAATTCTAATATCATAATAATCAAACAGATATTCTAAACATAACATACATATATAATGGACTATCCCTACATTAATTGCGTGACACAACCAAGTAATATAACATAACAAAAAATATGTTGTATTTTTTATAAGGCTCCTACTGCCAATAACATATAAGCTTAACTGTTTTTTGCATATCCTATAAAATACCAAAATAATTTTTAATGTTGTACTTGCAAATGCATATAA
>CAMWXG010000221.1 GCA_947178155.1 uncultured Lachnoclostridium sp.
CTTAAAATTGAATGGAGATTATTATGGGAAGTGACATTATTATTACAAAGTATAATGGTAAAAGACTTACAATTATACTTGAGGAGTCTTATATCAGACAAATTCATGTGGAAAGTCCCGAAGAAGAAGGAATTCTTGGCAATGTTTATGTAGGCAGGGTTAGAAATATAGTAAAAAATATAAATGCTGCCTTTGTTGAATATAAAAAGGGGCAGATGGGTTATCTGCCCCTTGATAATGAAAAAAGTGTTATGCATACATGTGGGAAGAATTATACAGAAGGGCGAATACTTATTGGTGATGAGATAATAGTTCAGGTACAAAAAGAAGCGATAAAGACAAAACTTCCTACATTATCAGGTGTAATAGACATTCCGGGGAAATATGCTGTACTTGTATCTGAAAAAGGAAGACTTAGTATTTCATCTAAGATTACTGAAAAAGATAAAAGAGAAAGACTTTATGGTTTGCTTGAAAATTATATAACAGATGAATATGGATTTATAGCAAGAACTAACAGTGCAGATGCGGGTTTAGATGTGCTTTCAGGAGAGATTGGCATACTTATTAAAAAATATAAAAATATAGTAGATTTTGGAAAGCACAAAGATGCATTTACATGCCTTTATACTGCTCCGGCAGGATATATAGCGGATATTTTAAATGCAAAGGACAGCATGCTTGAAAGAATAATTACTGATGATAAAGAAGTGTATGATAATATATATAATTCACTTTATGAAATTTCCGGCTTGAATGAGGGCAAGCTTATACTGTGGGACGACAGCAGGGGAAGGCTTGATGCTGTTTTTAATATACAGAAAACACTTGAGCGTGCCCTTATGCCAAAGGTATGGCTTAAAAGTGGTGCATATATTATAATACAGCCAACAGAGGCTCTTGTATCAATAGATGTAAATACAGGCAAGGCAATTTCTAAAAAGAAAGATGTACAAAAAACATTTCTTAAAGTAAATCTTGAGGCAGCAAAAGAAATAGCGCATCAGCTAAGGTTAAGAAATCTTTCTGGTATAATACTAATAGATTTTATAGATATGGCAGAAGAGAAAGATAACAGAGAGGTGATAAACGAATTAAAAAAAGAACTTGCAAAGGACAATGTATATGCAGAAGTTGTTGATATGACAAAGCTTGGGCTTGTAGAAGTTACAAGGAAAAAAGTCAGGAAACCATTATTTGAGCAGGTTTGTGGAAAAGTTTTATAGAGTGTTAAAAAAGAGAATAAAATTTATTAACTCTGACAAATATTAATTATAGTATAGAAATGGAGGATTAGTATGGAGTTTTATATACCTACAAGAGTTTATCAGGAAAGTGATGCAGTAAAAAATCATGGCAAAGAGATTGCCGCACTTGGAAGGAAGGCACTTATTGTTACAGGAAAGTCTTCTTCAGCAAAGAATGGTTCGCTTGCAGATGTAAAGGCTGCGCTTGAAGATAATAATACTGAATATACAGTCTTTGACAGGATTGAGGAAAATCCGTCTATCGCTGCTGTTATGGAGGCTGCTGAAATAGGAAGAAGTGAGGGAGCAGATTTTGTAATAGGCATAGGTGGCGGTTCACCTATGGATGCTGCTAAGGCTATAGCACTTATGATTCAGAACAGGGACTCTTCGGAAGATATATTGTATACAGATATTAAACTGAAGGCACTTCCTGTTGTAGAAGTTCCAACTACATGCGGGACAGGCTCAGAGGTTACACCTTATGCAATACTTACAAGAAAAGAGCTTAAAACAAAACAGAGCATAAGACACAGGATATTTCCTGAAATAGCATGTGTAGATGCAAAGTACATTAAAAATGCGCCTCAGTCTATAATAATAAATACAGCAATAGACGCTCTTGGACATTTTATTGAGAGTTATTTTAATTTAAATGCAACTGATTATAGTAAAATGCTGTGTCTATATGGTATGAAGGAATGGGCAAAAAATCTTCATGTACTTAGAGGAGAAAATTTTGGAGAAAAGGAATGTAACAGTTTGTTATTTGCATCAACACTTGCAGGTATGGCAATATCGCATACTTCAACCTGTGTGCCACATGGTTTAAGTTATTATCTTACATATAATAAAGGAGTACCACATGGAAAGGCAGTAGGATATTTCCTTGCAGGATATATGGCACTTGTAAATCAAAGGATTCCAAATGAAGCAGACAGGATTTTTAAATTGTTAGGTTTTTCTGATGTGAAAGAATTTAAAGAATTTATTATAGCATGTTTAGGCAGACCTGATATTAATGATGAAGATGCGACAAATATGTTGAATGGTATAATGGAAAATCACGGTAAACTTGCAGTACTTCCATTTGTAGTGACAAGAATGGATATTAGATATTTAATAACATATATTTTGTAGATATATGCCTAAAAAGGAATGGTGATACATTGGAAAAAGATGATATTATTATAAGACAGGGGATTGTACATATTCTTGATGGAGAGCTTGGATATCCGGTATTATCAGAGCAGCTGCTTTCATTAAGTCCTGATATAAATGATTTTTTCAGAGAGCATATATTTAAGATTATGTCAGGAGATGATATGAAAAAGTGCTATTTTGATGAAGATGCTTCTGAAGTGTATAATCTTGTAAAAAATTTTAGTGAAGAAAACCTTGTTGAAGTAAGTAAAAAAATGGCTGAACTTTTATATGAAATTATGAATAGCAATATCTCAATACCTGCCGCTGATTTTGCGGCAGTTACATTTCAGATAAAAGGAATAATGCATATGGCGCTTCTTAAGCTTAATTATAAAGAAAGCTTTGTTCATATGACACAGACAGAAGAAGGCAGTAATGTCAACAGCATTATAAAATATAAATCAACACTTCCTGCATCAGCTTCAAAACTTTCAGAAGCTGTTATTA
>CAMWXG010000222.1 GCA_947178155.1 uncultured Lachnoclostridium sp.
TCGATTGCCATATTGGATATCCTCACCCTTTCAAAAGACGCAATTTCCTATAAAGGAACAAAAAACCGCTAAAGCGGTTTTTGCCATATTACAAAATATATTTTTTCAACATTGAAATCAGTTCATTCATATTAACTGGCTTTGCCGTATGTGCATTCATTCCACTTTCCAAACAACGTTGAATATCCTCTGCAAAAGCATCTGCAGTCATAGCAATAATTGGAATATTCTGCGCATCTGGATGCTTAAGTGCACGAATAGCCTCTGTAGCCTCATAACCATTCATTACAGGCATACGCACATCCATAAGTATAGCATCATAATGTCCCGACTCAGCCTCCTTAAATTTATCAAGACAAATTTGCCCATTTTCCGCCCAGTCAAGTTCCATACCAACATTTGACAATAACTCTTTTAAAACTTCCCAGTTAATTTCATTATCCTCAGCAACCAGCAAATGACATCCCGACAAATCCATATCTTTCTCTTCGTTGTCTGTATTCTCATCAACACACATATACTTTTTAAGTTCATGAAACAGGGTTGATTTAAACAATGGTTTTGCAATAAAGCCACTTATACCGGCTGCCCTCGCATCTGCCTCAAAATCACTCCAATCATATGCTGATATTAAAATAACCGGCATATCTGCACCTACAATCCGACGTATCTGTTTGGCAACTAAAAGACCATCCATATCAGGAAGCTTCCAGTCCAGCAATATAATCTGATAATCATCCCTTTTCTGATGATGTGCCTTTATCATATCTATTGCCTTTTCTCCGCTCATCGTCCAATCTGACTGTATGCCAATCGTTTCCAACAAATCTACTGCTGTACGGCACAGCATTTCATCATCATCTATGACAAGCATTTTCCATGGCGGGAGAATCATATCTATCTCCTTCTCATTTGCCTTCTCCAAATCTAAAATCAAATGAAACTCTGTTCCCTTTTGCATTTCACTATTTACATTTATTGTTCCACCCATTGCATCCACAATATATTTTGTGATTGCCATGCCAAGTCCTGCACCTTCTGTCTTCTGTACACGCTTGCTATCCGCTCTTGAATATGAATCAAAAATATGACTTAAGAATTCTTCGGTCATGCCAATTCCATTATCTTTAACCTTGACATGCAGTCTAACATAGTCATCACCCTTTGAAGGTGATGTATCCTCCTCATACAAATATAACTGTATTGTACCACCTTCCTGTGTATACTTAACAGAGTTAGACAGCAGATTTAATAAAACCTGATTCAGGCGAACACTATCACAATAAACATCTTCCACCATAAGATTATCAATGTGTACATTAAAATTCTGTTCTTTACTCTTAATCTGTGGCTGTACAATACTTACAACGCCCTCAACCACTTCCCGCAGTGAAACCAACTCAAATGTAAGTGTCATCTTTCCACTCTCGATTTTGGACATATCCAGAACATCATTAATGAGTCCCAATAAATGTTTACTTGACAAAGTAATTTTTTTAAGGCAATTTCTCACCTGATCTTTCTCATCAATATGCATAACAGCAATTGCTGTCATTCCTACAATTGCATTCATAGGTGTCCTTATATCATGACTCATATTTGAAAGAAACTCACTTTTTGCCTGATTCGCATGCAATGCCTCCTGACGCGATATCTCTAATTCTTTCAGTTGCTGACAGCTCATCCTAAAATAAATGTAAAAAATACAAAGCAACGCAGCCAGAATAATCATAAAAATTGACATCATGGCAACAGATCTTTTAACCCCTAAATCTTCTACTGCTTTATTCAGATTTCCAAATGGCAGTATTGTCACAAGATTCCACTCTGAAGAAGGCAGAGAAGTACAATACACTTGCTGCCTGCTCCCAGCAAAATTTAATATTGCTGAATAATCCTCCTTTTTCTCCATTGCATTAGACAACTCTTTTATATATTCTTCAATCTCTTTTGGATCATCACTATCATATCTCTCGCGCAGACTGCTAAAATAATCCTTATATTCGCTACTCAAATCACTGGCAATAAAACTGCCATCTCTTCTTATAATATGAGAGAATATTAACTCATTATCATCCTCCCCACTCAGCATTGTACTAATATAGTCAATTGGAAGTGCCACTACCAGTGCTATGCTCCTACCCCCAGTTTTAATTGGATACTTTGCAGCAACACCAAACACAACTAACTCATTGCCAGCTTCATCTCTTCCAACAGCAACTTTATTCTCTTTATTCCTAAGAGATTCAAAAAAAGGATCTGGATCAACAAGCTCAATTTGTTCCCCATAAAGCATTTCCAAAGTACAATCTTTTGAACAAAGTGCCACATAGTCAAAATTCCTAGCTGAAACCCTGTAAATCAGCTCTTCATACAGTTTATTTATGCTGTTCATATCATCCAATGGAACAACCTTTACCGCAGTCTCCGCCTGTTCTAATTTCAAATCCACAAGTGTCTTGAAATGAGAGGAAATCTCTTCGTTGATTCCTGTCATATACAAATTCCCTACTTCATCAATTGTCTTCTTACTTACTTTACTCATGTACTGTCCCAAAGTAAAAAATGCTATTGCACTAATAAACAGAAGTATAGAAAAACTTCCAATCAAAAAACGTGTTGTACTGCTCTTCCTATTTTTAGCACTCATATGTAAAAATCGCCTTTCATAAAACATCATTTCATAATTCTTTTAAATAATAATCTTATTACACCTTCACAATTAAACTTGTTTGGTCAGCTTATCATTTGTCAGGAATTTGAAAACTTTCATATATTACTTCATTATGTTTATAC
>CAMWXG010000223.1 GCA_947178155.1 uncultured Lachnoclostridium sp.
ATACATTATAATAAGACGATATATGTAAGTTTTTAGAATTGGAGGGAAACCTAATATGGCAGAGAAAAAAAATATTTTAACTTATGAAGGCTTAAAAGCATTAGAAGATGAGCTTCAGGATTTGAAATTCAACAAACGTAAAGAAGTAGCTGCTAAAATCAAAGAAGCAAGAGAACAGGGAGATTTATCCGAAAATGCAGAATATGACGCCGCAAAAGATGAACAGCGTGACATAGAGCTTCGTATTGAAGAAATTGATAAAATCCTTAAAAATGCTGAAGTTATTGATGAAGATGATTTTGATGAGGATTCAATAGGCATTGGTTCTACAGTTATCTTAAAAGATATTGAATTTGATGAGGAAATGGAATATAAAATCGTAGGTTCCACAGAAGCAGACTGCCTTAATGGTAAAATTTCTAACGAATCGCCTGTAGGAGTTGCCCTTTTAGGTGCAAAACTTGGAGATAAAATTGAGGTAGAAACACCTAACGGAGAAATGGTTCAATATGAAATACTTAGTATACAAAGAACCCAGACAACAGCATAGATAAGAAAGGAGCATAAAAAGTGGCAGAACAACAAAAGAATCTACAGACTAAGGAAGAACTTAATTCATTACTTGCAGTGAGAAGAGAAAAACTTGACAATTTACAAAAAGATGGAAAAAATCCATTTGAAATTACAAAATATGATGTATCAATTCATTCACAGGAAATAAAAGATAAATATGATGAGCTTGAAGGTAAAGAAGTATCAATAGCAGGACGCATGATGTTTAAGCGTGTTATGGGAAAGGCATCTTTCTGCAATATTCAGGACCTTAAAGGCAATATTCAATCATATGTTGCAAGAGATGATATTGGAGAAGAAAGCTATAAAGACTTTAAGAAATATGATATTGGAGATATACTCGGAATAAAGGGAACTGTATTTAAAACAAAAACAGGTGAGATTTCAGTTCATGCAAAAGAAGTTATTCTTCTTTCAAAAAGCCTTCAGATACTTCCTGAAAAACATCATGGACTTACTGATACAGATATAAGATACCGCCAAAGATATGTTGACCTTATAATGAATACAGATGTAAAAGATACATTTATAAAGCGGTCAAAAGTAATCAGCAGTATACGCCGCTATCTTGATGAAAGAGATTTTATGGAGGTAGAAACTCCAATGCTTGTATCAAATGCAGGCGGAGCTGCAGCAAGACCATTTGATACACATTTCAACGCTCTTGATGAAAATCTTCACCTTCGCATATCGCTTGAGTTGCCACTTAAGCGCCTTATTGTTGGTGGTCTTGAAAAGGTTTATGAAATAGGACGCGTATTTCGTAATGAAGGTCTTGACACAAGACATAATCCTGAATTTACACTTATGGAATTATATCAGGCATACACAGATTATTATGGAATGATGGAACTTACTGAAAATTTATATCGTTATGTGGCAAAAGAAGTTACTGGTTCAGAAGTTCTTACTTATGGAGAGCACACAATTGATCTTTCAAAACCTTTTGAACGTATCACTATGTTAGATTCTGTTAAAAAATATTCAGGCGTTGATTTTAATGAAATCACATCAACAGAAGCAGCAAAAAAGGCAGCAGACGAGCATCATATTGTATACGAAGAAAGACATACAAAGGGTGATATACTTAATCTGTTCTTTGAAGAATATGTAGAGAAACATCTCATTCAGCCAACATTTGTAATGGACCACCCTATTGAGATATCTCCTCTCACAAAAAAGAAACCAGATAATCCTGACTATGTTGAACGCTTTGAGTTTTTTATAAATGGCTGGGAAATGGCAAATGCTTATTCAGAGCTTAATGACCCAATAGATCAAAAAGAACGTTTTGAAGCACAGGAAAAAGCATTTGCTGCAGGAGATGCAGAAGCTAATCATACTGACCTTGATTTCTTAAATGCACTCAATATTGGAATGCCTCCAACAGGTGGTATCGGCTTTGGAATAGACAGAATGGTAATGATAATGACGAACTCACCAGCAATAAGAGATGTCTTGCTGTTCCCCACGATGAAGAGCTTGCAATAGTTTAGGTCAAATATTTTCAGATGTTGCATTTATATAAAAATAGCTATCAAATAAAATGATTGTATTTGATAGCTATTTTGGGTGTATGACTATAAATAGTGACAAATGCGACAAAATTATCATTTCTTGGATCAAAGCCTAGTAGTAAAAAGAATTAAATAATTTCTATGTGTCAACACCCTTTATCGGGCTTCCTTCATTTCTACAATTTTATGGGAGGGCATAAAAAAATGAGTTCTTTTGTGTGTCAATGCCCTTCATCGGGCTTATCTTATTTCTGCACACACATGTGTATCTAACTCATGATACAATTCACTGATTATATTTAGTTGGATGCCAGTATCTCTTGCCAAATCTGCCTACATTCATCTAATTTTACCAAACTTAACAGATAGTAAAATTCTTATCATTCGTCATCGCTCCTTCCTATATATTTTACAATAAAGTTAGAAGCCACATGTAAAAAGATATATTATATTAAGTTTAGATATAATATATCTTTTTATAGTTTATACTATTAGCAAACATCAATATATCGCAAATACGCTGTTGTTTAAGGATAAAATCCACCGATTTTACTACAGGAGTGAAATTGAGGATGGATTATTTAGAAATTATCTAAAACCTACTTTTTCTTCGTAAACTATCATCAAACTATTGTAT
>CAMWXG010000224.1 GCA_947178155.1 uncultured Lachnoclostridium sp.
CAAAAGTACAAGTTTTTCAGCGCCATTTTGCATGATTTTAAGGAGAAAATCTTATCTCGACAAAATGTGTACAAGCAGTGCCAAAAGCACTGCTTGTTATGAATAACAAATGTTAAGAAATCTTTAACATTTTTACTATATTTCTAATAACTAAATAGTTTCATAGGAAGAAATTTTCTTTTGGCTCTTTTATTGGCCTGATATCTGCGTTTTACAAAAAGTCCTCTTACCAATTAGAATAAATATTATTATTGCTAATATATATAATACTGGAGTAATCTGCCACAATGTAAACTTAATCCCAAATATTGAAAACAACCTTAAATCACTAAATCCATTATAAATATATAATATATTTAAAGGCATGCAGTTCCAAAGTTTTGATATCATACCAAGAAAGCCAGTTTTAAATGGAACACTTATAAGTCTTGATGCAAAGGTAAGTCCTACTATTATTGCCATTGCACCTATACTGTTATGCATAAGCTCTGAAAGCACCATCGTTATAATTCCAGTCATTATACAGGATAGCAAAACAATAAAAATAAATAGCATAAGTACCTGTCCTACACTGATTTTATAAGGATAATACTTAAACATGCACAACTGTATTGCAGCATTAAATCCCTCATAGCCATAACTTATTATACGTCCCATTATAAATATAATAAGATACAAAACTGTACATATCATAACCAAAATAGTACCTGCTGCAACCTTTGCAAAATACAGTTTTGCCCTTCCGTTTTTAGTGCATAATACAATCTGGTCTGTCTTTCTTGTATGTTCATCCATAAAAAGATTGCCCATACATATTGCTATTAAAAAAAATAAAAGCATAGCTATCATATAACACCCCTGCATACTTATAATAGAGTCGTATGCATCACAATATTCATATGTCAATTTATCAGGGAGTTCTTTATCTTTCTCCTCCCAGTAGGCAATCTCCTTTTCAGACAGCTCATAATCTTCATATCCCTTTGTCAGGTCATTCTTAAGTATTTTATACAATTCTTCTTCTGTAATATCAATTGCCGCTCCACTTCCTGCATATTTCATAAGTACATCATGTACACCCGAATATTTTCTGGCATTCTTATATGCTTCTGTAAAAAGATAATTTCTGTCAGTCATATCTATGTCTTTATATGCATCCTGAACTTCCTTAATAAGAGAAGAATCAATCTTTCTGCCTGAAAGCGCCACTCCGTTTTTTCTGTTAATTTTATTTCGTTGCATGTGACTTTCAAAAAATTTTCCATCTACATATGTTCTGCCCATCATACCAGCCAAGCTCATCATAATTATTAACCCTGTAAATATAACAAAAGCAATTATTGTCATTTTCTTTTTTAAAACTTTTGCAATCTCATATTTTATAATTATACCCATATCACACTTCTCCTCCTAATCCAATTCGCCAAATTCTTTAAGGTAAAATTCCTCCAAATCACCTTCTACCTCTTCCTGACCGCCATTAAATATAATCTGTCCCTCTCTCATCATAAGGATTCTATCAGCAATACGCTCTACATCAGATACAATATGTGTTGATAATATTACAATATTTTCCTTGCCCAGACTTTCTATAAGATTTCTAAATCTCACTCGCTCTTTTGGATCAAGTCCTGCAGTCGGCTCATCAAGCACTAATATCTGCGGCTCATTAAGAAGTGCCTGTGCAATTCCTATTCGCTGTTTCATTCCTCCCGAATATGTCTTAATCTTTTTCTTAGCCACATCACTAAGTGACACCAAATCAAGCAATTTATCCGTTTTTCTTCGTGCCTCTCTCTTATTAAGCCCTTTTAAAGACGCCATATACATAAGAAAATCCCTTCCACTGAAATCAGGATAATATCCAAAATCCTGAGGAAGATATCCAAGAATCGCCCTGTATTCTTCTGTTGCAACATCTATTCCATCATAAGTAATAGTCCCTCCTGTTGGTGTAAGAATACCACAAAGCATACGCATAAATGTAGTTTTTCCTGCTCCATTGCCACCAAGCAGCCCATATACTCCGTTGTGAAATTTTAGTGACACTCTGTCAACAGCAATTTTATTTTTATATTGTTTAGTAAGCCTGTCAACAACTAATTCCATATTTCCTCCATTTCCGCATTTTTCATTGTAATTGTAACCTATTTTTCTGTAATTTTTTGAACATTCTGTTACTATTCATGGCTATTCTGTTCACAGTAACAACACTCTCTAATACAATTACAACTCCTGTACTGTCCTTACAGCCATATACCCTTCCCTGACAGCAAGAAACAAAAATACAACAAATGCTATTATCCATAAATTAATATACCTAAGTTCAAATAATACTCCAGAATCAAATCCATAAAGTCCATCTTCTATGCATCCTACAATTACAGAAAATCCAAAGCAAATATAGCTTCCTTCATTTCCTCTAAATTTTCTTACAATAATAAATCCGCCTGATGCAGTAATCAGATATGGAACAAGCATATATAATATATTTGCAAACACTGCACTGCCCATAAAGCCTGCAATTATAAAAAGCAGAAAAATATTAAAGACACCAAGAATAATCATTCTTGAATACATAATACTTTTTAAAGAAAAACGTGTAACCATTTCCAGTTCATTCATTCCATAACGAAAAGAACGCATACTTTCTGTT
>CAMWXG010000225.1 GCA_947178155.1 uncultured Lachnoclostridium sp.
TCTTCTAACATGAGGCTCATCAATTCTTCACTCCTTTCTTCCATAAAACCAGTAAGTATGTTTTCTTCTCTACACCATTGTACAGCTTCCTTAAGCGCTTCTGTTAATGTATAGCCAGGTGTATGCCTTAGTTTTTCGGCTTTCTTTACAAATGCAATATATCCTCCAAGTATATTATTTTTATCTTCACTTGTTATTACCTTTACACTTAGCTGTATAAAAGCATTATCCTTATATTCTTTTGGAAATGCATCTGTTAAGTGCATATATCCACCGCATTCTTCAATACCTGTATATATAACATAAAATTCAGGGGCTGGAAGTGCTATGAGCTTTTTGGAATACAATGCCTTTATATCTCCGTTTTTCTTTATTATCTTCTCATATTCTTCTGCTATATACAATAAAAGTCGTACTGGCATGTTTAGATTCAAAGTAGATTGGTGTTCTGAAAGTATAATCAACCTGTCCCTTACACCCATTGCAGCATCGTTATACCTGCGTATTAACAGAACATTTTTAAGTGCAATTTTCTCAATATCATTTACTGTTACTTCTGTATCTTCAGGATGCAGAACCTTATATAGTTCAAACAAGCTGTCTTTGCTGCTGAACAATGTAGTAAACACTGAGTCCTTGTATTTACTGTTAGGTTTTGTACTGGCTATATCTGCTTTATCCATTTAAAATATACACCTTCTTTCTTCTTTTATTATATCATTCTTATAAGAAAAAAGCTTTACTTTTTGTTCTTTTTGTTCAATTTTCATTACAGTTCAGCCTTCAATGTCATTTAGTTAAGCCACAGGGGCAGACTCTAATAGTAAGCGCTTCAAAAGAAGGCATAGTGCAATATATTTATTGCCATGATACACTTTATATACGCTATCATTTGAAACGCTTTTTGTTCATAATGGTCAATCTGCATTCTTCAGGCAGTTGTTCAGACCATGGCAAATAATCATCCAGTAGTTCGGGATGATTTGGAAAATCTATATTTGGAAGCGATTTCAATAAATAGTCCAAATAATTAAATATATTGAGGTCATTTTGTTTAGCAGTTTCAACTAATGTATACAAAACACCATTTGCAAAAGCACCTTTTGGTGTGTCTGCAAAAAGCCATGCTTTACGTGCTGTTGCAAATGGACGAATGTGGGTTTCACAAAGATTATTAGAAATAACAAGTCGTCCATCTTCAAGAAATGTTTCGAGATAACGTTTTTGATTTTTGGCATATCCCAAAGCTTCTGTAAGCTTCTCATTTGTAGTATATTTATCAGAAGTTTCATCAACCCACGACCAAAAGGCATCAAGCATGGCACGAGATGCCACCTGACGCTTATTTTTTCGTTCTTCATAGGAAAGATTTTTCATTTCATCTTCTAACTTAAACAAAAGATTGATATATTCACGAGCTTCTGCTCCTTTTGAGTCTGGAAGCTCTTTTCCGGAATTGTCTAATGGGATACTTTCTATAAATTTCCTCCGAACATGTGACCAGCAAAGATTTCTTTTAATATCTTCTACTTTCTCATATCCACTGTATGCATCTGTCGTAAGATATCCAGTGAAATCTTTAAGCAATTCCTTTGGAACTTCTCCTGCTCTGCTGGTATCATAATAAAAGAATGTTCCCTTAAAGGATTCACAAGCTGCACTTTGAATTACCCACATCCATGACTGACTAGAAGCTTTTCTGTTTGGTTCCTTATTGCACTGGATTCTTGTTTCATCCATATGCAGCACCTCACAGGCAGTTAATTTTTTATGGATACGCCAATAGATCATCTCAAACCATTCTTCACTGCATCTTATTACCCAGTGTGCCATTGTTGACCTTTGAAGTATTAGTCCCATTTGAAATAAATC
Source organism: uncultured Lachnoclostridium sp. (assembly GCA_947178155.1). GTDB lineage: Bacteria > Bacillota > Clostridia > Lachnospirales > Lachnospiraceae > Butyribacter. The sequence continues at coordinate 1,873 of CAMWXG010000225.1, forward strand.
TCTCTCCATTCGATACAATGGAACTCCCTGCACAAATTTTTGATATAAAATATGAGCAATAAGAGAAGGAGTTGCTATTGTATGTGAAAGAGGCTTACTTGGTATTGCAGCCTTTTGGAAATGATCATTTGGATTTTCACTTCCCTCTATTCCACATTTTGTGCATTTTGCCACCTGACGTATAACCTGCTTCACAATAAGTTTTGCAGGCTGATATTCCACTTCTGTTCGCACAAATTCTTTTGCTATGATTTTAAGTGGTGCTCCGCATTTTGAACATGTTTCCTCTGGATTAATTATATATTCTTCAATCTCTTTTGGAAGTTCTGACAACATCTCTTTTCGTACTCCAGGTTTGCGTGGAGTACGTTTGTATTCTTTCACAGTGACAGCAATCTTTTTTTGAGATTCAAGTAATTTTTTTGCAAGTTCTTCCGTATCCTCAAACAGACATATTTGTCCATCAATCTGGGTACTCATTTCAGAAGAAGCCCCAAACATTTTCTTACGAGTATGTAACAATGCCTGTGTCAGATTTTCAATTTGAATATCTTTTTTTCTAATGAGTTCCTCTTTTTCTGCAAGTAATGTTTTAGCACTTTCTAACTGCTTTCTAAGTATTAAAAGTTCTTCGTGTTCAGTCATGTCAATCCCTTGTTTTCCTATGTTTTTTCTTTTTATATTGTAACATACTTTACAAATTTTTTCTATAAAAACATGAGATTTTACAATCTGAATAATACCAAAAAACATACCTTTTACAGTATATTT
>CAMWXG010000226.1 GCA_947178155.1 uncultured Lachnoclostridium sp.
GCAAAGAAAGTGCTCATAAAAGGCATATACTCTCTTTTTCGACAAAAAAAGGCTTTTATATAAAAAATGCATTAAAATATCAAATATATTAATACGTAACTTAAAAATTTTTTTAAACTCCATTAAAAAACCTTGCAAAATCGCCAATTTTCTGTAAAATAGTAATCATCTGTTATTATGTACAAAATATAAATAATGACAATAATCTATGTTATACTAAAGGGCAGAAAAATCTGCCACAAGTATAAATAGAAGCACACAGTTTGCCGCTTTGCGGCTGTGGCTGGCGCAGTACTCACTGTAAATTTCATTGACTGTGAGTATAATATTCAAAGAAAGGAATTACTGATATGATACAGGCAAGCAATGTCACTTTACGCCTTGGAAAAAAGGCGCTATTTGAAGATGTAAATATTAAATTTACAGAAGGAAATTGTTATGGACTTATAGGTGCAAACGGTGCAGGTAAATCCACATTTCTTAAAATTCTTACAGGGGAAATTGAACCAAGCAAGGGCGAAATAATTATTTCTCAGGGACAAAGGCTGTCATTTTTAAAACAGGATCATTTCCAGTATGATGAATATGTTGTACTTGATACTGTAATTATGGGTAATGAGCGTCTTTATGAAATAATGAAGGAAAAAGACGCAATATATGCAAAAGAAGACTTTACTGAAGAAGATGGCATAAAGGCAAGCGAACTTGAAGCTGAATTTGCAGGAATGAATGGCTGGGAAGCAGAAGCTGATGCTGCTACACTTTTAAATGGTCTTGGTATTCCTACAGATATTCATTATAAAACAATGCATGAACTTACAGATACAGATAAAGTAAAGGTTCTGCTTGCGCAGGCTCTCTTTGGAAGTCCTGACATACTTCTTCTTGATGAGCCTACTAACCACTTAGACCTTGAAGCTATACGCTGGCTTGAAGAATTTTTGATAAACTTTGATAATACAGTAATAGTTGTATCACATGACAGATACTTTTTAAATAAAGTCTGCACACATGTTGCTGACATTGATTATGCCAAAATTCAGCTCTATGCCGGTAACTATGACTTCTGGTATGAATCAAGCCAGCTTATGATTAAGCAGATGAAGGAAGCCAATAAAAAGAAAGAGGAAAAAATAAAAGAACTACAAAGCTTTATCCAGCGTTTCAGCGCCAATGCTTCAAAATCAAAGCAGGCAACATCACGAAAACATGCACTGGAAAAGATACAGCTTGATGATATGAAGCCTTCAAGTCGTAAATATCCATATATTGATTTTCGTCCTGACCGCGAAATAGGAAATGAAGTTCTTATTGTTGAACACATTTCAAAAACAATAGATGGAGTAAAAGTTCTTGATGATATCTCATTTATACTTGGACGTGAGGATAAGGTTGCATTTGTAGGAAGCAACACTATAGCTGCTACAACATTATTTAAAATACTTGTAGGTGAAATGGAGCCTGATGAAGGTACTTATAAATGGGGAGTAACCACAAGTTTCTCATACTTCCCTAAAGACAATACTGAACTTTTTGACAGAGATGAAACAATAGTAGACTGGCTTATGCCATTCTCTCCTGAAAAAGATCCTACTTATGTACGTGGTTTTCTTGGACGCATGCTTTTTCCTGGTGAAGATGGCATAAAAAAAGTAAACGTCCTGTCAGGTGGTGAAAGAGTACGTGTAATGCTTTCTAAAATGATGATACTTGGCTCTAATGTACTTGTAATAGATGAACCTACTGCACATCTTGATATGGAATCAATAACTGCACTTAACAATGCACTTATAAAGTTTCCAGGTGTAGTGCTTTTCACATCACAGGATCACCAGTTTATACAGACAATAGCCAACCGCATAATGGAAATAACGCCAGGTGGTCTTATTGACAAAATTACAACATACGATGAATACCTTGACAGCGATGAAATGGCACGTAAAAGACAAATACTATCAGTACAAACCGAAGATAATGATGATTAATTTGTGCCGCTAAAAGCGGCATGGAGGATTTCTATGAAAATTATAAAAACATTAATAATTGGTGTATGCGTAATTGCTTCACTTGCAGCAGCTTTGTTCTTTTATGCGATGTTTAACCCTGATACATTATTTAAAGACAAAACACCTATCAATTTAAGTGATATAGAAACTTCATCAATCAATGAGTATATAGGTCGTGCTGCAGGTGATGATATACCACGTATTGCAAGTGCTGAAAGTTTTTATGAAAGTGAAAACTGCATAACTGTATGCCCTACTGATGTTATCTCAACAGGGGTATACCGTCTTAAATCATGGGTATCACCCAATAAAACAAAAAGAGTTGGATATAAACGCCGTACAGTTGTAAACGATGGTCCAAAAGCAACTGTAGTTAAATCCAATTCTGAAATTGCAATGGAGATAAATAATGACTATCTTCAATATTATATAATTAAGCTTTCAGATAATTCATACATATTGACAAAACTTACATACCAGCAAGCCAAAGCAATTAGAAAAGAAAAAAATATTACCCTTCCAATAGGTATCAAAGATCTTACAAATGGAACAGAAAAAAAATCACTTGATGAAATATGTGAGAAATATGAAATCTATCTCTTATACACAACTGACGCTGC
>CAMWXG010000227.1 GCA_947178155.1 uncultured Lachnoclostridium sp.
TATAAAATATTTTCATCCTTTCCAATTTAATTTATTATAATTATAGACATTTAAGAGGTTGATGGCAATTGGCAAATTGGGATTCACAAAAATATAGAAAGAGAATTTAAAATATAAAACGCTATATTGATATATTGCATTATATTTTATTACTCAAAATTTTCTGCGTTCTGTATTATATATGAAGTTTTTTTAAGAAAGACTGTGTACGCTCATTTTTAGGGTTATCAATTACTTCCTGTGGGGTTCCTTGTTCTATGACCATGCCACCATCCATAAAGATTACACGGTCTGATACTGCTTTTGCAAAATCTATTTCATGAGTTACAACAACCATTGTCATCTTTTCAGCAGCAAGTCCCTTCATTACACGCAAAATTTCAGCTGTAATTTCAGGGTCAAGAGCGGAAGTTGGTTCATCAAAATACAAAATCTTTGGGTGCAGTGCCAAAGCTCTGGCAATAGCTACACGCTGTTGTTGTCCACCCGACAGTTCACATGGATATGCATTTTCTTTATCTTCTATTCCTACCTTTTTTAACAGCTCTCTTACTTCCATGTATACTTCTTCTTTTTCGCGTTTGTGAATTGTGATTGGTGCATCTGCAATATTTTTTAAAACAGAGAAATGAGGGAATAAGTTAAAGTTTTGAAATACCAGTCCAAAATTAGACTGAGCTTTCAATAGCTGCTTCTTATTTGGGTAAATAGCTGTACCATTTTCATTATTTTTTACAAACATTTCTCCGGAATAGCCAATCTCGCCGCCGTCAATGTGCTCCAGAAAGGCAGCACAGCGCAGTAGTGTAGACTTGCCGGAACCTGAAGGACCTAAAATAGAAACAACTTCTCCTTCATTAACATATAAACTAATGTCTTTTAAGACCTCTTTTCCATCAAAACTTTTTCTGATATGATTTAGTTCCAAAACTTTCATAAGATTTAACCTCACTTCCTGATTAATTGTAATAATTCAATTTATTCTCAAGCTTTTCCATTATAAATGCGACAACAAAGTTGAATATATAGTAAAATATACCTGCTACAAATAGTGGCATAAGAGATTTTTGACCAGCAGCAATCTGTTTAGCCAGTGTAAACATTTCTGTATAAGCTAATGCAAAAGCTAGGGAGGTATCTTTTACAAGGGTAATTACCTCATTAGTTACAGGTGGAAGAACACGCTTTACCATCTGAGGGAAAATTATCCTGAAAAATGTTTGGCTTCTGTTGTATCCCATAACTTGTGCTGCTTCTCTTTGACCATTTGGTATACTTTGTATTCCTGAACGATAAATTTCAGCAAAATATGCTGCATAATTTAATGAAAAACCTATAATAACAGCAGTAAATCTGTAAGAATACGGCATGGATAAAGAGAATACATAAAATGGAGCAAAAAATACTACCAAAAGCTGGAGCATTAATGGAGTACCACGCATAATTGATATATAAATTCTCGCAATCCATTGCAGAATTGAAAATTTTGACATTCGTATAGCAGCTATAAGAAGTCCAAGTGGCATTGAAAAGAGAAGTGTAAGGAGAAATATACTTAATGTAGCAATCATTCCCTTAGAGAGGTGTTTTGCAATTACAAATAAGCTCCATTGATTTTGGGAATCTGCTTTTTTGGTATTTGTATTTTCTTCTTCTGTGTCTGATTCATTATCTTTTGATGCAAGTTCTTTTAAAGCTTTTTCATCTACTTTAGGAATACTTTGTCCATCTATGTAAGTAGTATTTTCCTCGCTAAGGCATATACTTTCCTCAAGTCCCCAGTCCTTTGCAATTTTTTCATAAGTCCCATCACGCAGCATTACAAGAAGTGTAAGCTGTACCTGGTCTCTAAGCTCAGTATTGCCAGCCTTAAAACCAATACCATATTCTTCAGCAGACAGATGTTCATCAAGCATAACAAATGTATCTTCTCTGTCTTTTATCTGGTAGGCTGCTACACCAATATCCATTGCAACAGCATCTGCCATCCCACTTTCTAATGTCATAAGTGCAGAATTGTAATCTTCTACCTGTTGCAGTTCACGAAAGGAGTTTGCCAGTGCTTTATTCTCATCAGTGGCATCATCACCAGTTAATGCAGCAAGGGCAGAGGAATCATTTTGTACTATTACAATCTTATCAGATAAGTCTGTTAATTTTTCAATACCTGAATCTTTACGGACGATTACCACCTGTGAATTGTCTACATATGGTGTTGACCATGTATAGTTATTTTCCCTGCCATTCATGGTAAAACCATTCCATATACAGGAAATAGCTCCAGATTCCAATTCAGAATCTTTAGAATCCCATGCAATTGGTCTTTTAACAAATGTCCAGCCATTTCTTTTGCAAACCTCCTCTGCAAGAGACAGGTCAAAGCCGACATATTCGCCACTTTCGTCCATATAGCCATAAGGTGGAAATTCTGCGTCAAATCCTACAATAAATTCTGTTTTTTGTGCTGCTGTGCTGTATGTTTTTACAAAAAACATAACAGCAAAGGCTGTAACAGGTGCCAGAAGGCAGACCAGCCTGAAAAATTTGTGCTTTAATTCATTAATATTCATGTTGTATTCTCCCTTTTAGTATAGTAGTATTAAAATTGAATATAAAGATA
>CAMWXG010000228.1 GCA_947178155.1 uncultured Lachnoclostridium sp.
ATATCTTATGAACAGCACCTGAATAAATATGATGTTATATTTTGGGAAATACAAAATATCATTGGAGAAGCTGGTGGTATTGATAATTTGATTAGTTATTTAAAAAGTTCACTGATTAGAGATTTAAAAGAGAAATATAATGATTATGAATATGCTGAGGAAGAAAATTTATTTTTAGTTTTAAAAAATATATATGAGAAGAATAAATTTGAGAACAGAGGATTTATTTTTATTATTGATGAATGGGATTGTATTTTCAGGGAAGCAAAAGATAATTTAAAGATACAAAAAGAATATTTAGATTTTTTAAGAGTGCTATTTAAAGGAAGATCGTATATAAAACTTGTATATATGACAGGAATTTTGCCTGTTAAGAAATATGGGACACATTCTGCGCTTAATATGTTTACTGAATTTTCAATGGCAGATGCATCAGCACTTGCAAAATTTGTTGGATTTACTGAAAATGAAGTTAAGGCGCTTTGTATGGAATATAATAGAGATTTTAGTGAAGTTAAGCGTTGGTATGATGGATATATTTTTGAAGATGGTTTGCACATATATAATCCCAAATCTGTTGTAAGTGCAATGGTAAGCAATAGATTTAAAAGCTATTGGACAAGGACTGAAACATATGAAGCTTTAAGAATGTATTTTGATCTGAATATTGATGGATTAAAAGATAGTGTAATTGCTATGCTTGGAGGTGCACATTGCTCAATTAATATTGAAAAATTTCAAAATGATATGACAACATTTAAGTCAAAAGATGATGTTTTTTCACTTCTTGTTCATCTTGGATATCTGGGTTATATTGAAGAGAAGAAGGAAGTATTTATTCCAAACCTTGAGATAGCAAATGAATTTAAAAATGCTGTTGAGGGCTCTAACTGGACTGAAGTTGTCAGTGCGATGAATCTATCTGATGCTTTACTTGAGGCTACATTGAATCGTGAAAATGAAAAAGTTGCTCAAATAATTGACAGAGTACATGATGATACTGCATCAATTCTAAAATATAATGATGAAAATTCATTAAGCTGTGTAATATCAATAGCATATTACAGCGCAAGAAATGATTATACACTTATTAGAGAATTTCCTAGTGGCAAGGGATTTGCTGATATTGTATTCATTCCGAGAAGAAATTGTGATAAGCCTGCTATGGTGGTTGAGCTTAAATGGAATAAATCTGCTGATGGTGCTATAAGTCAGATTAAAGAGAAAAATTATGCAGATTCTCTTAATGATTATTTTGGAGATATACTGCTTGTTGGAATTAATTATGATAAGGAAAGAAAGAAACATGAATGTATAATAGAGGAGGAACAATATGTGCAGACCTATACTGAAAGATATAGAACTTAAATTTATCTGGACAGATAGCAATAATTCGGATTTTAAATATTTTAGTGATTGTCTTGAAGAATATTTTAATGTTCTTGTGGGTGGTGAGGAAAATAGGAAGAGTTTTATTCCGCATAATTCTTTAGAACTGATTAAAGATGTTATTATTGCATATGAAGAGGAGAAGGCAGTGGCTTGTGCAAGTTTTAAAAAATTTGATGAGCAGACAGCAGAAATGAAACGTGTATGGGTTTTGCCGGAATATCGGAAAAGGCATATTGCCAGTGAACTTATAAAGCGTTTGGAGAAGCATGCTTATGATAATGGATATAAAGAAATGGTTTTGCAGACAAGAGCTGTATGTAATGATGCAGTAGAGCTTTATAAGTCATTTGGATATGTACAGATAGAAAATTATCCTCCTTACGATGAAATGTCTGAGGCGGTTTGTTATAAAAAGAGTTTAGGTGATGAATTGTCTTGATATTACCAACTATGGAATATGCAAAGGATATATGGAAATTTCGACAGGAAATATTAGATGAAAATCATGAGGATAAATTTTCCGGTTGTGGAAATTTAGAATCTTGTTCATCGGCAAAAGAATGGATATATACAATAAATATGGGAAAGTCAGAAGAAACTTGTCCTATTGGAAAAGTTCCGTCACACATATTTATTGCAGTTCGGAGAAGTGATAATAAAATAATTGGAATAATTGATTTAAGACATCATATCAATTCACCAGTTCTTAGAACATGGGAAGGTCATATGGGGTATTATGTTCGCCAAGATGAGAGAAGAAAGGGATATGCAAAGGAAATGCTTAGGTTAAACTTTGAAAAATGCCGCGAAATGGGAATACATAAGGTTATGATTACCTGCGATGAAAAGAATGTTGCAAGTAGGAATACAATTCTTTCATGTGGCGGAATTTATGAAAAAGATGTAGAAGTAGATGGTGATATAATTCAAAGATATTGGGTTAGTTTGTGATTGTGCCTGCAACCCCAATTCGCTGGCTGAATTGGAATGGAGATTTATATGAAAATTTTTGTAAAAAATATTGGTTTAATTAATGAAGCAGATATAGAGGCAGATGGAATAACAGTTATTGGTGGATATAACAGCAGCGGAAAAAGTACTATATTAAAATCAGTATACTCATTGTTGTATTCAAATTTTGATTTAAAGTCAAAAATTGTAAATGAAAGAAAAAGAAGCTTGTTTAAGATTTTGGAATATAATGATATTATAGATG